>JBLMXY010000027.1:0-2570 GCA_050257975.1 Acidobacteriota bacterium
CGAATCCGCCCGCCGTGACGCCCGAGATCCGACCAGCCGGCTGACAGGCTCCGTCGGTCTGGAATTTCTCCAATTCCAGGATTCCGAAGGAGGACCCGATGAATCGGCGCACCGCCTTCGCCGTGCAGTCCCTGTGGGCCAGGGGCGCCATCGCCGGCTGCTCGGTCACCCCGTGCCGCCCGGGCGGTCCCGTCACCCGCGACGCCATGGCCAGATTCCCCGGCAACGCCTTCGCCTTGCGGCTGGACGGCCCCTGGCGCGCCGCGCCGTCCCCGAGTCGCCTCTTTCGGTCGGATTACCGCGCGGCGGCCGCTCTCGTTGCCGCGCCTCGACCGCGCCGGAGTTCCTTCTTCTGCGCGTCGCGAAGGCACGCGGACAGTTTCTCGGCAAGAGCCTGAACGTTTGCCCCGTCGTCGAGCATCGAGGCGTGGTTGCCCGGGACCTCGTGGACGTCCACGCCCCCGCCGCACAACCTTCCCCAACCCAGTCGCGGGTCTCTCGGCGGTCGGCCGTCCGCGAGACGTCTCCAACGATCCGCCGCCCAGAAGAGAGTCACCGGCCCCGCGTAGAATCCCGGCACGTACCGGAGCGCCGCGCGACGGTTGGCCTCGAAGACTCTTCGCCGCGCCCTTCGCAAGGGCCGAAAGACCCGCTCATAGGCGCGCAAGAGAAGGCCGCCGGCCAGCGCAGCCAGCGCCCTCCCGCGTTCGAGGAGATAGCCGACCCTCCTTTCGGCCGGGATCTCCTTCAATTTCGTGGCGTGGAAGCGCGTCCGGTTGCGCACGAATTCCAGGCGGGTCGGTCGCGGCTCGAAGGGAAAGGCCGAAGTGTCGAGCAGAGCGAGCAGGCCGACGCGTCGACCTCGGGCATGAAGCTGACGGGCCATCTCGAAGGCCACGAGCCCTCCGAAGGAATGGCCGCCGAGGTAGTAAGGCCCCTCCGGCTGGAAGGCTCGAAGCTCCTCGATGTAGTTGGCCGCCATCTCCTCAACGGTTTCGCAAGGCGGCCTCTTTCCGTCCAGTCCCCGCGCCTGAAGCCCGTAGAAAGGCTGGCCCTCTCCGAGGCGGCGCGCGAGCTCCCGGTACTGGAAGACGTTTCCCCAGGCCGCGTGGACGCAGACGAACGGAGGCTCGATTCCTTTCGACCGGATGGCCACCAGGGAAGGGGAACGCCGCCTCGAGTCGCTCTCCTTCAACATCCCCGCCAGCTCCGCAACCGTTTGCGCCTCGAAGATGGCCGACAGCGCGAGGGGCCGTCCGAGCTCTCTTTCGATTTCCGAGAACAGGCGGGCAGCGAGCAGCGAGTGTCCTCCGAGGTCGAAGAAGTTGTCCGTGACGCCGACGGGGCGCACGTCGAGAACCCTCTCCCAGATCGCAACGAGCCTCGATTCCAGCTCGTTGCGGGGAGCGACGATCGTCTTCTCCAGGGAAGGCCGCTCGTGCCCCGGCGGCGGCAGAGCCGATCGGTCCACCTTTCCGTTGGGAGTCAGAGGGATGGAATCGAGCCAGACGAAAGAGGAAGGGATCATGAAGTCGGGAAGCTTCTCGACGAGGAAGCTTCTCAGCAGCGAGACGTTCCGCGATCCCGAAGCGTCGGCAACCACGTACGCGACCAGGCGCCGGTCTCCGGGCCCGAACTCGCGGAGCGCGACGACGGCCTCCCGAACGGAAGGGTATTGCCGCAAAGCGGCTTCGACCTCGCCCGGCTCCACGCGAAAGCCCCGGACCTTCATCTGGTCGTCCATCCGTCCGAGGAACTCGATTGTCCCGTCCGGCCGGTATCGGACGCGATCGCCGCTGCGGTAGAGCCGGTCCTGAGGGCCGGCGCCGAAAGGATCCGGCACGAACCTCTCCGCGGTGAGCTCCGGACGGTGAAAATAGTCTCGGGCGAGACCGTCGCCGCCGATGTACAGCTCGCCCGGGACGCCGATCGGCACCGGTTGCCGGTGGCGGTCCAGGACGAAGACGCGCGTGTTCGCGACGGGTCTTCCGATCGGCACGCTCGCGCCGACCGGCTCGTCGCGCGAGACCGTGTGGCAGCACGTGAACGTCGTGCCCTCCGTGGGGCCGTACCCGTTGACCAGCCGGCAGTGCGGCAGCTCGCGCAGCGCCCTCTCCACGTGCGGCACCGAGAGCACGTCTCCTCCCGCCAGGAGTTGCCGGACGCCGCGCAGCCTCTCGAGCTCCGTTTCGACCATTCGGTGGAAGAGACCGGCCGTCAACCAGAGCGTCGAGACCCCGAGGCGTTCGACCGCCTCTCCCACGGCGGCCGGCGACGGCGCGCCCGGCGGCATCAGCGCCAGCCGCGCGCCGTTGGCAAGCGCTCCCCACAGCTCGAAGGTCGAAGCGTCGAAGGAGATCGGCGCGGCCTGGAGGAAGACCTCGTCGGGTCCAAGCGCCGCGTAGTCGGTGCCGCGAACCAGACGCACGACGCTGCGGTGGCGGATGCTGACGCCTTTGGGTATTCCGGTGGAGCCGGAGGTGTAGATGACGTAGGCGAGGTTTTCGGCGGTCGCGCGGTTTGGGGGGTTTTGGCCGCTTTCCCGGGCGATCTCGCTCCAGTCCTCATCC
>JBLMXY010000028.1:0-11055 GCA_050257975.1 Acidobacteriota bacterium
CGCGGGCGCCGGCAAAGTGCCGGCCACCCTTCGGGTTACGGCGGCGCGGGGCCATCTGCGGCGTCATCGCTCCTCGACGATGCTCTCGCATCGCCGTCGTCGCGCTTCCTTGCATCTGACCGCGCGGCGCTCGTCACGCCACCCCACACCCTTTTTCAGCACCCTGCTAGTCTACGGCAGAAGCCGGAGAGCGGTCTAAGGCCGTCCGGCCGCCGCCGGAAGGATGCCGCGATCCTCGTCCACGGTCAGCACGCGATCGACCCGTTCGACGGGGCCGAGGTCCTGCAGCCGCCCCGAGGGCCACCGCACCGTGAGACCCGCGAGCCTCGTCGCGCCGCCCAGCCCCAGGTGCGCGATCGGGCTTGCGGTCGAGAGGTAACCGCTCTCGTTGTCCGTCTCGACGACGAAACGCCGTCCTCCGGGAAGCGTCGCGGTGACGCGCGAGCCGACGCCGTCGTAGTTGTCCTTGCCCGGGGCGCCCCGAAGGATGAGCCGCAGGAAATGCTCGCCGGGCCGGGGCGTCGCCAGAAACAGCGCCTCGGGCGCCTGGACCGAGCGAACGTAAACGTCGAGGGCGCCGTCGCCGTTGGCGTCGAAGGCCGCCGCCGCGCGGCCGTTGGTCTCGAGGTCGAGCCCGTCCAGGAAGCCCCGGTCCTCGAAGATCGGGTTTGCGCCGCCCCGGTTGTGGAAGTAACGGTCGCGCTCGATGCCGGCCATGCCGGCTCCCTTTCGGTCGAAGGTCCTCGTGCCCGCGACGTAGTCGTCCCAGTAGGCGAGCGAGTCCCACCAGAACTCGAGCTCGGTGTCGTGGTCGCGCCCGTCGCCCCACATGCCGTTGGTCGAGTAGAGGTCGAGCCAGGAGTCGTTGTCGAGGTCGGCGGCGATCGTG
Organism: Acidobacteriota bacterium; assembly: GCA_050257975.1. Classification (GTDB taxonomy): domain Bacteria; phylum Acidobacteriota; class Thermoanaerobaculia; order UBA5066; family Gp7-AA6; genus DATBFU01. Next base: position 890 of record JBLMXY010000028.1, read on the forward strand.
CTCCAGTTCCAGCCGGCATGGGCCGCGCCCGACCGCGCGGTCGCGTTTTCGAAGGTGTGGTCGGGACGCTGGAGGAGTAGCGAGTTGCCCGTCGCCATCTTCTCCATCCAGGCGATCGCGATCGGCAAGAAGATCCTCCCCGGAATGCCGATCGGCAGGGACGGGTACTCGTGCAGGAAGTACCACTGCGTGTCCGCTCCGGTCGTGTAGAGGTCGAGGTTCCCGTCGCCGTCGAAGTCGCCCCAGATGCCCGACATGCCGTAGGCGCGAACTTCCGCGCCGGCCTTCTTTGCGACATCCGTGAAACGCCGGCCGCCGTCGTTGCGGTAGAGATTGGTCAACCCGAAGTCGTTGGTCACGAGCAGGTCCGCGCGGCCGTCGCCGTCGTAGTCGGCAAAGAGCGAGGAGAGAGACCAGCGAGTCATTTTCGCGATACCCCAGGCCTCGCTTGCGTCGGTGAAGCGACCATGGCCGTCGTTGATGTAGAGGTGGTTTTGCCTGCCGTCGTTTGCGTCGAAGGGCGGATCGGGCATCTTGTGGTAGTAGTCGCCGGTCACGCAGACGAAGAGATCGAGGTCGCCGTCGCCGTCCACGTCGGCGAAGACGGCGGACCGCGCGTCCCTGTCGACCGAGATGCCGGAGCGATCCGTCCACTCTTCGAAGGTCCCGTCACCGCGGTTGTGGAAGAGACGCGCCGGACCGAAGGCGTCCGTCACGAAGAGGTCGGGGAAGCCGTCGCCGTCGATGTCGCCGGCCGCGAGACCGGTCGCGGCGATGCCGTGTGCCGAGTCCCTTGCGAGGCCGGCCTTCTCCGTGACGTCCGTGAAGTGCGCGTGGCCGTCGTTCTGGTAGAGGATGGAGCGAAGCCCGTCGGCGACGAAGAGATCCTCGGCGCCGTCCCGGTTGTAGTCGAGGATGGCCACGCCGGAGCCCGGCCAGATGTCGGAGATCAGCCAGTTGGTGAGCTTCAACGGCGGGTCGTGGCGCGGCGCCCCGAGCCCGGCGTCGGCGGTGGCGTCGTGGAATCGGGGACTGGGCTCGCTGCGCTCCGAGATGGTCCTCTCGAACCGGACGGAGGCTTCACTCCCTCTCCCTTCGGGTGAGGCCCCTCCGCCCCCTCTCCCCCCGGGAGAGGGCCGGGGTGAGGGCGTCCATTTCGCCGACACCGTCACTTCCGCGCTCCTCTCGACCCTCGCCCCACCGGAGGCAAACCCGCCGACCGTGAAGAGCACACGCCCCGACGTCCTCTCCCGCTCCGGCCGGATCTCGTGCGACGGCTTTTGGACCCGGAAGTCGACGTAGCCGATTCGTTCGAGCCCGGCCCACGCCCAGGAGCGGAGGGCCGCGATCCCCTCAGGGTCGCCCGCCGTCGCCACGCGACTGCGGAGCGCGCGGCGCGTCGCCTCGCAGGCGTCGCGGTAATGGACGAGCCTCACCATCCAGGGCTCGAACTCGCGGCGCAGACGGCGGATCGACGTGTTGTGGTAGACCCAGACGCCGACGCCGGCGAGCAGGAGAGCCAGAAAGATGAGGAGAATCCGGCGGCGGGTCACGCGGAGGGGATGGTACCGCTGGTTTCAATCTCGAAGCGTATCCACTAACATCGAGCCGACCAGACCGCTTGCGGAGAGGTGGGTGAGTGGCTGAAACCAGCGGTTTGCTAAACCGCCATAGGGGCCTAAACCTCTATCACGGGTTCGAATCCCGTCCTCTCCGCCAACTCTGAAAGTGTCGATTCGGGGAGTGAAGCGAGAGAGATCTCGCTTCCACAATCCGAGCCAGCCCGCGAACCGCCGAGGGGCCTAACCCTCTATCACGGGTCGAGCCGAGCGTCGTCGGCCGCGAACGCGGCCGAGGGGCGCGAGACGACGCCGGCCAGCCGGCGGTCATCCCGTCCTCTCCGCCAACCTTTCCGGCAGACTGGTTCCCGAAAGCACTTCGCCACGAAACTGCTTTTGTGCTGATGGTGATGTGCGATCTTTTCCGAGCCGAAACTCTCGGCCGCCAGCCGCGAAGCGGCTGCCCGCGGCCGAAAGCTTCGTTACCGCCGGATCGAGAGTTCTTCGTACGAGACGATCGGATTCGAGCCGAGAGAGCCGAGCCCTTCCACCTCGGGCCGCGCGAAGCAATAGACCTGGTCGTGGAAGAGTGGCAGCAGCAGAGCCTCCCGGGCGATCAGTTCCTCGACCTGGCGGTAGATGCCGTGGCGGACGCGGGGATCGGCCTCGGCCCGCCCGCGGTCGGCCAGTTCATCGATCTCGGGCGCGTCGAGGTACTTGCCGAAGAATCCGGCATCGGAGTGAAAAAGCGTGTGGACGAAGTTGTCCGCGTCGGGGTAGTCGGCGTTCCAGCGACCGATGTTCAAGTCACCCGCGCCGGTCTGCTGCAGCTTCATGTACTCCGCCATGGTCTTGTTGATCGGCTGGATTCGGAATCCGGCGTCGCGAAAGGCAGACGTCAGCTCTTGAAAGAAGGCCGAGAACTCGCCGGAAAAGATCGGATGGATCACCGCCTTGACCTCGGTGGTTTCCCGCGAAACGGTCGCCTCGACCGAGCTGTCCGAGGGGGCGGCGCCCGAGACGGGTCCGGAGCTCGGTCCGGCGGAGGAGTATCCGAGAAGGCCGGGCGGGATGATGCCGTGCGCCGGGAGCGCGACCCTTCCCAGGGTGCGGCGGACGAGGCCCGCGACGTCGACGCTCCGAACCAGTTCGCGACGCCGTTCCACGTCCCGAAACGGCCCCCGCCGGCTGTTGAAGGTCACGAAGTACGTGGTCAGACGCGGGCTGTCCCGGTAGTTCCCGGCGAACCGGGGATCGTGCCGGAAGGCCTCGGCATCGGCGGGCAAGAGGTCAGTCGCGAGAGACAATCTGCCGGCCGCAAACTCGTTGCGAATCTCCTCGGGGGAGACGCCGAATCGAAAGATCAGTCCCTCGCACCGGGGGTATCCCTCGCGCCAGTAGTGCGGGTTGCGCTCGAGCTCGAGCCGCCGTCCGGATTCGAAGTTGACGACGCGGAAAGCCCCTGTTCCGATCGCTCCCTCCCGCATTCCCGAGCCGATGGCCCCCGTTCCCTCCGGAAGCACCGCCGTCGGCGTGTAGGAGATCACGGCCGGAAAGAACGCAACGGGCTTCTCGAGATCGATGAAGAACTCCGTCGGCGAGACGATGTGGAAGCCCTCGAGATCGGTCGCCTGGCCGTCGATGATGGCCTTCGCGCCGCGGATGGGCGACAGGAGCCAGCGATTGACGCTCGGGCTGTGCAGGAGGCGCTCCCAGGATGAGCGCACGTCGCGCGCTGTCAGGCGGCGCCCGTCGTGGAACCGAATGCCCGGGCGAAGCCGGAAGCGATATCGCCTCGCGTCGGCTTCCGGGAGCACCTCGGAGGCGAGCCAGGGAACGATTCGCGTTCCCCCGAGGGCCCGCGTGAGCGTCTCGAAGAGACCGGGCGTCACTTCGCTCTGTTCCTGGGTCTCGCACGCGGCGGGGTCGATGTCCCGGACGACACCCGCGATCGGCACGTGGAGAGTCCCTCCGGCGGCCTGCCGCTCCGCCGCGGCCCGGCCTTCCGGCGGTTCCCGCTTTCCGATCTCGGCGTAGTTGACGTAGGGCGCCGTGCTGCGCAGCTGCAGGCCACGGACCCTCGGACCGGCGATGCGGTAGTCCACCTCGTGGAAGAGCGGCACGACGATCGCGGGATCGATCAGCGCGTGCTCGAATTTCCGGTAGAGGCTCTCCCGCGCGGCCGGCCGGGCCTCGGCGCGGGCTTCCTCGAGGAGCCGGTCGGTCTCGGGCGAGCAGAAGTAGGCGCGAGCCGCGCCGTTGCCGGAGTGGAAGAGCGTGAACGTGAAGTTGTCGGGGTCGTCGTAGTCGGCGATCCAGCGCCCCAGCATGACGTCGATTGCCTCGTTGGCGAGCCACGACTCGAGGAACTCGGGCATCGTCTTCGCGACGACGTCCACTTCGACTCCCAGCTCGGCCCAGACCTGGAAGAGGGCCTGCGTCAGGGCGGCGTACTGGTTCTGCAGGATCGGGTGGACCGAGACCCGAAGCCGCACGGGCAGCGGCAGTCCTGCCGAGCGAATCATCTCGGCCGCGCGCTCGCGCGGGAAGTGCACCTGCCGCCTTCCGGCGTCGTGGCCCAGGATTCCCGGCGGGATCAGGCCGGTGGCGGGCAGCGCGAAGCGACCGAGCGCGCTCCAGACCAGATCCTGCGTTCGGACGGCCCCGGCGAGCGCGCGCCGCAGCGCGGCGTTCGATCCCGCGGGGGATCCCTTCTGAAAAACGGCGAAGTAGGTGTTCTTCCTCGGCGTTTCGACGAAGCCGGCGCGAAACCGGGGCTCGCGGAGAATCGCCTCGAGGTCGCGGGGAAGCAGGTCGCGCGCGATGTCGAGCGACCCGGAGCGAAGGCCCTCGGCGATCGAGGGGGCGGCGAGCGAGCAACGAAACTCGATGCGGTCGAGCTTGGCCGGCGGCTGCCTCCAGTAGCGGGGATTCCTGTCCAGGACGACGCGATCGGCGGTCTGGAGAGCGACCCGGTACGGCCCGGTGCCCCGCGGTTTTGCGTCCGTCTCCGTCCGAGCCGCGGAAACGATCGCGGTTCTCGGGTCGGTCAGCAGTGACGGGAAGATCGGCAGCGGATCGGCGAGTTTGATCTCGATCTCCGACCCGGACAGCAACGCGATGCCGGAGACGCCATCGCTCTTTCCTTCGAGGAACTCCGAGACCCCGCGGATCGCGACGAAGGCCGCGGGCATCTGGTCTTTGGAGAGCCGGATCGAGCGCTCGAGCGAGGCCTTGACGGCCGAGGCGGTCAGCGGGGTGCCGTCCGAGAAGGTCACATCGGGACGCAGGCGCAGCCGCACCGACCGCGCCTCCTCCTGCAGGACCCATTCCTCGCAGAGCTCCGGCGCGAGGTTGCCCTGGGAGTCCGTCGTCACGAGCCTCTCGAACACGTTCGCCAGGGCCTCCTGCTCCTCGTTGGTCTCGTACCGGCCGGGCTCGGACGCCGCAATGGGGTTGGCCATCGCCACGACGAGCGTTCCGCCCTGCGGCACCTCCTCTTCGCGGACCTTTTCCGCGGGCGTGAGCGTCTCGATCTCGGCCTGGTATGCGGCAGCCTTCGCGTACTCCCCGCGGAGGTTCGCGAGGGTCGCGGCGAGCGAAAGAAGCTTGCCGAGCTTGTCGCTTTCTCCGCTCGCGCGCGCCGCCTCGATTCCGCGCTCGACCCATCGGCGGGAGTCGTCGATGTGGCGCGCCTGCCAGGCCGTGTCCGCGACGAGCAGGAGGGCGCCGGCGGCTCGTCCCGTCTGCTTCTCTCCCTCAAAGAGCCGAATCGCGGCTTCGCCTTCTCGCAGGGCGAGCTCGATGTTTCCCGCCAGGCGGTGACCCCGGGCGAGGAGAAGCCGCGCGTCGGCCTCGAGCAGGCGGTCGCCGGCCTCTTCGGCGTCCTCCAGGTAGTCCAGGGCGATCTTCGCGACCCGGATCGCCTCCTCGGGGCTGAAGGCGTCGAGCGACTTCTGCGCGAGCTTCAGGCCGTACTCGACGGTCTTCTCGGGGACGTCCGCCTGCGAAAAATGATGAACGAGTTCGGGGAAGACGCGCTCGAGCCGGCCGGAGTAGCGCTTTTCGAGGAGCTCCGCATACTTGCGGTGAAGCGAGCGGCGCCGGCGCCGCGAGAGCGCGGCGTAGAGAACGTCGCGGACGATTCCGCTCGAGAAGCTCAGGCGGTCTCCGCGAGACTCCCGCTCTTCTTCGAGCATCCCCTCGCGGACGAGTCGATCGAGGTCGTCGTCGAGGTCCTTAGCGCCCTCCGTCAGGCTCGCGAGATCCTTCGAGTCGAAGGTCTTTCCCAGGACGGAGGCCGCCGACAGCAGGTCGCGGAGCTCCTCGGGGAGCCGCTCGATCCGCTTCTCGACGGCCTGCTGAATCGTCGCCGGCAGGGCATCCGCCGAGATCGCGGTCTCCTTCGAGAAGCTCCAGCCTCCGGTGTCGTCCTTCGCGATTCCGCCCGACTCGACGAGGGAGCGGACCAGTTCCTTCGTGAAGAAAGGGTTTCCCTCGGTGGCCTCGCGGAGCCTCAGCGCGAGGTCTTCCGAGACGCCGGGCGTTCCCACCAGCGACTCGACGAAGGAGCGGTGCTCGGAAGGAGAGAAGGGAGGGAGCGTGAGTGAGACGAAGCGCGGGTCGTCCGTGAACGACTCGAGCATTCGGATGAGCGGATGCCGCTTGTCGGTCTCCGTCTGGCGATAGCTGCCCACGATGAGGGTCGGTGTCGCCCGGAGCCGCCGAACGATGTACTGCAGCGCCTCGATCGACACTTCGGCCCCGTGGAGATTGTCGAGAATGAGCAGGAGGGGCTTTCCGCCCGCGATTCGCGTGAGGGTCTTGGCGATCAGCTCGAAAATCTGGATCCGGTCCTCGGCCTTCTTCTCGCCGGCCATGGTCGCGACGCGCGAGTCGCCGCCGGCGGCCGAGCGCAGCTCGGAGATTTCGGAGAGCTGCGGGAAGAGCGCGATCAGGTCGGCGGCGAGGTCGGAGAAGTCGGGACCCTCTCCCGAGGCGCCGGCGGCGTCGCGGGACCGAAAGTAGTCCTCGATCAGCTCGCAGAAGCCCTGGTAGGGGAAGGAGCGGTCCTGCTCGATGAACCGGCCGTAGAGGACGCGGATCTTGCGCGCCAGGGCGAGGTTCTTCAGCTCCTCCAGAAGCCGGGTCTTGCCGATCCCCGGCTCGCCCGCCACGACCGCAAACTGGCATTCCCCCGCGATGGCCGCATTCAGGCGCCGCTGCAGCTCGGCGAACTCCTTCTCGCGGCCAACGAAGGGAGAAGACGCGGGGCGCTGGATCACGCGGCTGGCGGAGAGAACGACCGACATCCGGAACTCGTCGGAAGCGAGGCTCGATTTGAGTCGGCGCAGCGCGTCCGCGACTTGTCCCGCTTTCTGCGGCCGTTTCGCGGGATCCTTTTCCAGACAGCGCAAGATGATGTCCTGAAGCTCTTCCCGGATGTCCGCTCCCAGAGCCCTGGGTGGCTGGGGGATCTCGTGGACGATTCGGTAGAGGATCGACTGGACCTCTCCCGTGAAGGGCGGCTCGCCCACGAGGCACTCGTAGAGCACCACTCCGAGCGAATAGATGTCCGAGCGCCCGTCGAAGGCGCGGGAGGCGACCTGCTCCGGGGAGAGGTAGGCGACCGTGCCGACGAGCGTGCCGGTCTTGGTGAGCCGCGACTCGGTCGTGGCGTGGGCGAGGCCGAAGTCCATGACCCGGACGCGGACCCCCGACCCCTCCTCCCGCGTGACCATGATGTTGGCGGGCTTGATGTCCCGATGGACGACGCCGCGCGAATGGCTGTACTCGAGCGCTTCGGCGACCTGGATTCCGATGTCCACCACTTCGCCCAGGCGCAGCGACTGGTCCCGAATCAACCGGAGCAGGGTCGTTCCGCCGACCAGCGGCATCACGAAGAAGAGGGAGCCCTGGTCTCGGCCGAGATCGTGGATCGGCACGATCGCGGGGTGATCCATCTGCGCGACGACCTGCGCTTCGCGCTGGAAACGTTCCTCGAGCTCGGCGGTCAGGTCGTTGGAAGAGATGAGCTTGACGGCGACCTCGCGGTTGAGCATCGGATCACGGGCGCGGTACACGACGCCCATTCCGCCGCGGCCGAGCTCGCCGATGATCTCGTATCGGTTGGAGAGGCTCGTGTTGATCAAGGGGGTTCTGCCAGGCGGAATATATGACAGGCGCCGGGCGAGCGGGTTACGATCGCCACGTGGCCGCCGGTCTCGGGGCTCGCCTCCGCCGCTACTACATCGCCGGCATCGTCGTTTTCGCGCCCACGGCGCTGACGCTGTGGGTCGTCTGGAACCTCTTCGCATTCTTCGACAACATTCTCGGCGCGCAGCTGCGCGCGCGGGGGATCTCGGTCTTCGGCCTGGGCTTCGTGCTGCTCAACGTGCTGCTTCTCCTGTTGGGCTGGCTCGCTTCCCTGATTCTCGGCCGCCGGGTCTTCGCGATGTGGGACCGGCTCATGCAGCGCGTGCCGCTCATCAACAAGATCTACGCGACGCTGCGCCAGATCGCGGAACTGCTGCTCGGCCCCTCGCGCGCCGGCTCCTTCGGGCGCGTGGCGATCGTCGAGTTCCCCTCGCCGGGGTCGTGGGGCCTGGGCTTCGTGACCTCGAACGTCGCCGGCGAAGCGGGGGTTAAGACGGGGAAGAAGCTGTGCAGCATCTTCATCCCGAGCGCGGTGAATCCGACGACAGGCTTCCTGCTCGTCGTGCCCGAGGAGCGGGTGACGTACCTCGAGATGACGCCCGAGCAGGCGATGAAGATGGTGGTTTCCGCCGGGGCTCTCGTGCCGCCGGTGGCCCGAGGCGCTTCACCCCTCACCGCGCCGGACTGAAGCGAACACGTACCGCGGCAGGACCGTCGCGAGTGACCGCAAAGCCTCGGCTTGGACGGAACTTGGCCATCTGGCCGCGCGTGACAGCCGGAGTCCACGTTCTTCTCCGCGACGTAGTGGATGTGCTTGCAGAACACGTCGGTGGGATTGACGGCGGCGAAAAGCGACGCGCCTCCCAGCGTGCAGTTCGTAGGGCTCGTGTCGACCGTGCCGCTCGCGGGGATATTCGCTGCTATCCCGGCGAGGCCCTTGAGCGTAAAGGCCGCGGTCTGGTCGCGTCCGATTGACCATCCCAGTTTGATACTCCACAATGGAGGAATTTCGGAGGAGACATGGCAACGCTCAATGTGAAGAACCTGCCGGACTCGCTTTATCGGAAGCTGCAGAAGCGAGCCAAACAGCAGCACCGATCCGTGGCTCAGGAGGTGACGAACATCCTGGATGATGCGCTGAAAGCTCCGGATCTCCTGTCGATCCTGACGCTGCGGGGTCTCGGCAGGGAGCAGTGGATTGGCATCGAGGCAGCGGCCCACGTCGATGCCGAGCGCAAATCGTGGGACTGATCCGGGACATCGGTGATGGGCCCCTGGCGCTCGACACCGCTTGCTTCATCTATTTCATCGAGGAGCATCCGCGTTTCTTGCCCGCGCTCGATCCGGTCTTCGAAGCCATCGACGCGGGGCGCCTTCAGGCCGTCACGTCGAGCCTGAGCCTGTTGGAGGTCCTCGTCGTGCCCTATCGCGCCGGCAACCTCGCTCTCGCCGAGAGGTACGAAGAAGTGCTCGCGCGCAGCCGCGGGCTTCGCTTGATCGGCATCGATCGTGCCCAGTTCCGCGCCGCAGCACAGCTGCGGGCCCGCTACGCGGGGCTTCGGACCCCGGACGCGATTCAGCTTTCTGCAGCACTCGCGGGCTCGTGCTCCGCCTTGCTTACGAACGATCGCGACCTGCCTGCACTTGCGGGACTACGAATCCTTCAACTCGAGGACTACCCGAAGTGACCTCGTCCCTTTTCGGTGTGACCGTCGCGTTTGGCGCTTGCCCGTCTCGGGCAGGTCGCGCTGACGTTGACGTTGAAGAGCAGGACTCCGGGAACCTGCCGCAGGATGGCCGCGGGATCCCGAGTCGTGGGAATGCTTTGGAGCTCCTTTTCGGCTGTAAACCGCTCCGGTCTCGGTCTTCCAGCTGTCTACGACAGGAGCTTCGCTGCTGACGGTGACGGCCTCAGGCGCACCCCGCGACGGGCGTCGTGATCCACAGGACTACGTTCTTCCCGAGCAAGACAGCGACACCTCGGCGCACCGTTTCGAATCCCTTCAACTGGAGCGTGACGAGTAAGCGCCCGGCGACAGCTTCAGCCTCTGAAGCGGAGCCGTGCAAGCGGCGGGCTGCGAGTCCAGGAGACAAGTTCAAGGGCAGCCCGGCGAGGCAAGGTCCAAAGAGGTCCTAAGCCCGGATCTCCTCCCCGCCAAAGTACGGCCGCAGCGCCTCGGGGATCTCGACCGAGCCTTCCGCCCGCTGGTAGTTCTCGAGCACGGCGATCATGGTCCGTCCGACCGCGAGCCCCGACCCGTTGAGCGTGTGCAGGTAGCGCGGCTTGCCCCCGCTGCTCGGCCGGTAGCGCAGGTCGGCCCGCCGGGCCTGGAACTCCTCACAGTTCGAGCACGACGAGATCTCGCGGTACGCGTTCTGGCCCGGCAGCCACACCTCGAGGTCGTGCGTCTTGGCCGCCGAGAAGCCGATGTCGCCAGTCGACAGCGTCAC
>JBLMXY010000029.1:0-6801 GCA_050257975.1 Acidobacteriota bacterium
CGGACGCAAGCCGGGGCCGGCGACCTCGAAACGACGAGCATTCTAGGACGCGCCGGACTACCCGGTCCGACGCTAATTTTTTGGTAATGCGCCCGCGCTGCGCAGGCGGCTTCGAAGCCGAGAAGCATCAGAACGCTTCGGTGTCCGCGCGGCTGCCGAGCTGGCCCTCCGGGTTCGTGTAGGTCTTCGACTCCCCTGTCGCCGTGTCGGTCACCGTGATCGTGTAGCCGACGTTCGAGAGCGCCCCGTAGAAGACCCAGAAATGCCCGTTGATCGCGCGGCCGTCGAGAACCTTCACGACCAGCTCGATGTTCGACGGCTGGAAGAACCAGAAGGCGCCGGAGTCGGAGGTCAAGGGGATCGCCTGCCCCGCGCCGCTCTGGCCGATGTTAGAGGCCGTCCAGGAGACCTCGACGCGAAACCGTCCCGAATTCAGGCACAGCGACCGCGATCCACCGCAGTTTGGCACCGCCAGAGTTGCGAACACGCCGTCTCCATCCGTTCCCGCGTAGAGGCGCAATCCGTCGGTCGTCAGGGAAAGTACCGAGCGGTTCGTCAGGCCGTCCTCCGCCGGCAACCACGAACTTCCGCCATTTGTCGTCCGAACCACGCCGCTCGTGTTTCCAGCGTAAACGACCGAGTCGAACGTGATCGCAAGCGACGTCTTAGTGAAATCGACAAGACCCGTGCTCGCGGTGATGCTCCATGTCGCTCCTCCGTCGCCGCTTCGCTCGATCGCCGCAAAGGAGGGCGCGGCGCAGGGCGGCCTGCAGCCCGCCACACCGGCCGCGTAGACGACGGAGGGCGTGATCGGATCGACAGCGATCGAGTCAACAGCGCCCAGAAAGAGGAGGCTGTTCGCCTGAAGAGGAGTCCAGCTCGAGCCGCCGTCGGTGCTCTTGTACATACCGCCGTCCGTGCCCGCGTATAGGGTGAAAAAGTTAGACGGGTCAGCGGCAAGGGAACGCACACCGTCGGAGAGGCCGCTCCCCTTCGTCCAGGTCGCTCCCGCGTCTTGCGTCCGGAATACCCCGCTCGGCGTACCTGCGCACAAAGCCAGACCGCTCGTCGCGAGCGACGTAATTCGAAGATCGGGCAGGTCGCCAGTCATGGACCTCCATGTCAGGCCGTCCCACTGGAACACCCCTCCTTCCGTTCCGGCGAAGATGATCGACGGCTCAGGAGGTATCAGGCACGGCGAGAGACAATCGAGTCCCGGACGCGGAGCGAGAGCGTTCACGTTCCGATTCGACGGTCCGGAGCCGACACGGGTCCAAGTCAATCCGCGGTCTCCGCTCCTCCAGATACCGTCCGAGCTGGTTCCGGCGTAGAGCATGACGACAGGAATCCCCGATCCCCCGATCGCCGTGACCCGGGCTCCCGAGGGCCCGAGCTGCGACCAGAAGACTCCGCCGGCGTCGCTCGCGGCCGAGGCCGCCGGCATACTCGCGAGGAACGCGAGGGCGACCGCAGCGATCAAAACGCCTCCGTATCGGCCCGGCTCGCGAGGTTGCCTTCCGGATTCGTGTAGGTCTGGACGGCCCCCGTCGCCGTGTCGGTCACCGTAATCGTGTAGCCGACGTTCGAGAGTGCCCCGTAGAAGACCCAGTAGTGCCCGTTGATCGCGCGGCCGTCCAGGACCTTCACGACCAGCTCGATATTCGACGGCTGGAAGAACCAGAAGGCCCCGGATTCGGAGGTCAACGGCATCGCCTGCCCGACGCCGCTCTGGCCGATGTTGGAGGCCGTCCAGGAGACCTCGACACGGAAGCGGCCGGCGCCGAGGCAGAGCGCCGACGAACCGGACTGACAGCCGGCCGTGATCGGGAGATCGGCGCGATAGAGGCCGGCCCCGGCCGTGCCGGCGGCCATGGGGACCGACTCCGAGAAGGGGAAGGGAGTCTCCGTCAACGCCGTAACCGCGACACCATCGAGCCCCGCGCTCGCCCAGGTCGAGCCGCCGTCGTTCGACCGGGCCACGCCGCTCGACGTGCCGGCGAACAGTTGTCCTCCGCTGGCGACGACGAGCGTGTTCACGAACGGGTTCGCGATCGCGTCGGTGATCTCGACCCAGGTCTCGCCGTCATCGGTGCTCTTCATGACACCCGGATGAGCCGGAACGCCGCAGAGGCAGTCCAGAATGCCGGCCGCGTAAACGGTCGTCGGTTGGTTCGAATCCACGGTGATCGAGCGAACGGAGCCGAGGTACTGAATCGTGTTGGCCTGGAGCCGTGTCCAACTGGCGCCCCCGTTCGTGCTGCGGTACAGCCCCGCCTCGGTGCCGTAGAACACGACGGAGTCCGTGGCGGCGGCGAGCGAGAGAACCGGCGTGCCGTCTGCGGGATTGTCGATCCGCGACCAGGCCTGCGGACCGGCAGACGCGAAGATATTTCGGAAGACCCGGCCGCTCGCGGTGCCGGCCCAGACGCCAATGGAGTCGGCGGCGAGCGCCGTGACGTCCAGATCCGTCAGACCCGAGTTGTCCGCCGTCCAGGCGCCGTCCCGAAGAACGAAGACGCCTCCCCCGTGAGTCGCCGCGTAGACGACGGCGGGCCCGACGGCGGACCCGCCGCACGGCGGCGGACAACCGGAAGGAGGCAGCACCATCCGGTACAGGGCAAGCGCCGTCGGGTGCGCGTTCGTCAGCCCGGGCCCGGCCGGCGCCCACGTCGAGCCCAGGTCAGGGCTCCGGAACACGCCCGCCCCATCGATGGCGGCGTAGAGAAACGTCCCGCCCAGGAAAGGGCCGTCCCATGCCAGGGCCGTGGCGGTCTGCCCGGCGAAAGGCCCGATGCTCGTCCACTGATCGGCGCGAGCGGCGGATGGACTCGCAAGGAGGAGGCAGGCGATCGCGCCGGAAGTCAGACGCCGCGTCTGGCTCGACACGGGGAAACGAGTCTGAGCCATAATTCTACTCCAGCTCGATGCTACGATAGCATAGAGGCTCGCGGATCAAGGGAAATCTGAGGGCGCCGCAGCTCGTCGCGGGGGCCGCGTACACGGCGATCGCGTGACCGATCAGCGCCTCAGCGCGGATCTTGGAACTCTTCGACCGTGACGATGTTCTGGAGCGCGTCGTCCGCTGCAGAATCGGGTCAGAGCAGCCGACGTGCCCGCCTTTGCCCTGAGCTAACCTCTCGCGATGCGCCTACCCCGAATCTTCCACCGGCGCGAGCCATCCGCGCCGGTTTCCGCCGCCGGCGCTCTCGACTACAAGACCGCCTGGAACCAGGCCGCCCGCGCCGACGCGCGCGACGCGATCCTGACCGGTTCGACGGCGGAGTCCTTCGAAGGCACCGGTGAAGCCGACGCCGCGATGATCCGCAGGTACCTGCGGCGCGAGGACGCGGTCGTGCTCAACATCGGCTGCGGCGTCGGCCGGGTCGAGCGCTACCTCGCGCCTCACGTCGCCGAGCTTCACGCCGTGGACGTCAGCGGCGAGATGATCGCCCGGGCGCGCGAGCGGCTGGATGAATTCCCGAACGTCCATCTGCGGGAAATCGGCAACGCCGAGTTCCTGAGCGCTTTCGACGCCGCCCGCTTCGATCTCGTGTTCTCCTTCCTCGTTCTCCAGCACCTCTCGCGAGAGGACGCCTTTCTCTATCTGCGCGACGCCTTCCGGGTGTTGAAGCCGGGCGGCGTCCTCTTCGTCCAGTTCCCGAACTTCCTGTCGCCCGAGTACACCCGCTCCTTCCTCGAGGGGGTCGAGGTGCGCGAGCGCAGTCCCGGCCGGGTCCGCTTCTACACCGAGGTCGAGGTGCGCCACCTCCTCGGCACCCTCGGCTTCGAGGTCGCCGAGCTGTGGCTCGCTTCCGGGGAGCGCGGCGACGCGGAGATCTACGCCGCCGCGCGAAAGCGGCTGCCGCGGTAGCCTCGCCCGCTATATAAATACTGATATAGTCGCTTCTTCTCCCTCTCCCTCGGGAGAGGGCCGGGGCGAGGCCGCCCCTCTTCCGGGCGCTCCCCACTGATGCACGTGAATCACGCACGGGCCGGCCCATTGCGGCAACGTCACCGGGTAGAGATCGAAGCGGAGCGCTCATGGAAACGGTCAACCGGGTCGTCCTCATCGTCTCGATCGCGATCAGCGCCCTCGGGGGCCTGATCGTCGTCTGGGGCGTTCTCGAAGCCGTCGTCGGCTTCCTCCGAATGAAACTGGCGCCCGCGATGGACCACCTGGCCGAGAGCGAGGGCGTCCGCCAGCGCCTCGGCGCCCACCTGCTCCTGGGCCTCGAGGTGTTCATCGCAGGCGACATCATCAGCTCGGTCGTCAGCCCGAGCTGGGAAAAGGTGGGGATCCTCGCGGCCATCGTCGCGATCCGAACGGTCTTGAGCTATTTCCTGAAGATGGAGGTCAAGCAGACCGGCGGACCCGAGCGCACCAGAACCTGATCGGCGGCGGCGCGCGCGAATCGTCGGCGCAGCGCCTCGCGCGGATGGCATGCCAGGGCGGAGCGGCGAAGCCGTCCCAGTTGCATAGAATGAACCCCAATGAACGAGACCGTCGGGTTCATCGGACTCGGCGCGATGGGGCTCCCCATCGCCGGCAACCTCCGCGCGGCCGGATACCCGCTTCGCGTCCACAACCGCACGATGGAAAAGGCGAAGCCGCTTCTCGCGCGCGGCGCCGAGCCTGCCTCGAGCCCCGCCGAGGCCGCGCCGCCCGGCGGGATCGTCTTCACGATGGTCTCGGATGACGCCGCGCTGTCGTCGATCGTAGAGAGCCCGCATTTCCTCGAGCGGCTCGGCGCGGGCGGCGTTCACGTCTCGATGTCGACGGTCGCGCCGAAGACCGCCCGGGATCTCGCGCGGCGGCACGCGCAGGCCGGCAGCGTCTATCTCGCGGCGCCGGTCTTCGGCCGGCCCGATGCCGCGGCCGCGAAGCTGCTCTGGATCTGCCTGTCGGGCGCGGCTGCGGCGCGCGAGCGCGCGCGGCCGCTTCTCTCGGCGATCGGCCAGCGCACCGTCGAGTTCGGCGACGATCCGGGCGCGGCGAACGTCGTGAAGCTCTGCGGCAACTTCCTGATCGCCTCTTCGATCGAGATGATGGCCGAGGCCTGGACGCTCGCCGAGAAGAACGCGATCGCGCCGGCCGAGATCGCAAAGTTCTTCTCGGAGACGCTCTTCGCCGCGCCGGTCTTCAAGAACTACGGAGCCGCCGTGGCCGAGAAGCGATACTCGCCGCCCGGCTTCCGGCTCGCCCTCGGGCTGAAGGACGTCGAGCTCGTGCTGGGAGCCGCGCGGGAGTCGAAGGCGCCGATGCCGATCGCGAGCCTTCTGCGCGACCGCCTGCTCGCCGCGGTCGCGAGAGGCCGCGGCGACCTCGACTGGAGCGCGCTCGGCATCGGCGCCGCCGAAGACGCCGGGCTGTCCTAAATCGCAAGGCGCCGGCGTCCACGGCGCTCGCCGGGCATATCCTCCGCGCAACCTTCAGCCGATGCCGACAAGCCGCAGCCGGCTCTTTCGCCCGGGGGACCTGAACGCGTTCTTCGCGCTCATGTTCGACAACGTGGCGAACCTCGTCATCCTCGCCACGATCCTGATCGGCGCCTTCCGCTTCCCGCGCGAGATCGTGCTCGAGCGCATGGTGCCCGGCACGGCGGTCGGCGCGCTCATCGGCGATCTGGCTTATGCCGCAATGGCGCGCCGGCTTGCGCGCAAGACCGGGCGCGACGACGTCACGGCAATGCCGCTCGGCATCAACGCCCCGAGCGTCTTCGGCATGTCGTTCGCGGTCCTGGGGCCGGCCTACCTGGCGACGGGCGACGCGATCCTTTCCTGGAAGATGGGCATGGCGGTCACGGTGCTCGTCGGCCTCTTCAAGACCGGCCTGTCGCTGTCGGGGAACGCCATCCGTGCGGTTCTCCCGCGCGTCGCGCTCCTCGGCTCGATCGGAGGCGCCGGCATCGCCCTGATCGGGCTGCTGCCGCTTCTCAAGGTCTTCGCGGATCCGATCGTCGGGTTCGTCGGAATCGGCGTCATCTTCGTGACGCTCTTCGGGCGGGTCCGCCTGCCGTGGGGCCTGCCGGGAGCGTTCGTCTCGGTGATCGCCGCCGTCGCCGTCTCGCGGGCGCTCGACGCGGCGGGACTCCGGAGCCCGCTGCTCGCCGCGGCGGCTCATGCGCGCTCACCGCTTCATCTCTCCGTCCCCTGGCCGAGCCTCGCCTTCCTCGGCGGCCTCTCGCTCGCGTGGGCCTACCTGCCGATCGCGCTCCCGTTCGCGCTCTCGACGATCGTCGGAGGCATCGACAACACCGAGAGCGCGGCCGCCGCCGGGGACGAGTACGACACGCGAGCAATCCTTGCGACGGAAGGCCTCTGCACGGTCGCGGCCGGCCTATGCGGAGGCGTCGTCGAGAGCACGCCCTACATCGGGCACCCGGCCTACAAGAAGATGGGGGCGGGGACCGGCTACGTCGTCGCCACGGGAGTCTTCGTCGGGCTCGGAGGAATCCTGGGATACGTCCCGAGGCTCGTCGACTGGATTCCCGCCGCCGCGGTCGCCCCGATCCTCATCTACATCGGAATCGAGGTGCTGGCCCAGGCCTTCACGGCGATCCCCGCGCGTCACGCCGCGGCCGCCTCGGTCGCGACGCTTCCTTCTCTGGCCTTCGTCGCGGCCCTCGAGGCAAACGCGCTCCTGTCCCCGGGCGCCGCTCCGCCCGGCGGAGAGCGGGGCGAGACGCTGCGCGCGCTGACGCTCCTTGGAAACGGCTTCATCATCACCGCGGTCATCTGGGGCTCGGCGACCGCCGACCTGATCGACCGGCGCTTTCTCCGGACCGCGCTCGCCTTCTTCGG
>JBLMXY010000030.1:0-3568 GCA_050257975.1 Acidobacteriota bacterium
AGACATCGTCGTCCGTGACGCAGATGAGCGCATCGGTGAAGGAAGTGGAGCAACGGGCCGTGGAATCGGCGCGTCTGGCGGAGAAGGTCTCCCGCGAGGCGTCGGAGCGCGGCATGGCCGCCGCGGCGGGAGCGATCCGCGGCATGCAGAACATCAAGGACACGGTCGAGGCCACCGCGGAGGTGGTGAACCGCCTGGGAAAGCGGTCGCAGGAGATCGGGCAGATCCTGAAGGTGATCGACGAGGTCACCGATCAGACCAGTCTCCTCGCCCTGAACGCGGCCATTCTGGCTGCGCAGGCCGGCGAGCACGGGAAAGGGTTCGCCGTCGTCGCCGAGGAGATCAAAGACCTCGCGGAGCGGACCGCCGCCTCGACCCAGGAGATATCCGGGCTCATCTCGTCGGTGCAGGAAGAGACCTCCGCAAGCGTGCAGGCCATGGGCAGGGGCCTGAAGGCGGTTGAGGAGGGCGTCTCGCTCGTGCAGGTTGCCAGCGACGTGCTCGATCAGGTCGCGCACAGCTCCCGCCAGTCGGCGGAGATGGCGCGGGCCATCGAGAAGACAACGGCGGAGCAGGCCAGGGGCGTGTCACAGATCACGGAGACCACCGTCAGCGTCGCAGAGCAGGTGGAACACATTGCGAATGCGCTCCAGGAACAGCGCCGGGGAAGCGAACGGATCGCGCAGGCGGCGGAACGCATGCGGGAGATCACCCGCCAGGTTAAATCTGCCGCCCAGGAGCAGACCACGGGAAGCAGGCAGATCGCGAACGCCGTCGAATCCGTCACGGTGCAGGCCGCCCAGGTCGCCCGCTCCACATCGGAGCAGAGCAACGCGGTGCAGCAGATCAGCGGCGCCATCAGCAGCATCCAGAAGATAACCCAGGAGACCGCCGATGTGACCGTTGAAATGGAAACGGCGGTGAAGGCGCTGAAAACGAAGTCGGACACGCTCCAGAAGGAGTTGGAAGGGTTCAGGCTTTGAGACACGGCTGCATAAACCAGAACCGGTACTGGATGCGGGATACTGGATACTTGATACTGGATTCATCCGGCATCTCATGTACTGTGTCTAACGCTTCTTTAACTTAATCTGTCACCCTGAGCGAAGCGAAGGGTCTGGCAGCGGCATTACGATACAGATTCTTCGCTACGCTCAGAATGACGGCCCGTGTTAAGAGATTTTTGACTCACTACACGAGCATCAAGCATCCAGCATCGTTTTTGTTTCAATCCGGAATCCAGCATCAGAATTTCCAGCAGGAGGTATAGTGGGCATCGGCGTAAGACAACGACTCATTGTCCTGATCTTTTCGGGTCTCTTCGTGACCATGGGTCTGGTCGGGACCTCCCGGTACTTCATGGAGGAGCAGGCGCTTCTCAATGCTGCCCGCGTCCACGGCGAGCAGTCCTCCCGGCTCATCGCGGCGCTCGCCGTGCCCTACCTGGCGGCGTCGGACTCAAGCGGGCTTCAACGCCTGGCCGACACGTTCATGCATTCGCCCGACGCCCGGGCGGTGACCATCACCGACCGTGACGGGCGGCAAGTCGTCCACGCCGTAAACCCGGCCCCGGAGGGGCAGAACATTACGATCGCTCCTGCGTCCGTCATGGCGGACTCGGTGCGGCTCGGCGAGGTCCGGCTGGCCGTGTATCCCGCGGACCTGGGGCTCCGGCTGAGGGCCCAGGCCGTCCGCACGCTCTTCGAATACCTCTTCATCTTCCTCATCCTGGCCGGGATCCTGTTCTCCTCGGTGACCAGGACCGTCACGACACCGCTCAGGAAGCTCGCAGGCACCCTCCGGGACATGATAGACCGGAAGGACTTCACCCTGCGGGTCCCGGCGGAGCGCGCCGATGAGCTCGGAGGGCTCGCAAACGACGTCAATTATCTGATCGAGCGGCTCGAGCAGTTCGTCTTCGAAATGGGGTCCATTTCCGCGCGCATCAGCGAGATCTCCCCGAAGATAGCCGCCGACACGCGCGAATTCCGGAAAAGCACCGAGGTCGAGGCCGAGGCCGTTCAGAACGTTTCCTCGTCGGTCTCGCAGATATCGTCGTCGATCCAGGCCGCCGCCGAAAGCGCCGAGAGCCTCACGGTCTCGGCAGAGGAGACGTCCTCGGCCATCCTCGAAATGAACGCATCCAACCAGGAAGTAGAGCGCCATACCGCGGAGCTGACGGCTTCGGTGGAGGACGTGACCGCCTCGGTCACGGAAATGATCGCGTCGATCCGCGAGGTAGCCGGCCACGTCGAGAGTCTTTCATCGGCGGCCGAGGAGACCTCGGCGTCCGCCGTCGAAATCGACGCCACGGTCCGCGAGGTCGAGCGCGCCGCGACGGAGTCCGCCAAGCTCTCGCTGCAGGTCTCGGCGGAGGCGAAGGAAAGCGGCGTCACCTCGATCCGTCACACGGTACAGGCGATGAACAGCATCAAGGAAGCGGTGGAGCGGTACTCCAGCCTTATCTCGCGTCTGGGAAAGCGCTCCGAGGAGATCGGCAAGATACTCGGCGTGATCGTCGAGGTGACGGAAAGGACGAACCTTCTGGCGCTGAATGCATCGATCCTTGCCGCACAGGCCGGCGAACACGGCAAGGGGTTCGCCGTGGTGGCGGAGGAGATCAAGGCGCTCGCCGACCGCACGGCAGGATCGGCCAAGGACATCGCCAAGCTCGTATCGGCGGTGCGGAAGGAGACGATGGAAGCCGTCGCGGCCATGTCGGACGGCCTTGCGGCCGTGGAGGAGGGCGTGAAGCGCTCTCATGAAGCGGACGCGGCGCTGGGCAAGATCCTGGACAGCTCCACCCGCTCGGCGGAGATGGCCACGATGATCGAACGGGCGATGTCCGAACAGGCACGCGGGATCAGGCAGGTGAGCGAGTCGATCGCGAATGTGAAGAAGATGACTGTCCAGATCGCTGCCGCGACCCAGGCCCAGAACAAGGGCACCGAGATGATCCTGCGAACGGCGGAGGACATGCGGGACACCTCGCGCCAGGTAAAATCGGCGATGACCGAGCAGGGACGCGGCGGCCAGCAGATCGCCGTGGCGGCCGAAAACGTGACCAAGCGGGCCGGCGCGATCGCGGCCGGAACGCGGGAGCAGCGGCAGTCCATCGCCCAGATCCTGAAGGCCATCGAGCGGATCCAGGACCTTCCGCGCCAAAATCGGAAACGGATGGAGGGCCTGGCCGCGGAGCTCAAAGCACTCGCGGAGCAGGGGGACCTCCTCAGACAGGAATTCGGCGCCGTCACCTTCAAGAAAGGACGCCGCGCGGGAGCGGCCGGCACGCTCCTGATGGGGGTGATCCCGCTCGAATCGCCCGCGGAGATGTACCGGCGCTTCAGCCCCCTCGCCGACTACCTCGGCCGGGCGATCGGCAGGCGGGTGGAGCTGTCGACGGCCGTCGATTTTGCCCGGACGGTCGACGATCTTGCCGGGGGGAATACGGACCTCGCGTTCCTGACGCCCACGACCTACATCGAGGCGAACCGGCGGTGCGGCGCCGTGGTCCTGGTCAAGGCGCTCCGCAAGGGCGTACCGGTGACGCATGCGGCCATCGTGGTCC
>JBLMXY010000031.1:0-12127 GCA_050257975.1 Acidobacteriota bacterium
CAGCCCGCTCACGGGCCGCCCGCTGCCGGACACCGCGTTCGATTTCGCCAAGAGCTACAGGTTCGGCATGCCGTTCTTCATCCCGGTCGACTACCACGACGACCGCACCCAGTTCAACGACAACGTCTCGTACATCTGGGGCCAGCACACCTTCAAAGCCGGGGTCGAGTACAACCGCACCGTCGCTTCACAGATCTTTCGCGGCTTCATCAACGGACGGTACATCTTCAATTCCACCGATGGCTTTCTCGCCGATCTTGCGAGTCCAGGCCCGAACCAGAACGTCCTGCTCTTCATCCAGCAGGCCGGCGTCGGCGACCTCACGGCGGAGGAGGCCGGTACGCAGGCGATCGAGCAGGAGGAGTGGGGCGTCTTCGCCCAGGACACCTGGCAGCCGATGCCCGGCCTCACGATCAACCTGGGCCTTCGCTGGGAGGAACAGATCGAGCCCCCCCTGATCACCCCGATCCCCGACCTCTTCTATTACCCCTTCATCGGACAAACGCGAAACGGCCAGGAGTTCCCGAGCGACGGGACGATTCCCTCGGACAAGAACATGTGGCAGCCTCGCGTTGGCGTCGCCTGGGATCCCATCAGGGACGGCAAGACCGTCCTGCGCGGAACATTCGGCATCTTCAACGCCCGCATCCCGGGCCTCGTCCTCGCCTCCTCACGCTCGACCGATGGCAGTCGGGGGCAGGAAATCGACCTCGCTTCCGGCAGCCCTCTCTTGCCCCACTATCCGTTCCTGATCCCGCAGGACCAGATCCCCGCCGTTCCCAATCACCCGAGCATTTTCGTCTTCGACAAGAACTTCCAGAATCCACGCACGATCGCCTGGAGCCTCTCGGCAGAGCACGAAGTCATCACGAACCTGGCACTGTTGCTGAAGTACAACTGGGCCGACACGAAGCACCTGACGCGCTTCGTCAATCGCAATGCCGCGGAGCTGGGCTCCCCGTGGTCGACCGGCCTGGGAGAGGACGGCACCAACGGCCTGGGCGGGCTCACCACCGTCGAGTCGAGTGCCAAGAGCCGGTACTGGGGAATCACCTTCGGCGTCAACAAGCGCTTCGCCGACCGCATCGGCGCCCAGTTCTTCTATACGTACTCGAAGGACCGGTCGGACGACGACAACGAACGCGACCCGTTCTCCCTTAGGTACGCCAGGATCCACGAAGACCCCAACAACCCGACCGCCGAGTTCACGCAGGAGTACGGCTACTCCGATCGCGATCAGCGGCATCGGTTCGAGGGGTGGCTCATCTGGAAGATGCCGCTCGACATCGACTTCAACGCTCGCTACACCTACCGTTCGGCACAACCGAAGTCTCTGACGGTAGACGGCGCCGACGCCGGCACGCCGCAGGCGCGGTGCATACCGAACCCCATTCCGAACCCCGATGACCCGATCGATTCAGCTTGCCATACGGTCGTGCAGCGCAACACCGGCCGCAAGGACAACTCCCTCTCGATCTTCGACCTGCGCATCTCGCGGGTCTTCAACTTTGGCGGCTTCCAGGTCGAGCCCTCGGTGGACATCTTCAACCTCTTCAACGCGAAGAACTTCCTCGTGCCCCAGGTGACCAGCCTGGTGTTCAACTTCGACGGAACGGTGCGCTCGGGTGCCGGCGAGCCGCGCCGGTTCCAGTTCGGCTTGCGCGTGACGTTCTAGGAAGGACCGACGGAAAGCCTCGGGCCGGCGTCGCGGCCGGCCCGAGACCTACTCCGGCAAGGCTGCGGCGATCCGCCGCCCGAAGCGGCGGGCGTCTCGCCGGATCTTCTCCGTGTCAAGTGTGCGGAGCCTGCGCCCCTCCATCACGATCCGCCCCTCGGCGACGACCGTTTGGACCGCGTCCGAACGGGCGGCGTAGACGAGGTAGGAATAAGGGTCGTAGAGCGGCAGCGCATTCGGGCCCGAAGCCTCGACGATGATCAAGTCGGCCCGCTTTCCGGCCTCGAGCGACCCGATGTCCGCCTCCCGGTGAAGAGCCGCGGCCGATCCGATCGTCGCCAGGCGCAGGACCTGCCGGGCGGGCGCGGCGGTCGGATCGAGCGATTGGACCTTGTGAAGCATCGCGGCCGTCCGCATCTCGCCGAAGAGGTCGAGATCGTTGTTGCTTGCCGCGCCGTCCGTGCCGAGCCCGACGCGGATCCCGGCCGCGAGCATCCTCGCGACCGGCGCGACGCCGGAGGCGAGCTTCATGTTGCTCTCAGCGCAGTGAACGACGCCTGCTTGCGTGCGGGCGAGGAGCCCGATCTCCTCCTCGTCCACGGCGACGGCGTGGGCGGCGGTCACGCGGGAGTCCAGGACCCCGAGCGCCGCCAGGTGCCGCACCGGCGTCGTTCCGTAGCGCTCGCGGACGGTCGCGATCTCTCCGGCCGATTCCGACAGATGCGTCAGGATCGGCGCGTCGAACCGCCGGGCGAGCGTCTGCGCCTTCCGGAACGTCTCCGGGCCGACGGTGTAGCAGGAGTGGGGAAAAAGGGCCGGGGTGATCCGCGGATGCCCTCGCCAGTCGCCGAGGAACCGCTCCGCGCGGGACAGGCCCTCGCCCGCATCCTTCGCGTCGGGCGTGGCGACGTCGAAGATCCCCTGCCCCACCACGGCGCGAAGCCCCCCCTCCTCGGCGGCCCGGGCGGTCTCCTCCTGAAAGAAGTAGCCGTCGGCGAAGGTCGTCGTGCCCGAGGCGATCATTTCCCAGCAGGCGAGACGCGCGCCGCACCGCACGAAGCGGGGCGAGACGAACCGCGCCTCCAGTGGAAAGAGGAACTTCGTCAGCCAGGTCATCAGGTCGCAGTCGTCCCGAACGCCGCGAAAGAGCGTCATGGCCGCGTGGGTGTGGGCGTTGACGAGCCCCGGGAGGACGAGGCGCCCGGAGGAGTCGATCGTCCGGCGCGCCCGATAGCGGCGCTCGATCGAGCGGCGCGGCCCCACGGCGAGGATTCGCCCGCCGCGGATTGCGACCGCGCCGTCGGCGAGGACCGTGTCGGAGGCGTCGAGCGTCAGGACGCTCCCGCCCGAAACCAGCAGGTCGGCCGGCTCCGGCTCGCGGGCGGGAGCGGCCCGGCGTTTCTTCACTGCCACTGGCGCCGGCGCTCCTCCTGCTCCGGCGTCAGGGCGTCGATCGAGACTCCCAGTGTTTCGAGCTTGGTCCGCGCGATCTCGCAATCGATCTCGAGGGGAAGGGGGTGGACGCCGGCGGGAAGCTCCCCGCGGTGCCGCGCCAGGTGATGGATCGCCAGAGCCATGACCGAAAAGGAGAGATCCATGATCTCGACGGGATGGCCGTCGCCGCCGGCGAGGTTGACCAGCCGCCCTTCGCACAGGAGGTCGAGGCGCCTTCCGTCGGCGAGCACGTACTCGGTG
This sequence comes from Acidobacteriota bacterium, assembly GCA_050257975.1. Classification (GTDB taxonomy): domain Bacteria; phylum Acidobacteriota; class Thermoanaerobaculia; order UBA5066; family Gp7-AA6; genus DATBFU01. The sequence continues at coordinate 3,371 of JBLMXY010000031.1, forward strand.
ATGTGGCGGCGCGCCTCGCTCTTGCCGCGCGAGAGCGCCTCGAGCGCCGGCACGTCGATCTCCGTGTCGAGGCCGCCGGCGTTGGCGAGCACGGCCCCGTCCTTCATTCGCTCGAAGTGCTCGCGCGAGAAGACCGCGTGGGTTCCCGTCGAGGTCAGGAAGAAGTCGCCGACCTCGGCCGCTTCCGCGAGCGGCATCACCGCGAAGCCGTCCGCGATCGCCTCGAGCGCCCGGACCGGATCCACCTCGCAGACGACGACGCGAGAACCGAGGCCCGAGGCGCGCCGCGCGAGCCCCTTGCCGCACCAGCCGTAGCCCGCCATCACCACGGTCTGGCCGGCGAGAAAGAGGTTCGTCAGCGCCATGATCGCCGTGAAGGCCGACTGGCCGGTCCCGTAGCGGTTGTCGAAGAGGTGCTTGCACATCGCGTCATTGCCCGCGATCACCGGGTAGGCGAGCCTGCCCTCGCGCTCCATGTTCTTCAGCCTGGTCACGCCGGAGGTCGTCTGCTCCGAGGCGCCCCAGACGCGGTCGCGGCGGCGCGTCTGCGTCGTATGGAGGATGCGCGTCAGCTCCCCGCGGTCGTCCACCAGAAGCACGGGATCGTCCTCGAGGGCGCGGTTCAGGTTCGCCTCGAACTCCTCGGCGGAAGCGTCGCCGACGGAAAAGACGGTCACCCCCTGCTCGGCCACCGCGGCCGCGACGTCGTCCTGCACGTAGCCGGGAGCCGTGCCGGCGAGCGCGACGCGGGCCCCGGCCCGCCGCAGAAGGATCGTCAGGTACGCGGTCTTGGCCTCGAGCGGAACGCAGACGGCAATCGAGAGGCCGGAAAGCGTCCCGTCGGAGAGGCGCTTCTCGAAGAGGGCGTTCAAGACCGGCGAGTGCCGCTCGACCCATCGGATCTTGCGGTGCCCTTCCGGGGCGAGCCTGGGGTCCTTGATGATCGACGCGCGCATTCCGTCCTCCTCTCCTACCAGCCCACGGGCCTTCCCCGGTTCTGCTCGTCCAGCCACTCCTGGAGCGGCGCGAAATAGTCGCGCATCGCCGTCGCGTCCATCCGGTCGGAGCCGGCGACGATCTCGAGCGCCTCGGGCCAGGGCCGCGAGGCGCCCATCTCGAGCATGCGGGCGAGCCTCGCCCCGGCTTCTCGATTCGCATGGATCGAGCGGCGGTGGAGCGGCCCGCGACAGCCGGCGACCCGGGTGAGCTCCCGGTGAAACTGGAACTGCAGGATCGCGGCGAGGAAGTACCGGGCGTAGGGCACGCCGGCCGCGACGTGGTACTTGGCGGCGGGGTCGAAGTCCTCCTCGCCGCGCGGGTGCCCGGGCGCGACCCCCTGGTACTCCCGGCGAAGCTCCCACCAGGCCCGGTTGTAGTCCGCGGGCGCGATCTCACCGGAGAAGACCTTCCACCGCCACCGGTCGACGAGCAATCCGAACGGGAGGAAGGCGACCTTCTCGAGGGCGCGGGCAAGAAGCAGCCCGACGTCCCGGGAAGCGTCGGGGGCCTTCTCGAGGAACCCCAGAGAGACCAGGTACTCCGGCGTCACCGAGAGCGCGATCGTGTCCCCGATCGCCTCGTGGAATCCGTCGTTGGCGCTCTCGCGGAAGAGATAGGGCTGGCGGTTGTAGGCGCGCTGGTAGAAGTTGTGGCCGAGCTCGTGGTGAACCGTGGAGAACATCTCGGCCGTGATGTCGATGCACATCTTGAGCCTCAGGTCGTCCACGGCATCCACGTCCCAGGCGCTGGCGTGGCAGACGACCTCCCGGTCGCGGGGCCTCGCGAAGAGCGAGCGCTCCCAGAAGGTCTTCGGCAGCGGATCGAAGCCGAGCGAGGTGAAGAACGCCTCCCCGTAACGGACCATCTGGAGCGCGTCGGTCCCGCGGGCCTTCAGGATCTTCGTCAGATCGAAGCCCGGGTCGGCGCCTTCGGGAGCGAGGAGCGGATACAGGTTTGCCCATTCCTGCGCCCACATGTTGCCGAGCAAATGCGCCGGGATCGGCCCGTCGGCGGCCACGACCCCTGCGCCGTATTTCTCGCGCAGCTTCCACCGCGCGTAGGCGTGCAGCGAAACGTAGAGCGGGCGAACCTGCTCCCAGAGCCGGTCGAGCTCCCGCGCGAAGGCGTCCGCGGGCATGTCGTACTTGCAGCGCCACATCGCGCCCGTGTCGGCGAAGCCGAGCTCCCGGGCGCCCTCGTTTGCGAGCGCGACGTAGCGCTCGAACGGCTGCTTCATCGGCCGCCCGATCGCGTGCCACCCCCGCCACACGTCGTAGAGCTCCTCCGGGTCCCGGCTCTCCGCCATGATCTTCGTGATGTCCTCGAGATCCAGGGCCTTCTCCGCTTCCGGCGGGCGGTAACGGCCCTTGCCGTAGGCGCCCTCGAGCGCGGATGCGATCCGCGTCAGCTCCTCGCTCTTCTTCGGATCCGCCGGCGCGGCGAGCGTGAGAGAGGTCTTCAGGAGCTCGATCTTGCGCGAAAGCTCCTCCGGCAGCGCGAGACCCGAGAACCGCGAGGCGCCTCGGGCGGACTGCGCGGTGGCGGCGATCAACCTCTCGTTCGCCTGCGCGGCGAGGATCTCCGTGTCATCGGTGATGTAGGTCGAGTGGACCCAGGCCGCGCGGCTCGCGTCGACCGAGAGCTTCAGGAGCCTGCCTTCCGCCTCGTCGAGGAAAGCCCTCGCCTCCTCGACCCCCGGCCCGGAGCCGCTCACGAGCGCGCAGTTATATCAGGGGACCGACAGGCCCCGCGCGCGCGGCGGCCGGTGTTTTTCCGGACGCGGACCTAGCCGGTCCGCACGAAGTCGATGAAACCGCGCTCGACGTCCGTCTCGGTCAGCTTGACTCGGACGCGGTCTCCGACCCGCAGGCCCTCCCACCCCTGCACGAGCTTGCCCTCGACGGGAGGCTCGAAGACGCGGACCCAGGTCCCCTTCTCCGAGGCTCCGGTCACGACTCCGTCGAAATGCTGGCCGATCCGCCCCTCGAGCAGCAAGGCGGCGGCGGACTTGCGCACCTGGCGCTCGACCCTTTCGGCGGCGTCCTCCATCTCCGTGCAGTGCCGGGCGAGCGGCTCGAGGTCCGCCGCCTTGTAGGGAGGCTTGCGGCCCGTCAGAGCCGCCTTGAGCAGCCGCCCGGTGATCAGGTCCGGATAGCGCCGGTTGGGCGCCGTCGAGTGCGCGTAGTCGCGAACCGCCAGCCCGAAGTGCCCCGCCGGAACCTGACCCGGCCGCTCGACGACGTATTCCCCGGAGCCCATCAGCTTGATCACGACGAGCGAAAGGTCGGGGAACCGAAGCGGGTCGGCCTTTCGCCGCCGCGCGAGGAACTGCTCGAGCGCCCTGCTGTCCGGCTCGGAAGGAAGCGCCTCGTCGTGCTCGGCGGCGACCTGGACGATGCGCTGCCAGCGCTCGGGAGAGCGCACGACGCGGCGCAGCGCGTCGAAGCCCTTCTCCGCCAGGAAGCGCGCGGTCACTCCGTTGGCGGCGATCATGAAGTCCTCGATCAGCTCTCGCGCCCGGTTCTTCTTCTCGAGGCGAAGCTCCACGATCGCGTCGTCTTCGAAGAGCGGCCTGGGCTCGATCGTCTCGAGCTCCAGGGCGCCGCGCTCGTAGCGCCGACCCCGCAGCTTCTGCGCGGCGCCGTCCTGAATGCGAAGCTGCTCGGCAATCTCCGGGGAGTCCCCGGCCCGGCCGGGCATCGGGCCCGATCCCTCGAGAGCCGGGGCGACCGAGTCGTAGGCGAGCTTCGCGTGGTTGCGCACGGCGGCAAGCGAGACGCCAGAGGCCGTGAGCTCTCCGTCCGCCTCGACGACCATCTCGACGACGACCGCCGCCCGGTCCTCGTCCTCGTTCAACGAAGTCAGGTCCGTCGAAAGCCTCTCCGGCAGCATCGGGAAAATCCGCGCCGCCGTGTAGACCGAAGTCGTGTTGTGCCGCGCATGGGCGTCGAGCGCCGAGCCTTCGCGCACCAGCGCGCCCACGTCCGCGACCGCCACGCGCACGCGGACGGCGCCCTTCGGCAGCGCCTCGGCGACGGAGAGCTGATCGAGATCGCGCGAGTCGTCGTTGTCGATCGAGATCCAGGGCAGGCCGCGCAGGTCGGCGACCGACGGCGGATCGGCCGGAGACGGCTCGCGCAGGTGGTCGACCTCGGCCAGGACGTCGCGGGAGAACTCGGGCCAGAGGCCTCGCTCCTTCATCGCCCGCTCCGCGATCCTTCTCAGGTCCGCCCGGTCGTGGCGCTGCCTGCGGCTCACGGCAGGCATCGTAACGGATCAGGGATCAGGGATAGGGATCAGCGGTCAGGGATCAGCCGGAGGCCCGGGGGGGCAGACTTAGAATGCCGGCGTGGCCGACAACGCGCTCGGTCCGCGATTTTTCGCGGAAGCGTGGAGAATCGTTCGGGGCGCCTTCGAAGGAACCGGGCGCCCGGCCGGGACGCAGCGCTCTGCCCGCTTCTACGCGGGCCTTTCGATCGCGGCGGCCGTCACGACGATCGCGTTGAAGGCGGCGGCGTGGAGGCTGACCGGATCCGTCGGCCTTCTCTCGGACGCGGCCGAGTCGGTGGTCAACCTGGTCGCGGCCCTGCTCGCCCTCTGGGCGTTGACCGTCGCGGCCCGGCCGGCCGACGAGAGGCACACCTTCGGCTACTCCAAGGCGGAGTACTTCGCGAGCGGCGCCGAAGGGTTTCTGATCCTCGCGGCCGCGGCCGGCATCGCCTTGGCGGCGTGGGGCCGCTGGCGCGACCCGAAGCCGATCGCCGACGCCTGGACGGGCCTCGGCGTCTCCGCCGTGGCGTCGGTCATCAACGGTGTCGTCGCCGTAGCGCTGCTTCGCGCCGGCAACCGTCTTCGCTCGATCACCCTGAGGGCGGACGCGCACCATCTCCTGACCGACGTCTGGACCTCCTGCGGCGTCATCGTCGGCATCGCGCTCGTCGCCCTGACCGGATGGCTGCGGCTCGATCCGCTCATCGCCTTCGCCGTCGCGGTCAACATCGTCTGGACCGGTTGGAAGCTCGTGAAGGAAACGGGGCTGGGGCTCCTCGACCGCGCCCTGCCCGACCCGGAGCGCCAGGACGTGACCGAGGCACTGGTGCCCTTCCAGGAGCAGGGAATCCTGTTTCACGCGATTCGCACGCGGGTGGCGGGCCGGCGACGGTTCGTCGAGATGCACGTGCTGGTTCCGGGGGGCTGGGCCGTCCAGCGAGGACACGACCTCTGCGAAGAGATCGAAGCGGCCGTGCGCCGCCGGCTGCCCGACGCGACGGTCTTCACGCACCTCGAGCCGCGCGAAGACCCGGTCTCCTGGGACGATCGCGGGTTGGACCGCGCCCCCGCCGCTACTCCCCGAGCGCCCGGCGCACCGTGACGACGTCGACCAACCCCGCGCAGCCGTAGAGCACCGGCAGGACACGCGCCGGCGGGTGCCTGCGCCGCAACTGCGCCACGGCTTCGGTCCCGGCCCGGTAGGCGGGCAGGTACATCCGGCCGAGCAGGGGGTGTCTGCCCCAGGCGCCGGAGAGCTTGTCGGCGCGCTCCTCGGTGACCAGGAAGTCGCGGCGCAGCGTCGCCGCCACTTCTTTCTGCGCCACTCCTTCTCTCCAGGTCAGCCAGGACGACTGGTTCTTGGCGTCGTCCTGGAGCAGCGCGAGCAGAACGCCGATCTGGAGGTCCTCGTCGGGAAGCTCCTCGACCTCGTTGACCCCCATCGCGATCAGGATCGCGTTGTTGGCGATGCCTTCGGCGAGCGCCGCCCCGCGGGTGTTCATCGTCAGCACCGTCCCCTCGAAGGGGATCCGGCCGCGGACGTAGAGGCCCTGGATCAGCGCGGAGGTCGTCACGTGGCCCGGCACGACCTCGTGGGACACCAGCTGCATGAACTCGGGGACGCTGATCTCGAGCGATGCGTTGATCTCGTAAGTCGCCTCGTACTCGGGCGTGCCGTCCGGCCGGCGCGCGCGGCCCAGGTAGTTCATCGAGCCGGAGAACCAGGCGTTCTGGATCGGCAGGAACTTCATGTTGGCGCGGGGCACCTCGCGAAGATCCGCCGGCAGATGCGGCGCGAGGTGCTTCGTCGTTCCGGCGTCGAACTGGGCGATGAAGGCGTCGGCGAGCGCCGGGATCGACTTGCCGGGGACCCGGCGCTCCCGCCTCCAGGCGTCCACGGCGGCGAGCAGCTCCGGCCCGGTCTTCGAAGGGTGGCCGGCGCGGCCGAGAAGCTCCGCAACGCGCTGGCGCTTCTGTTCGGGCAGCGACGGCTCGGGAGGCTTTCCCGTCGAGCCGATGACGCAGCGCTCGTAGGGAACTTCCGGACCCCGGCCCAGGATCTCCATCACCAGGTCCCACATCGCGACGAAGCACGTCGCGAGCCCCTCGAGGTAGCCTCCGCGAAGCCCCCCGAGCCTGACCCCCTCGGAAGCCAGGGCGTCGATCGCGCCCTTGACGTCCACCGCCGCGAGATAGGCCTCGATCGCCGCCCGATCGGGCTCCCTGGCGGAGACGCCTCCGGTCGCCCGGACCTTTTGCGCGGTCGGATGCGTGTAGGCCTCGGGCAGCGGCTCATCGGAGAACCAGGAGTCCGCGATGAAGCGCCCCGTGCCCGAGGGGTTCATCACGTCGCCCCCCCAGAGGGTGTCGATGCCCAGGATGGCGGTGGCGGTCGACTCGGCCAGGCGGTCCATCAGGCCTCCTTCTCCTTCTTCATCGCGCCGAACCAAAGATACAGGCAGAACAGCAGGAATCCGGCCAGGCTCACGAGCTGCGAGACCGGCTCGTTGTCGTAGAAGGGCAGCCTCACCAGGTCCTCCCGGTACCACCCGAAGAGCCGCAGGGCCGCGCCGAAGACGCCTCCGAGCGCCCCGCCAGCCATCAGGCCGGAGGCGATGATGACGGCCCGCTCCCGTATCGCGCGCCCCGCCTCGCCGCCCGTCCTCTCGGACCGCTTGCCAACCCAGTGGGAGATCGCGCCGCCCACGAGCGCCGGCGTGTTGAGCTCGAGCGGCAGGTACATGCCGAGCGCAAAGGTCAGCGCCGGCACGCGCAGCATCTCCATGATCACCGCGATCATCGCGCCCGTCCCGAAGAGCAGGTAGGCGACCGGCTGCCGGCTCATGAAACCCTCGACCAGGGCCTTCATGATCGAGGCCTGTGGCGAGACGAGCACGGGGCGCGCGTCCCCCGGCAACGCCTCGCCGAACTGGAACGTCCGCGCCAGGGCCACGATGACGAGGCCGACGACGACGGAGGAGACGAGGATCCCCCAGAATTTGACGCGCTCCTGCGCGGCGGGGGTCGAGCCCAGCCAGTAGCCCGTCTTCAGGTCCGTGACGAACTGGCCCGAGATCGCCAGGGCCGTGCAGACCATACCGGCGATGGCCATGACGAAGAACATCCCGGTCCGGCCCGAGACGCCGAACTCGAGCAGCACGACCGAGGAGATGATGATCGTCAGCATCGTCATGCCGGAGACGGGGTTTCTCGCGGTCGTCGCGATGGCGTTGGCCGCGACCGAGGCGAAGAAGAACGAGAAGACGAGCGTCAGCCCGAGGCCGACCAGCGTCACGACCGCCGAGGCGCCGAGGTTTCCGAGGAAGATTGCCACGGCGACCGAGGAGACGACGACTCCGAGGAGGACCTTGACGAGCGCGACGTCCCGGTCGGTGCGCTCCTGGCCCTCGGCTTCCCCGTGCCGGAAAGTCTTCGCGGCGATCGAGAAGGAGCCGGCCACGATCTTCAAGGACTTGACGATCCCGAAGATCCCCGCGGTCGCGATCGCGCCAACTCCCATGAACCGCACGTAGTTGCGGTAGATGTCCGTGGCCGTCATCTTCGCGATGGGAACGGCGGCGGGGTAGACGGCCACGTCGGGGAAGTGTCGCCCCAGAAACCAGATCAGCGGCGTCAGCACCAGGCTCGAGCACACGCCTCCCGCGCAGAGCAGCATGGAGGAGCGCAGTCCCATCACGTAGCCCAGTCCCAGGATGAAGGAGAGCGCGTCGAAGCGCAGCACCATGCGCGCCTTCACGGCGAGGGCGTCCATGGCGGGAAGGAACCGGAAGTCGAGCGTCTCCTTCCAGACCTGGAAGGTCGTCACGAAGAAGTCGTAGACGGCCGCGACACCGGTCGCCTGGAGGAGCAGCCTCGCCTGGGAGCCGCCCTTCTCTCCGGTGACCAGGACCTCGGTGATCGCGGTGGCTTCGGGAAAGGGAAACTGCCCGTGCGTGTCGCGCACGAAGTAGCGCCGCAGAGGGATCAGGAAGAGGACGCCCAGGCAACCGCCCGCCAGACAGATGAAGATCGTCTGCCAGGGGTGCGGATCGAGCTTCAGGATGTAGAGGGCCGGCAGCGTGAAGATCGCGCCCGCGACGACCGCCCCCGAGACGCCTCCCACGCACGTCACGATCACGTTCTCGAGCAGCGTCGATCGCCGCCGATAGGCGCGCGCGAGCCCGATGGCGAGAATCGAGATCGGGATGGCCGCCTCCATGACCTGTCCGACCTTCAGGCCCGAGTAGGCGGAGGCCGCCGTGAAGACGGCGCACAGGAAGAGACCCCAGAGCACCGAACGAAGCGTCGCCTCGGGGGGGCTCGCTTCGGACGGCACGACGGGACGGTAGACCTCGCCGGGCTCGAGAGGGCGATAGGCGCTCTCGGGCAGAGACTTGCTCTCGGACGCGTCCATCCTTCCTCCGGAAGCGGCGGGGACGATCGGCCGCGGGCCCGCCGCGAACGCCGCGCAGTCTAATCGAGGAAGCC
>JBLMXY010000032.1:0-2563 GCA_050257975.1 Acidobacteriota bacterium
TCGGCTTCCCGCGGGAGAAGGCGGTCGAGGCGATGACGCTCGAGCCGGCGCGCATCCTGGGAGTCGCCGACCGCGTGGGATCGCTCGAGCCCGGCAAGGACGCGACGCTGATCGTCACCGACGGCGACATCCTCGACCTGCGCACGCACGTCGTCGCGGCGTACCTCGACGGAAGACCTCTCGACCTCACGGACAAGCAGAAGCGGCTGTACGAGAGGTATCGGAACAGGCCGAGGAAGTAGTTGTCAGTTATCAGTTTTCGGAACTGAAAACTGACAACTGTGAACTGTAAACTTCTCCCATGAACTGGCTCTTCAAGGAAGAACCGACCCACTACTCCTTCGACGATCTGGTCCGGGACGGAAGGACCTCCTGGACCGGGGTCAAGAACCCGCTCGCGCAGAAGCATCTGCGGGGCGTCAAGAAGGGCGACCGGATCTTCTACTACCACACGGGAGACCAGAAGGCGGTCGTCGCGATCGCGAAGGCGGCGACCGACGCCTACGACGATCCGAAGGACAAGTCGGGCAAGCTGGCGGCTGTCGATGTCGCGCCGGTCAAGAAGCTCGCCCGTCCCGTGACGCTCGCCGAGATCAAGGCGAAGGCCTCCTTCAAGGACTTCCCGCTCGTGCGGATCTCGCGCCTCTCGGTGATGCCGGTCTCCGACAGGGAGTGGAGCGAGATCGAGAAGATGGCGCAGGGCTGAGGCCGAGGCGAAATCAGCCAGTCAGCGAATCGTCGGCTTCCCCGGGGTCTCCAGAGAGCGCCAGGAGTCGAGGTTCGACTTCGCTCCTTCCCGCCGCGCGATCGCCGCGACGGCGCGGCAGCTTCTCACGAGCGACGGCCGAAAGACCTCGGAGGCGAGCCCGAGTCGTCGACGGCCTCATGGGCCACCGGGGTGGCCTTCGCCGGAATCGCCGCTCTCACGGCCGCGGCGGAAGATCGCGGGGATGGCGCTCGTGCCGGGGGAGCCGATCGATGGCGCGGTCGCAAGCGTCGCCGATGCCGTCGCCGTTCGCGTCGGCCTGGTCGGGGTTGGAGACGAAGGGACAGTTGTCGGTCGAGTCCGGCGCGCCGTCGCCGTCCTCGTCGTCGGTCCACCCGAGGTCCAGCAGCAGCGGCAGGGTCAGGTCCACCGCGTGCGGAAGGTCGTCGCTGATGTTCGGTTCCATCAGGACGTTGGGAAAGGCGATGTCGTCGAAGTGGGAGATCGAGGAGCCGGGCTGGGCCGGATCGGTCGCGAAGAGCAGGGCGCGTCCTCCGGGATCCGCGCCGCTGCGCACGGAAGGGTCGAGGGAGAGCGTCACGAGCACGCCTCCCGGCAGCTGCGCTCGCAGCAGGGCCCCGTCGCTCTGGGTGATCCGCACCGAGGGGATCGTGATCGAGGCGTCGGCGCCTCCGAGCCCGCCGGGCGGCGCGCCGGCGGCGTTGTCGGCGACGACGACCGCGAGGGCTCCGGCGTCCTGCGCGTGCTTGACCTTCTCCGTGAAGAGGCAGGTGCCCCGGTCGACGAGCGCGATCTTTCCGGCGATCTCCGAGGCGTTCGAGATCGCCGAGCAGGCGTCGGTCTCCGACGGGCCTGCCGTGTCGGCGGCGTCCCGGGCCGCGGCAAGCGCCCCCGAGACGGCGTGCGAGGCGACGCTCGGCCCGAAATCCGCGGTGCCGACGGCGTAGCGGCCGGCGGCCGCTGCCGGCGCGTCGACGCGAAGCAGCGGCGTCCCCGCGGCGAGAAACGACGGCACCGCCGCCGTGACGCGGGAGCCGGCCCACACGACCTTGCGGGCGTTCACGAAGGACGCGGCGCGCTCCGCGTCCGTCATCTCGTTCCAGCGCTTGCCGGTCGAGTCGTCGAGAATCGAGTGCTCGAAGATGTCGGGGGAGCCCACGAACTCGGCGCCGGTGTCGTCCACGAACGTCGTGAAACCGAGGCCGTGCGCCAGCTCGTGCAGCACGACGGTGACGAGGTCGATCTTCGCGCCGTGGGCGTTGTCGAGCCCGTAGTACCACTCGACGCCTCCGAGGCAGCCGGGCTGGCCGAGGTCCGAGTTGAATCGAGAGCGGATGTCGTCGGCGCCGGAATTGGGATCGCCCGGAACCAGGTCCCTTCCCGCACGCTTGTTTGCGAGCGCCGTGGCGTACCAGGTGTTCGGATAGCGCGCGCGGTCGAAGTCGCTGACGACCTGAATCGTTCCCGTCGACCCGAGAGTGGCCGAGTCGGCCGTGCAATCCAGGCTGACGAAGCTCGCCTGCACCCGGATCTCGACCGGGCTGTCGAGCAGCGCGGCCCAGATGTCGGCGGCGCGCTGGAATGCGATCAGCCTCTGCTCCCCCAGGGTCGTCCCCGAGTTGCCTCCGACCGGGGTCGCCGGCGTCGGGTCGTTGAAGCCGACGCCGTCCGCGTTGGCGTTGACCACCGTGATCACCGCCGCGCCGCGGAGGGAGACCGGCGCGAGGAGCAGCACCAGGGCGAAAGCCGCGCGGCGCATGCCTACTTCTTCTCCGCGCCGGCGCGGTCGGGCAGGCAGCGCGTGGTGACCGAACCGTCGGGATTTCGCCTTGCGAC
>JBLMXY010000033.1:0-46716 GCA_050257975.1 Acidobacteriota bacterium
ACCGCCCGCCTCTCGGGAGAGAAGGCGGGCTTTTTCATTTTGGGAAAGGAGTCTTCGATGTCCTTCTCGACGGAACTTCACGAAAGCGTGCTTCGTCATGGCGCGGTCAACAATCGATACCTGGACCGCTTCCGCCGCGGGGAGCTCGAGGAGCGGGAGTTCGAGCGCTTCGCGGTCCAGTTCTTCGCATTCGTGAAGAGCTTCCCGCGGATCCTGGCGACGCTGCTCGCCAACACGACGCAGGACGCCGCCGCCGACGAGCTGGCGACGATCCTGGTCTCGGAGCTGGGAGGCGGCGACCCCAAGCGCCGCCACGAGTATCTCTACCACCGCTTCCTGCGCTCGATCGGCCTCGAGCCCGCGGACGCCGGGCGACGAAGGTGGCTCCCGACGACCCGGACGTACATCGACGGGCTGGCCGAGCTCTACGGCAATCGGGATTACCCGAAGGCGCTCGGCGCCTCCTTCGGCCTGGAGCACATGGCCATCCCGATGTGGGACCAGTTGATCCCCGGTCTCGAGACGCTCAAGCGCAAGCACGCGTCGCTCTCGGGCATGGACCTCTTCTACTGGACGTTCCACCGCGAGCTCGAGCAGGGGCACGAAGACGCGATGAGCCGGACGCTCGAGACGCTGCCGCCGGAGGAAGAGTCGGCCCTCCGCCAGGGGTGCGTCAGGGCGCTCGACCTGCTCGAGGGTTTCTGGCTGGGCCTCGACGGGCCGAGGCTCGGCGCCGAGCCGCTCTTCTGACGAGTCGCAGCCCGGCGGCCCGGTGGCTTCGGCCGGGCCGCCGGTCAGTCGGTGGCGGGCACGCCCTCGGCGGTAGCCGGGTCCGGCGAGCCTTCGCCGCCGGAAGGAAGCTGGCCGATCAGCGCCCGGATCGGCCTGGAGAGAATCAGAATGACCAGCGCCCCGCCGCCGATGACCTTCGCGACCGATCCAAACAGCGCGGGCAGCGGCATCGAAGCGAATCCCCCCGCCACCAGCCCCGCGACGAGATTGCCGAGCGCGTTGCCCATGAACAGGACGCCCATCATTTGCCCGACCAGTCGCCTGGGAGCGAGCTTCGTGACGGCGCTCAAGCCGACCGGGCTGACGCAGACCTCGCCCACCGAGCTGAAGACATAGAACGTGACGAGCCAGCCGGGCCCGACCCTGCTCGCTCCGCCGTGAGTGTTCAATGCGCCCCACGCCATGACGAGAAACCCGACCGCCATCGCGACGAGGCCATAGCCGAGCTTGGCGGGCAGGGACGGCTCGCGGGAGCCCAGGCGAACCCAGAGCATGCCCGAGAGCGGGGCGAAGACGATCACGAGAATCGCGTTGATCGGAAGGAACCAGGAGGCGGGCATCTCCCAGCCCCCGATCATTCGGTCCGTCAGCCGGGACGCGAACAGGTTCATCGAGGAGCCCGCCTGCTCGAAGCCGGACCAGAAGAGCGCCGTCGCGGCGAAGAAGACGAACACGACCGCCACGCGCCTCTTCTCCGCCGGAGTCAGCCGCCCGAACAGGAGCAGAAAGAAGAAGTACGACAGGACGATCGCCAGGATGACCACGCTCATCGAGCGCGCCACGCCCGGAAGGGTCAGATGAAGAACGCCGCCTCGCTGCAGGAGCGCGAGCAGAACCCCGACGCCCGCCGCGCCGGACAAGGCCAGCCCGAGTTGCCGAATCGCCCGGCGGCGGGCGCCCGGTTCCTCCTCCACCGTCTTCCGCTTGCCGGCTTGCCCGAGATACTTCGAGCCCCGCCTGTACTGAATCACCCCGAGGACCATTCCGATGCCGGCGGCGCCGAACCCGAAGTGCCAGTTGACGTGCTCGCCCAGGAGCCCGCAGACGAAGGGCCCGAGGAAGGCGCCCGTGTTGATGCCCGAGTAGAAGATCGAGAAGCCCGCGTCCCGGCGCGCGCCTCCCTCGGGGTAGAGCTCGCCGACGATGGCGCTGACATTCGGCTTGAGCAGACCCGTTCCGCAGACGATCAGGCAGAGCCCGAGATAGAAGGTGGGAACGGCGGGAATCGCCAGCGAGAAATGGCCGGCCGCGATGATGCAACCGCCCACGAAGACCGCGTTTCGCTGGCCCAGGATCCGATCGGCGATCCAGCCGCCGGGAAGCGAGAAGAGATAGACGCCGGCGACGTAGAGCCCGTAGATCGCCGCGGCCACCTGGTCCGTCATGCCGAAGCCGCCCGTCTGAACCGAGGCCACCAGGAAAAGGATGAGCAGGCCGCGCATCCCGTAGTAGCTGAACCGCTCCCACATCTCCGTGAAGAAGAGGGTGGATAGCCCTCGGGGCTGCCCGAACCACTCCCGGGCGCTCGGAGACGCGGCGCTCACGATCCGCACTCTACACAAGTTCGGCCGCGCGCCGCCTTGCTAGAGTGACGCCGCGTGGCGCCGATCGGCTATCTCGGTCCCCTGGTTCTCGTTTTCCTGGCGGCCCTGGTGGCCGCGTACCTGCTCGACCGCCTCCGCCAGCCGCCGCTGATCGGGTTCCTTCTCGCCGGCGTCCTTCTCGGGCCCTACGGCCTCGGGATCGTCGAGGACGTTCGGATCGTCGAGGCCCTCGCCGAGGTCGGCGTCGTGCTTCTGCTCTTCACGGTAGGCCTGGAGCTGTCGCTCTCGAGTCTGCGCCGTCTGGGAAAGATCGTCTGGGTCGCGGGCCCGCTCCAGCTCTTCGGAGTGATCGCCCTGGCGACCGCCGCGGCGGCTCTGGCCGGCTACCCCTTGTCCCGGGGCATCCTCTTCGGGTTCATCGTCTCGACCTGCTCGACGGCCATTCTCCTGAAGCTGCTCGTCGACCGGGGCGAGGTCGACACGCCGCACGGCCGGTTCCTCGTCGGAATCAACGTGTTCGGCGACCTGATGGTCGTGCCGATGATGCTCCTGGTCGACCCGCTGTCGGGAGGCCGCGGCCTCGGGGCCGGGGCGCTCCTGCTCGCCCTCGGCAAGGCGGCCGCGACGGTCGCGGTGACCTTCTTCGTCGCGCGGCGCTTGGTTCCGCGGTTCCTCGCGCTGGTGGTCCGCACCCGCCACAAGGAGTTGTTCACCGTCGCCGTCCTCATTCTGATCTTCGGCACGGCTCTGGCGACGTCCAAGGCGGGCCTCTCGCTCGCCCTCGGAGCGTTTCTCGCGGGCCTGATCGTCTCGGAATCCGAGTTCGGGCACCAGGCCGTCGCCGACGTCGCCCCGTTCCGCGACGCCTTCAACGCGCTCTTCTTCGTGTCGGTCGGAATGCTCTTCGATGTCCGAATCGTCGGGCGGCGGCCGGACCTCGTCCTCGGCGTTCTCGGGCTGGTTCTGGTCGGCAAGGCGATCCTCGGCGGGCTTCCCGCCTTCTTCCTCGGGTACGGACCGCGGCTCGCGGTCGTTGTCGGCGTGTCGCTGGCCCAGATCGGCGAGTTCGCCTTCGTCCTGCTCGAGGAGACGCGCCGCGCCGGGGCGATCGACGCCGTGGGCTACCAGGCCATTCTGGCCGCCACGATCATCTCGATGGTGGCGACGCCCCTTCTCTTCGAGGCGAGCCACGCCGTGGCCCTGCGCGTGACGCGCCACATCACTCCGACCGGGAGCGTCCCGCGCGAAGCCGCGGCGCAGGCCGGCGCGCTCCCGGCGGAGAACCACGTCGTGATCCTCGGCTTCGGCCACACGGGCGAGACCCTCGCCCGCGTCCTCAACCGGGCGAAAGTGCCCTTCCGGATCCTGGATCTGAACCCCGAACGGGTCGCCCGCGGAAGGGCCGCCGGAATCCCCATCGAGTTCGGCGACGGCGCCAACGACCGGGTCCTCCGACATGCCGGGATCCAGCGGGCGCGCGCCGCGCTCCTGCTCCTCTCGGACCTGCGCGCCACCCGCCGCGTCATCGCGATCTGCCGCGATCTCGCTCCCGGAATCTTCCTGCTCGCCCGAACGAGGTACCTGACGGAAGTCTCCGATCTCGTCGCCCTCGGGGCCGACGAGATCGTCGCGGAGGAGTTCGAGACCTCGCTCGAGATCGCCGGGCGCACACTGCGGCGGCTGGGCTTCCCCCTGCCCTGGGTCGAGGCCGAGACCGACGAGATCCGCCGGGCGCGGCACGACGCGTTCCGCCGATTTCGCGCGCCGGACCTCTCGCCCGAGCAGCTCCAGAGGGCGCTCGGCGCGACTCGCGTCGAGCTCGTCGCCGTGGGGCCCGGCTGGCGCGCCGCCGGCCAGTCGCTCGGGGCGCTCTCCTTGCGCGCGAGCGGAGGCGCCTCCGTGCTCGCCGTCATCCGGGACGGCCAGCCCACCGTGTCGCCAGCCGGCGATTTTGCGCTGGCCGAGGCGGACCAGGTGCTGCTGCTCGGAACGGAGGCCGCGGTTGAGAGGAGCCTCGAGATCCTGCGAGGGTGAAGGTCTGAGCTATCAGCTATCAGCTATCAGCTCTCAGCTCGGAAGGACTCGGCTCAGGGATTGGTTCCGGCTGACAGCTGACAGCTGACAGCTGAGAGCTGACAGCTAGGCGCCGCCAAAAGCGGCAGCCAGGCTTTCGCCCGCGGCGCGAGCGGTCCGCCGCAGGTCCGCGTCGCCGTGAGCCGTCGAGACGAACCAGGCTTCGAACTGCGCCGGAGGCAGGAAGACGCCCCTTTCCCGCATGGCGTGGAAGAAGGCGGCGTAGCGCTTCGTGTCGGAGCGCTTGACCGAGGCGAAGTCGGTCATCGGCCCCGGCCCGAAGAAGAGCGTGAGCAGAGACCCGACGCGATGGAGAACGACGCGCTCCGAGAGGTTCTCGGCGCCGATGCGCTCGCGCAGCAGGCGCTCGAGCAGGGCTCCCTTGCGCTCGAGCTCGGCGTAGGGCGGCTTGCGGGCGATCTCCTGCAGCATCGCGATGCCCGCCGACATCGCGAGCGGGTTCCCGGAGAGCGTTCCGGCCTGGTAGACGGGGCCGACCGGGGCCATCTTCTCCATCAGGTCGCGGGAGCCGCCGTAGGCGCCGACGGGTAGGCCTCCGCCGATGATCTTGCCGAGCGTCGTCAGATCCGGCCGGACGCCGTAAACCTCCTGCGCGCCGCCCGGCGCGATGCGGAACCCGGAGATGACCTCATCGAAGATCAGGAGCGCGCCATGGCGGCGCGTGATGTCGCGAGCCGCTTCGAGGTAGCCGGGCTCGGGCGCCACGACCCCCATGTTCGCGGCGAGAGGCTCCAGGATGAAGGCGGCGACCTCCCCCGGGTAGCGCCGGAAGACCTCCTCGAGGGCTCCGGCGTCGTTGTACGGGACCACCGACGTCAGCGCCGCGATCTCCTCCGGCACGCCCGGGCTCCCCGCGATCGAGAGCGTCGCGACGCCCGAGCCGGCCGACACGAGGAAGCTGTCGCCGTGCCCGTGGTAGCCGCCTTCGACCTTGACGACGCGCTTTCGGCCCGTGGCTCCGCGGGCGAGGCGGATCGCGGTCATGGTCGCTTCGGTTCCCGAGTTGACGAAGCGCACCATCTCGATCGAGGGGACCATCCTGGCGACGCGCTCGGCCAGGCGGACTTCGAGCTCGGTCGGCGCGCCGAAGGACGTCCCGTTTCGCGCCGCGCGGGAAAGGGCGCGCCGGACGAAGGCCGGCGCATGGCCGAAGAGAAGAGGGCCGTAGGACATCACGTAGTCCAGGTACGAGCGCCCGTCCGCGTCGCGCAGCCGGGCTCCCCGGCCCGACTGGACGAAGAACGGCTCGCCTCCCACGGACGCGAAAGAGCGCACCGGCGAGCTCACGCCGCCCGGCATCAGACGGCGCGCGCGCTTGAAGATCGCGGCGGACCGGACCGCCGACCTCTTCTTGCCGTGGTTCGCGGCTCCTTGCGGCCGGGGCGTTCCGGCCGGCGCCCGGCTCAAGGCTCCCTCAGCCAGCGCGCCGCGTCCTTCGCGTGATAGGTCAGGACGAAATCCGCGCCGGCGCGGACGATGCCCGTCAGGATCTCGAGCGCGATCCGGCGCTCGTCGATCCAGCCGTTGGCGGCGGCGGCCTTGACCATCGCATACTCGCCCGACACGTTGTAGGCCGCGATGGGTGCGTCGAAACGCGCGCGGGCCTCCCGGATGACGTCGAGGTAGGCGAGCGCCGGCTTGACCATGACGACGTCGGCGCCCTCCTCCAGGTCGAGCGCGATCTCGCGCATCGCCTCGCGCCGGTTGGCGGGGTCCATCTGGTAGGCGCGCCGGTCGCCGAACTTCGGCGCCGAGTCGGCCGCTTCCCGGAAGGGGCCGTAGAAGGCGGAGGCCGTCTTGGCCGCGTAGGAGACGATCGCCACGCCGGTGTAGCCGTCGTCGTCCAGCCCGCGGCGGATCGCGGCCACGCGCCCGTCCATCATGTCGGAGGGCGCGACGACGTCGGCGCCCGCTCGCGCGTGAGAGAGGGCCGTCCGCGCCAGCAGCGGCAGCGTCGCGTCGTTGTCCACCTCTCCGTCGCGAATCACGCCGCAGTGCCCGTGGGAGGTGTATTCGTCCAGGCACACGTCGGTCATCACGACCAGGTCGGGGGTCTCCTTCTTCAATCGCCGCACGGTCTCCTGCACCGCGCCGGCCTCGTCCCAGGCCTCGCTTCCCTGCTCGTCCTTCCTTTCCGGAATTCCGAACAGGATGGCCGCCGGGACGCCGAGAGATCGCAGCTCCCGCGCCTCGGCCACCGCCTCGTCGGGCGAGAGCCGGAACACCCCGGGCAGCGAGGAGATCGGCTCGCGCAATCCCTTCCCGTGTCGGACGAAGAGCGGCGCCACGAAGCGGTCGGGCGCAAGGCGCGTCTCCCGCACGAGATCGCGCAGAGCGGGCAGGCGGCGGAGGCGCCGCAAGCGGGTGGTCGGAAAGCTCGTCACGGCGGGCCGAGAATCTACGCCCCGCCGGACGCGGTGGCAAGCTCCTCGAGCAGGCTCAGCGCCGATGCGAAGCGCGCATCCGGCGTCACGAAGATCCGACCGACGCCGCGAGCCTCCAGGAAGCGGCGGGTGAAGCGCCCGAGCACCACGGCCGGGGTGCTCCGGAGCCTCTCGGCGGCGCTTTCGGCGAGCCCCTCGAAGAGCCACTCGGCCGCCGAGGGAGAGGTCGCGCAGAAGGCCGAAAAGGGGCGCTCGAGGATCTCACTCTCGAGCCCGGCGTCGCGCGCGCGCGCCACCTTCCGATACACGTCGAAGCGGTCGACATGGGCGCCGCGCAGCCGCAGTCCTTCGGCCAGGTCCCGGGGGGCGTCCTCGCCGCACGGCAGGATCACGCGCCAGCCGTCCAGGCGGGTGGGAAGCTGCTCGAGCAGTCTCTCGGAGGATCCGGTGCCGACCACGTGGGGCCGGATCCCGCGGGCGCGCAAGGCCTCGGCGGTCGCCGGCCCGACGGCCGCCACGCGCGAGGCGCGCCGGGTTGCCTGCAGGAGCCAGGCGAGACGCGGGTCCGCCGCCACCCGCTCGACGGCGACCTGGCTCGTGAAGACCGCGAGGTCCGCGCTGCCGGGCTCCGCCCTCTCCGGCGGCGCCACCGCCTCGATCGAATGGCTGACCTTCTCGACGACGTCGACCGCCGCGCTGTCTCCGACCGAGGCGAACGGGTTGGCGCCCGACCGGACGATGAGCACCCGCGGCCGCGTCACGGAGAGGTCCTTTCCAGAAGATCGGCCGCTCCCCGCGCGAGCAGACGCAAGGCGGCTTCCCGCCCGA
This sequence comes from Acidobacteriota bacterium, assembly GCA_050257975.1. Classification (GTDB taxonomy): domain Bacteria; phylum Acidobacteriota; class Thermoanaerobaculia; order UBA5066; family Gp7-AA6; genus DATBFU01. The sequence goes on from JBLMXY010000033.1 coordinate 7,643, forward strand.
GCGACTGCGCGTCCCCGGGCGAGCCCGAGGACGTCTCGCGAAGGACCCGCGAGCCGTCCGGCGAGAAGACACCCGCCTCGAGCGTCATCGTGTCCCGGGCGACCCGCGCGCGGCCGGCCACCGGCGCGTGGCAGCCCGCCTCGAGGGTCGCGAGCAGGCTGCGCTCGGCGAGGGCCTCGCGATGCGAATCCGCGTGATCGATCGCGCCGAGGGCTTCGCGGGTGCGCCCGTCGTCGGCCCGGGCGAAGAGCGCCAGCGCGCCCTGTCCCACGGCGGGCAGCAGAACCTCGGTCGGGAAGACGTCGCACACCTCGGCCAGCCGGTCCAGCCGCGCGAGCCCCGCGCGGGCCAGCACGATCCCATCCCAGCCTCTCTCCCGCAGCCGCCGCAGGCGCGTGTCGACGTTGCCCCGCGCCTCGGAGATCCGGAGGTCCGGGCGCGCGGCGAGAAGTTGCGAGCGCCGCCGCGGGCTGGAGGTGCCGACGCGAGCCCCGGACGGCAGCTCGGCGAAGCGCCGGCGCGGGTGCGCGACGAGAACGTCGCTCGGGTCTTCCCGGATCGGAACGGCCGCCAGCAGGAGCCCTTCCGGCACGGCCGAGGGAACGTCTTTCAGGCTGTGAACCGCGAAATCGATCCGCCCGTCGAGCAGCGCCGCATCGAGCTCCTTCGTGAAGTCGCCCTTCCACTCGATCGGCGAGCCGGCCGCCGAGAGCCGGTCGCCGGTCGTCCGGACGGTCACGATCTCGACTTCGCAGCGCCCGGCCAGGGCCCGGGCGACCAGACCGGCCTGCGCGAGGGAGAGCGCGCTTCCTCGCGCGCCGAGGCGAAGCCTCATCGGGGCGGGGAGAGCTCCGGAAGGCGCCCGGGGTCTGCGGCCCGAGTCGGTCCGCTTCGACCCCTCAATCCTTGGCCTCCGGCTCCCGGTCCAGATCGAAGAGGTGTCGGACCGCCTCGACCCGTTCGAGCTTCCGGCGCGGGTCGGGCTCCGACTTCAGTCGCCGCATGGGCTCGTGGAGGAGGCGCGCGGCCAGTGCGTCGGAAAACTCCCGCAGCCGCTCCCGTTCGCCCGCGGGAGCCCGCGCCAGCTCGAGGTCCCGCAGCTCTTCGATGCGGCGGCGCAGGTCGGTCACGGTCGGGACGACGGAGAGATTTCCAAACCAGGTGAGGAACTTCTTGAGTTCCTCCTCCAGGATTCCCTCGGCCCGAGGCACCTCGCGCGCGCGGCGGCGACGGTTTTCCTCGGCGACCTCCTCGAGGTCGTTGACGCCATGCAGGAACACGTTGTAGACCTCGACGACGGAGGCCTCGATGTCGCGCGGCACGGCAAGATCGAGGAAGAAGATCGGCTTGCCGCGCCGCTGGCGCATCGCGAGTTCCACCGCGTCGCGGCGCACGACCGGCTCCAGGCTCGCGGTGGTCCCCACGACCACGTCGGCCGAAGAGAGCTCGGAGGCGACGCGCTCCCACGGGACCGGCCGGCCTCCCACGCGCCCGGCGACCTCGGCAGCGCGCTCCTGCGTCCGGTTGGCGATCCTCAAGTCCGTGACCCCGGCCTCGGCCGCGTGCCGCGCGAAGAGGCTGCCGGTCTCCCCCGCGCCGAGCACCAGGATGGTGCGCGAGGAGAGGTCCCCGAACACCTTGGCCGCGAGCTCGAAGCCGATCGCGGGAATCGACAGCGGGTGCATGCCGATCTCCGTCTCGGTCCGCACGCGCTTGCCGGCGGCCACGGCCCACTCGAAGAGCCGGTGAAGGACGGCCCGGGTAGCGCCGGCCTCGCGCGCGAGCAGCAGCGCGCGGCGGACCTGCCCCAGGACCTCGCTCTCCCCGAGGGCCATCGAGTCGAGGCCCGCCGCCACGCGGAAGAGGTGCCGGGCCGCGTCCTCGCCGACCCGGTGGAACCCGGCGCCGGCAAGCTGCGAAGGATCGAGCCCGCGCCACTCCGAGACGAATCGGGTCAGCGCGTCTCCGACCCCCGCCTCCCCGGCCAGCCCGTAGATCTCGCTGCGGTGGCAGGTCGAGACGATGACGCCTTCCGAGACGAGCCCGCGGGAAACCAGGTCCTTCAGGCCTTCCTGGATCTCCTCGGCCGTGAACGCCACCCGCTCGCGGACGGACGCGGCGGCGGTGCGGAAATTCCAGCCGAGCACGAGGAGGCGGGCGTCGTTGGGAGCGCTCATCGGAAGGTGTGCGCCTGCGACAGATAGAGGTTGACGAAGGTGTACGAGAAGATCACCAGGCCGAACCCGACGATCGAGAGCAAGGCGACCCGCTGCCCCTTCCAGCCCCGCCGGTCCATCCACAGGAGCAGTCCGTAGACGAGAAGCGTGAACAGCGCGAACCCGAGCTTGGCGTCGAGGACGCCTTTCCAGACCCGGCTCGCCCAGATGGCGCCGAGCAGGACCGAGACGAAGAGGCTCGAGAGGCCGATCGAGACGGCCGTCCGGTTCAGCCGGCCGATCACCTCGAGGGCCGGAAGTCGGGCGAAGAGGACTCCCGTCTTCGCCCGCCGGATCTGGCGGCTCTGAATCAGGTAGAGAAGCGAGAGCACGAAGGACAGCGTGAAGGCCGCGTAGCCGAGGATCGCGAGGGTCACGTGCAGGGCGAAGAGGACGCCCTGCGTCTCGGGCTTCGGCGGGGACGCCCGGAAGGGAATCAGCAGGCCGACCGCCGAGAAAACGACGACGAAGGGGATCAGGAAGGGTCCGATCGCGCGCTCGCGGTGGCGAAAGAGGAGGGCGAGGTACGCAATGCCGAGCATCCAGCCGAAGAGCGACATCGAGCCCGCGAGGGTGCGGTAGGGAACCGACCCGAGCGCGCGGGCTCGCGCGTGCAGGTCGACGAACTGGAGAACGAGGCCCACGACGAGCAGGGCCGGCGGAAGTCCTCGGGCGCCGGGTCGAAGCAGGGTCACGATCGAAAGGGCCTCCGCGCCGGCGTAGAGCGCGACCGCGAGCCAGCCCAGGACGTGCCAATCCATGGCGGGACGTCAGTGTATCAGGCCGCGCCCCGCCTCCCCGCGAAGCCCGGTGCCCGCCTACCGTCCGCCGCCCCTGGCGGCTTCCGGCTCCTTCTTGTTCGCCTCCACCTGGATCGTGATCTCCACGTCGTCGCCGAGCAGCGTTCCGCCCTGGTCGAGCGCCCGGTTCCAGGTGATGCCGTAGTCCTTTCGGTCGAGCGTCAGGCCTCCCTCGAACCCGGCCTTCTCTCCCTTGCCCATCTTCGCGAACCCGCCGTGCTTGATCGGAATCTGGATCGACTTCGTCACGCCGTGCATCGTCAGGTCCCCGGTCACCAGGTAGGCGTCGCCGCCCTTCGGCTCGACTTTCGTGCTCTTGAAGGTGATCGTCGGGTATTTCGCCACGTCGAAGAAGTTCGCCGAGCGAAGGTCGTTGTCGCGGTTGGGGGTGCCCGTGTCGATGGACGCGGCCTGGATCGTCAGCTCGACCCTCGAGGAAGCCGGGTTCTGGCGGTCGAGCCAGATCGCGCCGTCGAAGTCGTGAAACCGGCCGTCGACCTTCGTCACGACGTGGCGGATGCGGAAACCGACCGTCGTGTGATTCTTGTCGAACACGAAGACTTCCTCCGCGGCGAGCAGCCACCCGCTCGATGCGGCCAGAACGAATGCCGCCATGGCGACCCTGGCCCGTTTTCTCACTTCTTGCACCGTCCTTACCTTTCCCCTTTCGCGCGCCCGGCGCCACCCCGAGCACGCCGGAACCCGCCGGCTTGACCTGTCCCGCCGGCCCCCATAGACTCGGGCCTCCGATGTTAACCTCACCATCGCGCTTCCTAATCCGTCACTTAGCATGACCGAGGGGCCGTTCGGGTCTCTGCAAAGCTTCCCGCTCTCCTCCGGCCGCACCGGCCGTCTCTATTCGCTCCCCGCGCTCGAGAAGGCGGGCCTCGGCCGCGTGTCCCGGCTGCCGGTCTCCCTGCGCGTCGTCCTCGAGTCGCTTCTGAGAAACCTCGACGGCGTGAAGATCAAGGAAAACGACGTCCGGTCGCTGGCTTCCTGGGAGCCCCGCGCCGAGCGCACGGCCGAGGTCCCGTTCGTCGTCGCGCGCATCGTCCTGCAGGACTTCACCGGGGTGCCCCTGCTGGTGGATCTGGCCGCCATGCGCTCGGCCGTGGCCCGGCTCGGGAAGGACCCGAGGGTCATCGAGCCCCTCGTCCCGGTCGCGCTGGTGGTCGATCACTCGGTGCAGGTCGACGAGTGGTCCAGCCCGGACGCCCTCCGCAAGAACATGGAGATCGAGTTCCGCCGCAACCGCGCGCGCTACGAGTTCCTGAAGTGGGGAACGGAGGCGTTTCAGGGCTTCCGGGTGGTCCCCCCCGGCATCGGCATCGTCCACCAGGTCAACCTCGAACACCTCGCGCAGGGCGTCCTCTCGAAGGACGGCGTCTTCTACCCCGATTCGCTCGTGGGCACCGATTCGCACACGACGATGATCAACGGCCTCGGCATCGTGGGCTGGGGCGTGGGCGGCATCGAAGCGGAGGCCGGCATGCTCGGGCAGCCGGTCTACTTCCTGACGCCCGACGTCGTGGGGGTCTATCTCACGGGCCGCCTTCCCGAGGGCGCCACGGCGACCGACCTCGTGCTCGTGGTCACCGAGATGCTCCGGCGCGCCAAGGTCGTCGGCAAGTTCGTGGAGTTCCACGGCGAGGGGGCGGCGTCTCTGCCCGTCACCGACCGCGCGACGGTGGCCAACATGGCGCCGGAGTACGGCGCCACGATGGGCTTCTTCCCGGTCGACGAAAAATCCTGCCAGTACATGCTCGCGACCGGGCGGGACCCCGCTCACGTCGACGCGTTTCGGAACTATTTCCGCGCCCAGGGCCTCTTCGGCATGCCGCAGCGCGGCGATTGCGATTACAGCGAAACGCTGGAGCTCGACCTCTCGACCGTTCGGCCGAGCGTCGCGGGGCCCAGGCGGCCGCAGGACCGGATCAACCTGCCGGACTTGAGGAGCCGTTTTCGGGAGCTCTTCTCCAAACCGATCGGAGAGAACGGGTACGGCAAGGACGCCGCCGCCCTCTCCCGCCGGTTCCCGGCCACGCTCGGGCGCGCCGCGAATCCGGGCGGCGGCAGCCAGGTGCCGGCCAACGTCACCGCCGCGCGCGCGCGCAACACCAACGTCTGGACCGAGACGGAGATGGCCAACAACCGCCCGACGCCGGACCGGGCCGCCGTCGAAACCGAGCCGGCGGGCTCGATCGACGTGGGCCATGGCGACGTCCTCATCGCGGCCATCACCTCGTGCACCAACACGTCGAACCCGAGCGTCATGCTCGCCGCCGGCCTGCTCGCCAAGAAAGCCGTCGAGCGGGGCCTCACGGTTTCCCCGCGCGTCAAGGCTTCGCTCGCGCCCGGCTCGCGGGTCGTCACCGAGTACCTCGAGAAGACGGGCCTCCAGCCCTATCTCGACCGGCTCGGCTTTTACCTCGTCGGGTACGGCTGCACGACCTGCATCGGCAACTCCGGCCCGCTCGACGCCGGCCTGGAAGAGGCGGTGACGAAGAACGACCTCGTCACGGCCGCGGTCCTCTCCGGAAACCGCAACTTCGAGGCGCGGATCCATCAGAACATCAAGGCGAACTTCCTGATGAGCCCGCCGCTGGTCGTGGCGTTCGCGCTGGCCGGGCGCGCCGACGTCGATCTCTCCTCCGAGCCGCTCGCGCACGACGGAAACGGAAGACCCGTGTACCTGCGCGAGATCTGGCCTTCGACCGCGGAGGTCGAGCACGCGCTCCTCTCCTCGGTCGACGCGGCGACCTATCGCCGGCTCTATGCGGACCTCGCCGAGGCGAATCCGCTCTGGAAGGAGATCCCGAGCGCAGCCGGAACCGTTTACCCCTGGGACCCGGCCTCGACGTACATCCAGGAGCCTCCGTTCTTCGAGAACTTCGAGCTCGAGCCGGAGCCGGTCGGGCAGGTCCGCGAGGCTCGCGCCCTGGCGATCTTCGGCGACTCGGTGACCACGGACCACATCAGTCCGGCCGGCTCGATCAAGAAGACCTCTCCCGCGGGCCTGTACCTCCAGTCGCTCGGCGTGGCGCCGGAGGACTTCAACAGCTACGGCTCGCGGCGGGGCAACGACCGCGTCATGACGCGCGGCACCTTCGCCAACGTCCGCATCAAGAACCGGATGGTGCCGGGAGTCGAAGGGGGCGTCACGATTCACCACCCTTCGGGTGAGCAGATGGCCATCTACGACGCCGCCATGCGCTACCAGAAGGAGGGGGTCCCGCTCGTCGTGCTGGCGGGCCAGGAGTACGGCACCGGCAGCTCGCGAGACTGGGCCGCAAAGGGCACGCGGCTGCTCGGCATCCGGGCCGTGGTCGCGCAGAGCTACGAGAGGATTCACCGTTCGAACCTCGTCGGGATGGGCGTCCTGCCGCTGCAGTTTCCGGACGGCGTCAGCGCGGTCAGCCTCGGACTGGACGGCTCGGAGACCTTCGATCTCGAACCGCTCGGCCCGCACCCGAAGCCGCGGCAGGCGACGTCGCTCGCCATTGCCCGCCGGGACGGCAAGACGGAGCGCGTGCCGCTGACCGTTCGCATCGATACGCCGATCGAAGTGGACTACTACCGCCACGGCGGAATCCTTCCCTACGTGCTCCGCCAGCTCGTTCGGTAGCCTCGGCCCGGACGACGGCGGGGCTCCGCTTGAGGTACATTTCTCGCGGATGACCGACCCTTCCTCCCCCTCGGCCCGCCGGCTTCTGGACGCCGCCCTCGGCCGCCCGGTGGATCGCCCGCCCGTATGGATGATGCGGCAGGCGGGCCGTTATCTGCCCGAGTACCGGGAGGTGCGCCGGAAGGTCTCGTTTCTCGAGCTGTGCCGCTCCGTCGACCTCGCCGCGGAGGTTTCGCTCCAGCCGTTTCGCCGCTTTGCGCCGGACGCCGTGATCTTCTTCTCCGACATCCTCGTGCCGGTCGAGGCGATGGGGGCGAAGGTCGAGTTCGGCGACGGCGGTCCCGATCTTCCGCAGCCCGTGCGCGACGCGGACGCCGTCCGCGCGCTCTCCCGATTCGATCCATCGCGGGCGATCCCGTTCACCGGCCAGATCCTCTCCCGCCTGCGCGCCGAGGTCGGAGACCGCGCGGCGGTGCTCGGATTCTGCGGAGCGCCCTGGACGCTCGCGTCCTACCTGGTGGAGGGCGGAGGGTCGAAGAGCTTCGCCGTCATCAAGCAGATGATGGGGCGCGACCGCGACACATTGCGCCGTTTGCTCGAGCTTCTGGCCGACGTCGTGGCCGACGTCCTCTCCTTCCAGATCGCTTCCGGCGCGCAGGCGGTCCAGATCTTCGACACCTGGGCGGGGGAGCTCGCCGAAGAGGACTACCGGAGCTGGGCGTTGCCCGCCGCCGCCCGAGCCATCGCGGGCATCCGACGCCCCGAGGCCACCCCGGTGATCCTGTACGTCAACGGCTGCGGGCACCTGGTCGAAGCGATGGCGGAGGCCGGCGCGGACGTGCTCTCGGTCGACTGGCGCCTGAAGCTGGGCGACGCCCGGCGGCGCCTGCCCGGCAAGCCGCTCCAGGGCAACCTCGATCCGGGGGTGCTCCTGGGCACGCCGGAGGAAGTCTCGCGCCGCACGCGAGCCCTGGTCGCGGCGACGGGCGGGCGCGGCCACATCGTCAACCTCGGCCACGGGGTCCTGCCGGGAGCGCGGCTGGAGTGCGTCGAAGCCTTCTTCGCCGCCGCGCGCCAGGCGGTTCCGGCTCCGGACGAAGCCGCGGCGGCGCGCGTATGACCCGCTCCGCGGACGTCTCCCTCGAGCTTCTGCGCCGCTACAACGTGCAGGGGCCGCGCTACACGTCCTACCCGACCGCGCCGATGTGGAAGGAAAGCTTCGGGCCGGCGGACTACGAGCGAATCCTCGTCGAGACCTCGTCGGCGCCGCGTCCGGCTCCCCTCTCGCTCTACTTCCACCTGCCCTTCTGCGAGCGGCTGTGTTTCTTCTGCGGCTGCACCGTCGTCATCACCGGCAGCCGCCACACCCTGGAGGTCCCGTACCTGGAGGTCCTCGAGCGCGAAATCGACTGGGTGGCCGACCGCGCCGGCGACGGCCGCAAGGTCGTGCAGCTCCACTGGGGCGGCGGAACGCCCACGTATTTCCCGCCCGACGCCCTCGAGCGGCTCGGACGCCGCATCTTCGATCGCTTCTCCCTCGACCCGGACGCGGAGATCGGCGTCGAGGTCGACCCCCGGGTCACGACCCGCGAGCACCTGGACGTGCTCGCCGGCCTCGGGTTCAACCGGCTTTCGATGGGCGTCCAGGACTTCGATCCGCGGGTCCAGGAAGCGATCAACCGGATCCAGCCCGCCGCGGACACGCGCCGGCTCGTCGAGCAGGCGCGCGCCCTCGGTTTCCCGAGCGTGAACATGGACCTGATCTTCGGCCTGCCGTACCAGACGCCGGAGACCTTCTCGCGCACGATCGACCAGGTGCTCGACATCGGGCCCGACCGCCTCGCGGTCTACTCCTACGCCAACGTCCCCTGGATGAAGAAGCACCAGAACGTCCTTCTGCCGCACCTGCCGGACGAGCAGACCAAGTTCCAGATTTTCCGGACGGCGCTCGAGCGCTTCAGCGACGCGGGCTTCGAGTACATCGGGATGGACCACTTCGCGCGGCCCGACGACGAGCTCTCCCGCGCCCGGCGAGATCGCACACTCCACCGGAACTTCCAGGGCTACACGACCAAGGCCGGCACCGACCTCATCGGGCTCGGCATGAGCTCGATCGGCTCGGTCGGCGACTACTACGTGCAAAATCGCCGCGAGCTGCCGGACTACCGGCGCGCGGTGTCCCGGGAGGGCGCGGCGACGTTCCGGGGCTGCCGGCTCTCCGCCGACGACCGGCTGCGCCGCACCGTCATCGGCAACCTGCTCTGCCACGGCGTCGTGATCAAGCGCGAAATCGAGGACGCCTTCCGGATCCGCTTCGACGACACCTTCGCCGACGCGCTCGAGCGCCTGCGCCCTTGCGCCGAGGACGGGCTGGTCGATCTATCCGCGGGCGAAATTCGCGCCACGCCGCTCGGCCGGGTCTTCCTCCGGAACCTCGCCATGCCCTTCGACGCGTACCTGGCGCAGGTCCCGGAGGGGCCGGTCTTCTCCCGGACACTGTAGCGGCGGGACTCTGCGGCGGCGGCACGCGAGGACCCGAGTGGCGCGTCGCCGAAACGTGCCGCGCGCCGCCGAAGAGAATCTTCAAGTTATCTTGGCTTGAGACCGGACGGAGAGAGCGACCCGGCGAAATGGCGGAAGAGCGCGCGGTCTTGTTCCTGCAGCTCGGGGGGCCGGAGAATCTCGAGGAGGTTCCGCGGTTCCTTTACCGGCTGTTCTCCGATCCGGACGTGATTCGGGTTCGGCCGGCGATCCTGCGCAAGGCGATCGCGGCGTCGATCGCGCTCGGCCGCAAGCGGGCTTCCCGGGAGCTCTACCGCTCGATCGGCGGCGGCTCGCCCATCCGGCGCCTGACCGAAGAGCAGGCCCGCGGCGTCGAGGCCCTCCTGCGGGAGCGCGGCAAGGCGGCGGCCGTCCGAGCCGCGATGAACTGCTCGTCGCCCATGGTCGAGGACGTCGTCGAGGAGCTCGCCGCGAAGGGAGTTCGCCGCTTCCTGGCTCTTCCGCTCTACCCCCAGTATTCGCTGACGACGACCAAGGGAGCCCTCGAGCGCGCGCGGGAGGCGGTCGCCCGGCACGCGCCGGGCGCGTCGTTGGCCGAGACGGGATCCTGGCCCACTCACCCGTTGTTCGTCCAGGCCCACGCGGAACTGATCGAGCGCGAGGTCGCGCGGTTTCCCGATCCGCGGCCCGAGGCGGTCCACCTGCTCTTCTCGGCGCACTCGATCCCCAGGAAGCTCGTCACGAAGAAGGGGGACCCGTACGCTTCCGAGGTCGAAGCCTCGGTTCGCGCCATCCAGCAGCGCCTCGGAGGCCGGTCGCCGCACACGCTCGCCTATCAATCGAAGCTCGGCCCCGTCGAATGGCTCGGCCCTGCCACCCTCGGCCTGATCTCGGAGCTCGGCCGCCGCGGCGAGAAGCAGGTGCTCGCCATCCCGATCGCGTTCGTGACGGACCACGTCGAGACCCTCTACGAGATCGACCAGCTCTTCGGGGAAGAGGCCCGAAGGGCCGGGATCTCCCACTTCCGCCGCACGCCGGGCTTGAACAGCCATCCCACGTTTCTGCGAGCGCTCGAGGCCCTGATCCTCGAAAAGACCGAGTTCTGGGCCTGACGCCCTTCGGCTCCGCCCGGGGCGACGCCGCGAGGCTTCGGCAAAGACCATCTTCTGATTTGACGCAAGACATATCGCACGATATCCTTGCCCGGTGACTCGAAACGACCGCGGAGTGCCCGATCCCGGCACCTGGGCCCCCTTCGGGCCATTCGCCGGCCATGGCCGCTTCTTTGGCTCGGGCGAGGTTCGGCTCGCGATCCTCTCCCTTCTGGAAGAACCCGCGCACGGCTACGAGCTGATCAAGCGCCTCGCGCGGCGTTCGGGCGGCCTCTACAAGGCCAGCGCCGGCGCCGTCTACCCCGCCCTCCAGCAGCTCGAAGAGGCGGGCCTCATCCTCTCGAAAGCGATCGGCGGCAGGCGCGTCTATCGCCTCACGAGCGAGGGACGGGCCGAGCTCGGCCGCGAGGAGGCGGCGGTGAGCGAGATCTGGGGGCGCGCCCGGCGGTGGGAGGAATGGGGGCGCTGGATGGGGCCGACCGTGGTCGTCATCGCGGCGCCGCTCGCCGGCCTCGCCAAAGAAGCCCTGATGGCCCTGGACGCCGCCGGCAGCTCGCCCGAGAGGCAGGAGCGGGTCCGCGAGATCCTGCAGCGCGCCCGCAAGGAGTTCGAGGAGTTCGTTCGAGCCTCGCGCGCGGACAAGGGACGCTGATGTCGCTTCGAGTTCACACCGAAGCCCTGCGGAAGGTCTACACCTCCCCGCCGCCGCTGGCCGGGGCGGGGCGCGGACTCGGACTCCCGTTCGGAGCGGGCCGCACCGAGCGCCGCCAGAAATACGAAGTGGTCGCCCTCGACGACCTGACGCTCGACGTGCACCCCGGCGAGCTCTTCGGACTGCTCGGCCCCAACGGTGCAGGAAAATCGACCACGGTCGGCGTGCTCACGACCCGCATTCGGCCGACCGGCGGGCGCGCCTGGATCGGCAAGCACGAGGTCTGGAACGACCCGGTCGCGGTCAAGAGGCTGATCGGCGTCGTGCCGCAGAGGCCGAACCTCGATTTCTCGCTGACCGCCCGCGAGATCCTGCTCTTCCACGGCGCCTATTTCGGAATGCCGGCCTCCGCCAGGACCGCCCGGGCCGGGGAGCTCCTCGAGCGGTTCCAGCTCGCGGACCGCGCCGACCGGCTCGTCGTCGCCTTCTCCGGCGGCATGATGCAGCGGCTCTCGATCGCGCGCGCGATGATGCACGACCCGCAGGTGCTCTTCCTCGACGAGCCCTCCGCGGGGCTCGATCCGCAGACGCGCCTTCTGCTGCGCGACATCGTCCGCGAGTATCACGGCTCGGGCCGCACGATCGTGCTGACGACCCACAACATGGAGGAGGCCGACGAGCTCTGCGAGCGGGTGGCGATCGTGGACCACGGCCGGGTCATCGCTCTCGGGTCCCCGGCGGAGTTGAAGCGCTCGGTTCCCGGCGGCCATCTCATCCGCATGCAGGTGCAGCCGAGGCCGCCTTCCCTGCTGCGGCAGCTCGAGCGGCTCGCCGGCGTGACCGAAGTGCGTCCCGTCGGCGAGAACGTCGTCGACCTCTATGCCGACCGGGGCGGAGCGCTCGTGCCGGAGGCGATCAACGCGGCGCTGCTCGAGCGCGTCGAGATCCGGGACGTCCACATCTCGGAACCCTCGCTCGAGAACCTCTTCCTGCACCACACGGGCCGGAGCCTGCGCGACTGACCGCCATGAACCCGAAGACCTTCCTCGCCCTGCTCGCCCGCGACGCCCACGTGGCGCGGCGCAACTTCTTTCCCCTGCTCCTCCAGACTCTGCTCCAGCCGATGCTCCTCGTGTTCGTCCTGGGGCGCGTCCTGACGACGAGCGGGATGATGCCGATCGCCTACAAGAGCATGCTGCTGCCCGGAATCATCGCGCTCTCGATGCTCCTTGCGGGAATCCAGGCCGTCGCGATGCCGCTGATCTCCGAGTTCCAGTTCACCCGGGAGATCGAAGACCGCCTGCTCGCGCCGATCCAGGTCGAGTGGGTGGCGGTCGAGAAGGTGCTCTCGGGCATGATCCAGGCATTGCTCGCCGGGCTGGTCGTCCTGCCCTCGGCCTGGCTTCTGATGGGCAAGGGCGTCGAGCTCCGGCTCGGCCGTCCCTTCGAATTCCTCGCCGTGGTCCTCCTGGTCGCCCTTCTCTCCTCGACGGTGGGGCTCGCCATCGGCTGCTCGGTCGGGCAGACGCAGATCGGCCTGATGTTCTCGCTCGTGTTCGCCCCGATGATCTTCTTCGGCTGCACCTACTACCCGTGGAGCGCCCTCGCCCGGTTTCCGGTCCTGCGCCGCGCCGTTCTCGTCAACCCGGTCGTCTACGCAAGCGAGGGGCTTCGCGCCTCCCTCGTGCCGCAGTTCCCGCACCTTCCCGCCGTCGCCATCTTCGCGGCGCTCCTCGCGTTCGACACGGTCTTCCTGCTCTTCGGGCTTCACCGCTTCCGGAAGAAGGCGGTGACGTAACGGACTGCCGCGGGGACTCTCAGATTCTCTCGGACCGCAGGCGAAGGGCGTTGCCGATCACCGACACGGAGCTGAAGCTCATGGCGGCGGCCGCGATCATCGGGGACAGGAGCAGGCCGAAGACGGGATAGAGGACCCCGGCTGCGATCGGGACGCCGACCGCGTTGTAAACCAGGGCGAAGAAGAGATTCTGCTTGATGTTGCGCATCGTCGCAGCCGACAGCCGCCGCGCCCGGAGGATCCCGAGCAGGTCCCCCTTGACGAGCGTGACGCCCGCGCTCTGCATCGCGACGTCCGTTCCGGTTCCCATCGCGATCCCGACGTCGGCCTGAGCCAGAGCCGGGGCGTCGTTGACGCCGTCGCCCGCCATGGCGACGACGCGGCCTTCCGCCTGGAGCCGCTTCACGGTCTCGACCTTCTGCTCGGGCAGCACCTCCGCGACCACTTCGTCGATGCCGAGGCTGCGCGCGACCGCCTCCGCCGTGACCCGGCTGTCTCCGGTCAGCATCACGAGGCGGACGCCCTCTTTGCGCAACTGCGAAACCGCCTCCCGGCTGGTCGGCTTGATCGGGTCCGCCACGCCGAGAAGGCCCACCGCTTTCCCGTCCACCGCCGCGAACAGCACCGTCTCGCCGCCGGCGCGGCGAGACTCCGCCTCCCCCTCGAGCGGCGCCACGCCGGCGCCGAGCTCGGAGAGGAACGCCCGATTGCCCAGCGCGATCTCCTGTTTCCCGACGCGCCCGACGACCCCGCCACCCGGCTTCGATCGGAAATTCGAGACGGGAGAAAGCGCGATTCCCCGCTCCGCGGCTCCCTTCACGATCGCGGCGGCCAGAGGATGCTCGCTCCCCCGCTCGAGACTCGCAGCCAGCCGCAACAGCTCTCCCTCCGCCATGCCGGCGGCCGCGACGGCCGAGGTCAGGCGGGGCCTGCCCTCCGTCAGCGTCCCGGTCTTGTCCACGACGATCGTGTCCACTTTCCGAAGCGTCTCGATCGCCTCGGCGTTGCGGAAGAGGACGCCCATCGTGGCTCCCTTGCCGCTGGCGACCATGATCGACATGGGTGTGGCAAGCCCCAGAGCGCAGGGACAGGCGATGATCAACACCGCCACGGCGTTGACGATGGCGTGCGCCGTGCGCGGGGCCGGCCCCCAGAGCCCCCAGGCGAGCAGGGTCACGACCGCGATCGCCACGACCGCGGGGACGAAGTAACCGGAGACGACGTCGGCCAGCCGTTGAATGGGGGCGCGGCTCCTCTGCGCCTCTCCGACCATGCGAACGATCTGCGCGAGCAGCGTCTCGGAGCCGACCTTTTCGGCCCGCATCAGGAAGGTCCCCGTGCCATTGACCGTGGCTCCGATGACGCGGTCGCCGGCGTTCTTTGCGACGGGGATGGACTCCCCGGTTACCATGGACTCGTCGACCGCGCTCTCTCCTTCCTCGACGACGCCGTCCACGGGAACCTTCTCCCCGGGCCGGACGCGAAGCCGGTCCCCGACGCGGACCTCTTCGAGCGGCACATCCCTCTCCGCCCCGCCCGCCTCGACGCGGCGCGCGGTCTTCGGTGCGAGCTTCAGGAGCGCCCGGATCGCCGCGCCGGTGCGGCTTCGGGCCTTGAGCTCGAGCACCTGCCCGAGCAAGACGAGCGTGACGATGACGGCGGCTGCCTCGTAGTACACCCCGACCCGGCCGGAGTGATCGCGGAAGGAGTCGGGGAAGAGGCCCGGAGCGAAGGTCGCGACCAGACTATAGCCATAGGCCACGGCGACGCCGAGCCCGATCAGCGTGAACATGTTGAGACTGCGCGTCGCGATCGAACGCCATGCCCGCTGGAAGAAGGGCCAGCCTCCCCAGAGCACGACCGGTGTCGCGAGCGCCGCCTCGATCCACGGCAGCGAAGCGGAGTGGAGCCTTGCGGCAACCGCCGGGATCATCTGCCCCATCGCGAGCAGGAGCAGAGGAAGCGAGAGCGCCGCCGACACCCAGAAGCGCCGCCGCATGTCCGCGAGCTCCGGGTTTTCGGCCTCTTCGAGCTCGATCGTGCGGGGCTCCAGGGCCATTCCGCAGATCGGACAGCTGCCCGGGCCGTCCCGAACGATCTCGGGATGCATCGGGCAGACCCACTCGGTCTTCGTCTGCGGCGCCTGCGGGGCTTCGGGCTCGAGGGCCATGCCGCACTTGCGGCAGGGTCCGGGCCCCCCCTCCCGGACCTCCGGATCCATCGGGCAGACGTAGGGTCCCGAAAAGCCTGCCTCCGCCTGCCTGGCCGGCGAGGACGAGCCAGAGACCGAGACCGACCCGGAGGCGTTTGGGAGCCCGGGAGCGTATCGCCCGGGGTCCGCCTCGAATTTCTGCCTGCAGCCGGAGTGGCAGAAGAAGTAGCGCTTCCCCTGCCAGCTCGAGGAGAGCGACGGATCCGGTTGGACGGTCATTCCGCAAACCGGGTCCCGCTCTGACTCGAGGTCTCGTCCTTCCTCTTTGCTCATCGATCGGCGGGCTCCAGATACCGGAACAATCCCAAATTCCTCCGGGAGACACCCATCCTATCCGCCGGGGCCGGCGCTGTTGCGATCGTCAATCTCTCCCGAGCATTAGAATGATGAATCCACATCATGGGATTGATTGGACGAGAGGAAACGTTGCAAGCCAGATGAGACGGCCGAAATCGAGGCGCCGCCAGGGTCCGACGGGGCCCTCCGCGGCGAGTCTGATTGCCATGGCATTGCTCCTGGCGTGGGGTTCGCCCCTGGCGGCAGGCAGCTGCTGCGCCCCCGATGAATCCGCCCGACAGGTGTCCGCGATGGCTTGTTGCGGCAGCGGCCCGGCGCTGCAGTGCGCGCAGTGCCCGGCCGACGGGCAACCGGCGGGCGCGAGAGAAGCTCGGATGAACCCCAATCCCCCGGCCGCAGCCGCCGTCCTCGCCCCGGGCCCCGCGGCCGTCCACGGCTCTCCGGTCGCTTCCGGACACCGCGGGAACCGCCGCTTCCATCCCGAAAGCCCTCCCCTCCACCCTCTCCACGCACAGCTCCTGATCTGAAGCCGGCCTGCCCGTAAGCCGCGACGCGGCGGAGACTTCTCCGCCCTTCTGGTCCGGACTCGATGCCGGACCCATGGGAGGCAAGACCGGTGACCACGCACAGAATTCGGACTCTCGGGCCGGCCGCGCTCCTTGCAATCGCGACGGCCGTCCACGCGAGCGCACAGGCGCCGGCGCCGATCGGCGCGGGGCTGCGCGCCACTCTGCCGGATCGCGTCCTGGAGGAGCTCGTGTCCGAGGCGCTCGCGAAGAACCCGGACATCGCGGCTTCCGCCGCGACCGCGCAGGCGGCAGGCTTTCGGATCGCTCCCGCGCGCACGCTGCCCGATCCGTTTCTCTCCTTCAACTACCAGAACGACGGCTGGGCGCCGTCGCTCGGCGTGCAGGAAATGACCTTTCTGGGAGCCATGTTCTCCCAGCCGCTGCCCTGGCCGGGCAAGCTTCGCCTCGCCGGCGAAGAGGCGGCGCTGCGCGCCGAGGAGGTCAAGGCCGGGGTCGAGGCGCGCACACGGCTTGCCGTCGAGGCGCGCGTGCGCCGAGCCTACTACGAGTACCTGCTCGCCCGCACCCTTCTCGACCTGATCGAGGATCGAAGCCGATCCTGGCGCACGATCTCGACCATCGTGCGCGAGCGATACGCGGTCGGTCTCAGTGTCCAGCAGGATGTTCTCCGGGCGCAGGTCGAGGTGCTGCGGCTCGATGGGGCGCGAGCCGATCAGACGGCCCAGGTCGCGAACCGGCGTGCAGAAGTCAACCGGATGGTGGGGCGCCCTCAGGATGCGCCCCTCGAGACGGACCAGCCTCTGGACTACCGGCCCGACGTGCCCGGCCTGGAGTCGCTGCTCGCCGCGGTTCGGGGAAAGAGCCCGGAACTGGCGGCCCTGGCCCGTGGAATCGAAGCGGACCGGTCGCGCGTGGCGCTGACGAAGAAGAACTTCCTTCCGGACTTCGTCGCGAGCGGCGGCCCCATGTACCGTGGCGGCCTGGATCCGATGTGGCAGGTCGGGCTCGGAATCACCCTTCCGATCCATGCCGGCTCGCGGCAAAAGCCGCTCCTGGCGGCGGCCAAGGCCGATCTTCGGTCCGACGAGAGCCGCTACGCGTCGGCGGCCCTGGAGCTCGAGTTCCGGACCCGCGAACGCTTCCAGAGCCTCGACGCGGCGTTGCGCGTCGCCCGACTCTATCGGGAGGGGGTCCTACCGACCGACGAGCTCTCGCTGGAATCGGCCATCGCGAGCTACCGCACGGGCAGGGTGCCCTTCGTCACCGTTCTGGATGCGCTCAACACGCGCTACGCCGACCGGGCCCTGTACCTCGCGCGCCTGGCCGATGCGGAGAAATGGCGCGTCGCGATCGACGAAATGGACCTGCAGTCCGCGGGCGGTATGGCGGGCGCGCCCCCACCCGCGGCCGCGGCGCCCTCTGGTTCCGGCATGTTCGACGCGTCGGCGGCCATGGGCTCGCCCGCGCCGGGAGGAAACGATGTGGAGAAGTAGAGCGCTGGTGCTGACCGTCGTGGCTTCCCTTCTGGCTGCGGCGCCGACCGCCTGCAAGAAGAGGAGCGCAACCAGCCGAAAGCAGGGAACGCCGACTCCCGGCGCGGCGACGAAGAAGGTCCTCTACTGGTACGACCCCGCGAAGCCGGAAGTCCACTTCGATCGCCCGGGCAAGTCTCCTTTCATGGACATGGATCTCGTGCCCAGGTATGCCGAGGAATCCTCCGCCCCCGACAAAGCCGAGAAGAAGGTTCTTTACTGGTACGACCCGATGAAACCGGAGGTCCGCTTCGATCACCCCGGCAAATCGCCCTTCATGGACATGCCGCTCCTTCCCCGGTACGCCGAAGAGACGGTCGCGCCGGACGCCGGCGGAGCGCCTCCTCCCGGTCTCTCCGTCGTGCGCGTCCCGCTCGAGCGGCGTCAGGAGATCGGCGTCACGACCGAGAAGGTCGCGCGGCGCACGATCAACGGGACGGTCGAGACCAACGGCGTCATTGCGGAGGACGAGGGTCGGGTCCACGCCGTGAACGCCAAGTTCTCCGGCTACATCGAGCGGCTTTTCGTAGACCGGACTGGCCAGAGCGTGCGCCGCGGAGAGCCTCTCCTCTCCGTGTACAGCCCCGATCTGGTGGCGACCGAGCGGGAGTACCTGCTCGCCGCCGAGAACGCCCGCCGGCTTTCCGCCTCTTCGAGCGGCGAGGCGGCCTCCGATGCGAGGGCGCTGCTCGAGGCGGCGCGCCAGCGGCTGCGTCTCTGGGACATTCCGGACTCGGAAATCGACCGGATCGAGCGCACGGGACAGGTCTTGAAGGATCTGGTGCTCTCGTCGCCCGTTTCCGGGGTGGTCTTGAAGAAGGACGCGCTCCCCGGAATGGCGATCACGGCGGGAATGCCTCTCTATACGATCGCGGATCTCTCCACCGTCTGGGCGCTCGCCGACGTCTACCAGTCGGAAATGCCCGCGGTCTCGACCGGGAGTCCGACGGAGGTCTCGACGTCCTTTCTTCCGGGCGAGACCGCCCGGGGACGCGTGGATTTCGTCTATCCCACGCTCTCGGAAGAGACGCGAACCGTCAAGGTGCGGATTGTCGTTCCGAACCCGAAGGGTTTGCTCAAGCCTGGAATGTACGTGCGGGTTTCACTCGCCGGCAAGTCGCGAGAGGTGCTGGCGGTGCCACGCTCGGCGCTGATCCAGACCGGCGAGCGTCAGATTGCCTTCGTCGAACAGTCCGCGGGTGTGTTTGCCCCGCGCGAAGTGAAGACGGGCACCCCGGGGAAGGACTTCGTCGAGGTGCTTTCCGGGCTCTCGGAGGGAGAGGCGGTCGTCACGTCGGCGAATTTCTTGATCGACTCGGAGTCGCGCATCGGCGCGATCGGCGCGGCGCCGGCGGGGTCGGCGGGTCAGCCCGGGCAGCCGCTCGCGAAGCCGACGCCGGAAGTGGCGCCGCAATGATCGAGAAACTGATCGCGCTCTGCGTCCGCAACAAGTTCCTGACGATCGTCTTCGTGGCCGGCCTCTTCGGCGCCGGCCTCTGGTCGCTGCAGCGCATCCCGCTCGACGCGCTTCCGGATCTGTCCGACGTGCAGGTGATCGTCTACACGAACTGGGAGGGTCAGAACCCCAACTTGATCGAGGATCAGGTCACCTATCCGATCGTCTCGTCTCTCATCTCGGCTCCGAAGGTCAAGACCGTCCGCGGCTACTCGTTTTTCGGCTACTCCTACGTCTATGCGATCTTTCAGGACGGGACCGACCTGTACTGGGCGCGCAGCCGCGTGCTCGAGTACCTGAACGGTCTGAGGGGCCGCCTTCCGGAAGGGGTCAACCCGAACCTCGGGCCGGACGCCACGGGAGTCGGCTGGGCCTTCCAGTACGTGCTCGTGGACAAGACGGGAAAGCACTCGCTCGCCGACTTGCGGACCTTCCAGGACTGGGACCTCTCCTACTGGTTGCGCGCCGTACCGGGTGTCGCCGAGGTCTCCTCCGTCGGCGGTTTCCAGAAGCAGTACCAAGTGGACGTCGAACCCATCAAGCTCGCCTCCTATGGAGTCGGTCTGAACGACGTCCTGGCGGCGATCGGCGAAAGCAACGGCGACGTGGGAGGCCGCGTCGTCGAGTGGAGCGGGCGCGAGTACATGGTCCGCGGCCGAGGCTACATCACGAGCCTCGAAGACCTGCGCCGCGTCCCGATCAAGGCTCGCATTCAGACCGGCACGCCGGTCTATCTCTCCGATGTCGCCTCGATCCACTTCGGCCCGGAGATGCGTCGCGGTGTCCTCGATTGGAACGGCGAGGGGGAGGCGGTCGGCGGAGTGATCATCGTCCGGGAGGGAGAGAACGTCCTCACCGTGGTCGAAGCGGTCAAGAAGAAAATCGCCGAGCTCGCCCCCTCCTTCCCGCCCGGAGTCGAGCTGAAGGTCGCGTACGACCGAACCGAGCTGATCCACCGCGCGATCGACACCTTGAAGCACACGCTGATCGAGGAGATCATCGTCGTGGCGCTCGTCATCCTGCTCTTCCTCTTTCACTTCCGATCGGCGCTGGCGCCGATCACGGTGCTTCCCGTCGCGATCGTCATCTCCTTTCTGCCGATGTATCTGCTTCGCGTCTCGTCCAACATCATGTCGCTCGGCGGCTTCGCCCTCGCGATCGGCGTCCTCGTGGACGCGTCGATCGTCATGGTCGAGAACGCGCATCGCCACCTGGCTGGCGTCGATCCGTCCGGCGGCCACGCGGCGCGGGAATCGGCCGTGGTGGCGGCCGCGCAGCAGGTGGGCCGGGCGATCTTCTTTTCGCTCGTCATCATCGTGGTCTCGTTCCTTCCCGTCTTCCTCTTGACCGGGGAAGAAGGCCGCCTCTTCCACCCGCTCGCCTTTACGAAGACCTTCGCGATTGCCGCGGCCTCCATCCTCTCGATCACTCTGGTGCCGATTCTGATGGTTGTCTGGATGAGGGGGAAGATCCGCTCCGAAGACGACAATCCGGCCGCGCTCATCACGCGACGGCTCTATGCTCCGGTTCTGAACGCGGCGCTGCGCTTTCCGAAGACCACGCTCGCCGCCAACTTCCTGTTCGTGCTGGCCGTCGTCCCCCTTGCCCTCTCGCTCGGGTCGGAGTTCATGCCCCAGCTTCGCGAGGGGTCGCTCATGTACATGCCGACGGGGCTTCCGATGATGTCGGTCGAGCAGGCGCGAGACGTGCTCGTGAAAACCGACGGCATCATCCGGACCTTTCCGGAAGTGCAATCCGTGCTGGGCAAGGCGGGGAAGGTCGAGAGCTCGACCGACCCCGCTCCGATCGAGATGTTCGAGACGACGATCGTCCTGAAGCCGCGCGAGGAGTGGCCAAAGAGCAGCCATCGCCGGTGGTATTCGGGCTGGCCGCCCTGGGTCAAGCCGCTCCTGCGCCCCTTCTGGCCGGAAACGCGCGTCGCGACCCAGGAGGAGCTGATCGCGGCGCTGAACGAGAGGCTGCAGATTCCCGGCATGCCGGTCGCCTGGACGCAGCCGATTCGCAACCGTCTGGACATGCTGGCGACGGGCGTGCGCACGAAGGTCGGGGTCAAAGTCTACGGTCCGGACTATCCGGCGATCGAGAAGGCGAGCCTGGAGATCGAAAACGCCCTGAAGGATCTGCCGGACGTGCGCAGCGTATACGCCGAACGAACGACCGGCGGCTCCTATCTCGACTTCGTCGTGGACCGCGACGCGGCCGCCCGATACGGTCTCTCGGTCATGCAGGTCCAGAGCACGCTCGAGGCGGCGACCGGAGGCAAGATCGCCACGACGACGGTCGAGGGGAGGCGCCGGTTCACCGTCCTCGTCCGCTATCCGCGCGACTTCCGCAGCGACGTCGAGAGACTCCGGCGCATTCTCGTCATGAGCCCTTCCGGCGCGCAGATTCCTCTGGGACAGCTCGCGCAGATCCGCGTGACCACGGGGCCTCCGATGTACCGGGACGAGAACGGGCGGCTCTCTGGCGTCGTCTACGTGGATACCGGCGCTTCGGACCTGGTCGGCTTCGTCCGTGCTGCCCGGCGCCGCGTCGGGGAGCTCGTGAAGCTCCCGGCCGGCCTCACGCTCGAGTGGACCGGCCAGTACGAGTTCCAGGTCCATGCGCGCAAGACCCTCCAGCTCGTGCTTCCGATCGTGTTCGCCGCAATCTTTCTGCTCTTGACGATGACTTTCCGCTCCGGTTCCGAAGCCTCGATCGTGATGCTCTCCGTGATCTACGCCATGACGGGGGGCGTGATCCTTCAATGGTTGCTCGGCTACAACTTCTCGGTCGCGGTCTGGATCGGCTACATCGCCCTTTACGGCGTCGCGGTCGAAACGGGCGTCGTCATGGTCATCTACCTCCACGAGGCTCTCGACAAGAGGCTCGCGCTCGGTCCGCTCACCCGCGACGACATCCTCGAGGCGACGCGCGAAGGCTCGGTGCTCCGCCTGCGCCCGAAGTTGATGACGGTCGCCGCCGCGACGCTGTCGCTCGTCCCCATCTTCTGGTCGACCGGGACGGGCTCGGAGGTCATGCGGCCGATCGCCGCCCCGATCGTCGGAGGCATGGTCACATCGACCATCCACGTGCTCCTCGTCACGCCCGTGATCTTTCTCTTGATGAAGGAGAGGGCGCGCCGGCGCGGAACCCTCCGGGTCTCCGGAATGAGTCTCGATCGTTCCGCCGACGGTTCCGCGGCGGGCCCTCTTCGGCCGACCCGGTGAGCGTCATGCCGCGCGCGTTTAATTCGCCGGGCGCGCCGACGGCCGCCGGAGGGCTCTACCCGTTCCTCGGTCTGCCGCGCTCTGCTTCCGTCTCGGTCCCGGGAAATGCTCTTCGGTTCCGGAGGATCTGGGGTGACCGCGCGGCCTGCGGGACGGCTGCCGACCCCGCCGGAGACGATCTGGAAGCGCCGCGACGCGCGCGGCGGGATCGACGGGGACGAGTCCGGGCGAAGGGCTCGCCGATCTGCGAAAGTCATGGAGACCGCTCGAGAGCCGATCCAGGTCAACCCGCCGAATCCCGCCGCGGCCAGGATACCGGCCGCCAGGGCGGCCAGCGTTGCGAAAGCGACGAGGACGATCTCTCCCGCTCGCACGCGCGGTTCGGGCGGGAGGTGGCTGGAAGCCTCCCCTCCCCTGTCGGCGATCCCGTGGCGTTGCATCTCGCGCTCCTGGTCCGGCCTGCGACCTCCCCGGCCAAGCACTCTGGCTGTGCCCATCCCATGCTTGAGGCCACGGGCGACCAGCCAGACATTCACCGGGTAGGCTGCGAAAGAACCCGCCAGAATCGCCAGCGACATCACACCCCAGAAGCGCATACCGGTCGGCTCCATCGCCGCCGGGTCCCGGCTCATCAAGATCAGCATGACGGGGATCATTCCCGCCATCAGGGCGTTCATCGAGAGCCACTCGGGCAGAAGCGTCTTGCGGACCGCGGCTCCGTAGCTCCCGCCGGACATGATCTTCGTGAACAACGCCTGGAAGATCAGGAGTCCAAAGGCGAACCCCATCACGTACTCGAGAAGAAGGTCGAGAGCCCTCGGCAGCCGCAACGCCGAGGCCACGAGGGCTCCGGCGAGGACTCCCGTCGCGTCCCCCGCGACGCAGTGGATCGTCGAGCCGACCGCCTGCTTCCAGAGTGGAGCGACGTATTCCCCGTGAGTTCCCGGGAGCGGTTCGCGGCAGGAGACGAGGTACACGAAGAGACCGACGGGGCCCGTGTAGAGAACGACCAGGGACCAGCCCCATTTCATCACCGTCATTGCCGGCGTGCGCGTTGAAAGATCCTGGGCCACGAAGAACACAGAAGCCGCGGCCATCGCGAACCACAATGCCAGAGCGCCGTCGACGGCCGTCATCCAGCACCCGAGAATCGTAACGATCGTTCAGACGGCGTCACCTTGCGCCCTGGCGAGGAGCCCGTGTGCGGCGAGCTTCCCGCCGCAAGTTTGAGCCCGAGTCGGCGAGGGAGCCTACCTCGGGGACTCCTCCGCCCCCTTGGGTTTGCCGCCCACGCTCCGGCTGATTTGTGCCCGGACCGCGGAACGCAAGCCAGGTCCGGGGCACCATGGGTCGCTCCCCGGCCGATTCGGACAAAATGATGCATCCACATCACATCGACATCCGACGAGCGCTTAGAATCACGTCATGCGGTCCAGGCACCACGCGCCGCTCGCGGCGATCCTGCTCGCCGCCGTCTTCGCCCTCGGCGCGACGAACCGCGCGTCTTGCTGTTCGACGATGACAGCCTCCGGCAACCCGGCCACGGCGATTACGCCGGCCTGCTGCGGCGGCGCCAGCGTGGCCTGCGCGATGTCAGTCGATTCGACGCCTCCGCTGGCCCAACTGTCGCCTGCTCCGTCCTTCGCTCTCGCCGCTCCGACCGGCCAGGCCTTCGCGGGGCAGGTCCCGATTCCCGATGCCCGGCCGGTCGCCCGCCCCAACCGCGCGGAGAGCCTCCGCGCCGGCTTCCAGCCTCCCCTCCTGATCTGATCCCGATCTCCCTCTAGAGAAGCGCGACGGGATCCTCCGTCGTCGACCCGCGCGAGCTTTCGCTCGCGCCATCGGAGGCAAGATCGGTGACGACTGCAAGATCAAGAAGAACCTCCGCCATGCCGCTGGCGGCATTGCTGCTGGGCATCGCGGCGCTGTCGAAGGGCCAGACTGCGACGGCGGCCTCGACGGAGGCCGGAGCCGGGGCCCTCCCTCCCGCGGATCGCATTACCGCCAGCCTGCAGGGCCGGCCGGACCACGCCTTTCTCCTGGACGTCCTCGAGCGAAATCCCGAGGTTTCCGCCCTGGCAGCCGCCGCGCGGGCGGCCGCACAGCGTGCGCCTCAGGCGAGCGCCCTCCCGGACCCGATGCTGGCTGCCACGGCGTATCTCTGGCGCCCGGAGACTCGCGTGGGCCCCCAGGATTTCATGGGGAGCCTCTCGGAGCGCTTTCCCTGGTTCGGCAAGCTCCGCCTCCGCGAGCAGGCGGCACTGAGTGAGGCGGCCGCCGCCGACGCGAGGCTCGAAGCGGCCCGGCTTCGGCTGGTCACCCAGGCCAGGAGGCTCTACGACGAACTCGCGTTCCTTCTGGAGTTCAAACGGATCGTGAGGGAGGACCGGGCCACCCTCGTCCACTACGAAGAGATCGCCCGGGCTCGCTACACGTCCGGGTTCGGGCTCGAGCAGTCGATCGTGAAGATTCAGGCGGAAATCACGAGGGACGATGCCCGCCTGCTCGATATTGACACCCGCCATGCGTCGTTGCTCGCCTCGGCAAACGCGTTGCGCGATCGACCTGCCGGGAACCCCATCGCGGTCTCGCCGCTGCCCGAGCCCCTGGAGGCTCCCCTCGTTCTCGAGCGTCTCCGGAAAGCGGCGCTCGGAGGGCGCCCGGAAGTGATCGGAAGCGATGCCTCGATCGCGCGGGCGCAAGCCCTGATCGGGATCGCCAAGAAGGAGCGCCTCCCCGACGTCACACTCGGGCTGAGCTATGCCTCGGTCGGAAAACGCGAGGACGCGGCGGGAGTGGTGAACCCGCCTCCGGACAACGGAAAGGACATCCTGGCGCTCTCGGGCTCCATCAACCTCCCCATCTGGAACCGGAAGATCACCGCGGGCATCGAGGAGGCGCTTCAGCTCGAGAGTCAGGCTCAAGAGAGCAAGCGCGCCGTCGTCACCGAGATCGACCGGTCGCTCGGAGACCTCCTGGCGAAGATTCCTTTGACCTGGCAGCGGCTGCGGCTGTTCGAGGATGTCCTCGTCGTCCAGGCCGACCAATCGCTTCGTTCCGCCGAGAGCGGCTACGCGGCCAGCACCCTGAATGCGCTCGACCTGCTCGACGCGGAACGGACGCTGCTCGAGGTTCGCATCCAGGCGAGCCGGACCCGCGCGGACTACGACATCGCGCTGACGGAGCTCGAGGGAGTTGTCGCTGCACCGATCATCGCCCCTGGAAGCGAGGAGACCAAACCGTGATGGATGAAAAGGAAATGCCCCGTCCGACACCGAGGGGAGATGACTCCGATCGACCGAGCAGCCCGGCGGGCAGCCGCTTCCGCTGGCTTTTCTTCTGGCTCGGCGTGGGGATCGTCGCGGTCGTCCTTCTCGCGAGACCCTTGCATCTCCACCCCCTGGATCGATGGATCCACGGACTCGTGGGGCATCCCGGAGCAATGGCGGCGAAACAATCCGCGGCCAAGCCCTCGCCGGACGAGTCGAAAGCGGCCGAGCGAAAGATCCTTTTCTATCGGAACCCCATGAACCCTTCGATCACCTCGCCCAATCCCGCCAAGGACGAGATGGGCATGGACTTCGTGCCCGTCTACGCCGATGAGGCGGGCCCGGCCGCGGGCGGAGCCGCGATCATTTCCATCGATCCCAGGGTCGTCCAGAACATGAATGTCGCGACGGCCCCCGTCGAGCAGCGCGACTTGACGAGGCAAATTCGCACCGTGGGTTATCTCGACTACGACCAGGAAAAGATGGTCTCCGTCACGACGAAGTACAACGGCTACATCGAGAAGGCTTTCGTCAACTACCTCGGACAGCCCGTGCGCATGGGGCAGCCGCTGTTCGAGATCTACTCGCCGGAGCTGGTCCAGACGGAACAGGAGCTGCTCTCCGCTCTCCAGTACGTCCAACGGATGGGCAAGGCGTCGGCCGAGGCCCGCGCGCGGGCGCAGGACCTCGTCGCGGCCGCCAGGACCCGCCTCGGCTACTGGGACATCGCGCCGGGGCAGATCGCCCGGTTCGAAAAGACAGGCCAGGTCTTCCGGACGCTGACGCTCGTCTCCCCGGCGAGCGGCATCGTGATGAAACGGATGGAGGGGCTCGAAGGAATGGCGGTCAAGCCCGGGATGGAGCTCCTCCACATCGCCAACATCTCAACGCTCTGGCTCAACGTACAGGTCTACGAGGACCAGTTTCCCTGGTTGAACGTGGGCAGTCCGGCGGCAATCGAGCTCACCTACTTTCCGGGCGAGAGCTTTCGCGGGAGGGTTCGCTACATCGAGCCCCAGGTCTCCGAGAAGACGCGCACCGTCGGCCTCACCCTCGAGGTCCCGAACCCCGATCAGCGGCTGCGCGCCGGAATGTACGCGACCGTGGAGTTTTCGCCCGTCGTCGCCAGGGGAGCGCTGACGATCCCTTCCCAGGCCGTCATCCGCACCGGCCAACGAAACGTCGTCGTGGTCGCTCTGGGAGAAGGGCGGTTCGAGGCCCGCGACGTCCAGCTCGGCGCTCAAGGGAACGGCCTCGTGCAGGTGAAGACCGGGCTCGAGAAGGGCGAGCGCGTCGTCACTTCGGCGCAGTTCTTCATCGACTCCGAATCGAACCTCCAGGCTGCGATCCAGAAGATGGTCGCGGCCGCGGGCAACGAGAAGTAAGGGCGGCCATGCTCAACCGCATCATCGAGTGGTCGCTCAAGAACCAGTTCCTCGTGATCGTGGCGGTCCTCCTGGGAGCCTTCGGGGGGATCTGGGCCATCCGCGAGAGCCGCATCGACGCCATCCCGGACCTCTCCGACGTCCAGGTCATCGTCTACACCGAGTATCCCGGCCAGGGCCCTCAGGTCGTGGAGGACCAGGTCACCTACCCGATCGAGACGAAGATGCTCGCGGTCCCCTATGCGAAGGTCGTCCGCGGGTACTCCTTCTTCGGCTTCTCCTTCGTGTATGTCATCTTCGAGGACGGCACAGACCTGTACTGGGCGCGTTCGCGGGTACTCGAGTATCTCTCCGGCCTGACCTCGCAGCTTCCCCGCGGCGTGTCGCCGCAGCTCGGCCCGGACGCGACCGGTGTCGGCTGGGCCTTCATGTACGCGCTCAACTCCCCGAAACACTCGCTCGCCGATCTGCGCTCCTACCAGGACTGGTACCTGAAGTACGGCCTGACGTCGGTCGACGGAGTCTCGGAGGTCGCCTCGATCGGCGGCTTCGTCCGCCAGTACCAGGTCGAAGTCGACCCGGTCAAGCTCCGGGCCTACGACGTCTCGCTCGCCCGGATCAAGATGGCCATTCAGCGCTCCAACAACGACGTCGGCGGACGGCTCGTCGAGATGGGCGAGCACGAGTTCCTCGTCCGCGGCCTGGGCTACGTCCGAGACGTCCGCGATCTCCAGATGATCGCCATCGGTGTCGGTCCCGGAGGCACGCCCCTCCTGCTGGGCGACGTCGCCGAGGTCGGGATCGGGCCGGAGATTCGCCGGGGCGTCGCCGACTGGAACGGCGCAGGCGAGACGGTCGGCGGCATCGTCGTGGTCCGGGCGGGCGCCGACACCCGGTCCACGATCGCTCGCGTCAAGGCGAGGCTCGCGGAGCTGAAGGCGGGACTTCCCGGGGACGTGACGATCTCGGTCGCCTACGACCGGACCGGCCTGATCGATCGGTCCGTCGAGACTCTGACCCATACGTTGATCGAGGAGTCGATCATCGTCGCCCTCGTCTGCCTGGTCTTCCTCTTTCACTTCCGGTCGGCCTTCGTCGCGATCTTCTCGATCCCGCTCTCGATCCTGCTCGCTTTTGTCGTGATGAAGATCCAGGGGCTCGGCGCCAACATCATGTCTCTCGGGGGCATCGCGATCTCGATCGGCGTCCTGGTCGACGCAGCCATCATCATGGTCGAGAACGCCCACAAGCACTACGAGGAGTGGCGCGGCAAGCGATCCCACTTCGAGATCATTCTTCGCTCCTCCCAGGAAGTCGGGCCGACCCTCTTCTTCACGCTGCTCGTGATCACGGCCTCGTTCATCCCTGTCTTCACCCTTCAGTCGCAGGAGGGACGCCTCTTCCGGCCGCTCGCGTTCACCAAGTCGTATGCGATGGCCATGTCCGCCGTCCTGGCGGTGACCGTCGTTCCGGTTCTCATGTTTTACTTCGTGCGGGGCCGCATCCGCAGCGAGGAGAGCCATCCGGTCTCCCGCATCCTGCAACGCTTCTACACCCCGCTTCTCAAGTTCTCCTTGCGCTGGCGCTGGCCCATCGTCGTCGCGAGCGCCCTGCTCATCGCGGCGACGATTCTTCCCCTGGCCAGGATGGGATCCGAGTTCATGCCGCCGCTGTGGGAGGGCGATCTTCTGTACATGCCGACGACCTTCCCGGGCATCGCAATCACGGACGCGAAGCAGCTCCTGCAGCAGGCCGACAAGACCCTCAAGACCTTCCCGGAGGTGGAGTCCGTCTTCGGCAAGGTCGGCCGGGCGGAAACGGCGACCGACCCGGCGCCGCTCTCCATGATCGAGGCGACGATCGTCCTGAAGGATCCGTCGAAGTGGCGCCCGGGCATGACCCGAGACAAGTTGCTCGGGGAGATGGACCGCGCCGTGCGCTTCCCCGGTGTGACCAACGCCTGGACCATGCCGATCAAGACCCGGATCGACATGCTCTCGACGGGCATCAAGACTCCCGTGGGAATCAAGATCGCCGGGCCCAATCTCGAGGAGCTCCAGCGCCTGAGCCAGGAGGTCGAGGCGGTGGTCAAGCCGCTCCCGGGAACGCTTTCCGCCTACGGCGAGCGGGTGATGGGTGGCAGCTACTTCGACTTCCGGGTCGATCGCGACGCGGCGGCCCGCTACGGGCTGACCGTCGGCGACGTCGAAGATGTCATCCAGTCCGCCATCGGCGGCATGAACGTCACCTGGACCGTCGAGGGGTTGGAACGTTACCCCGTCAACGTCCGCTATCCCAGAGAGCTGCGCGACAGTCCCCAGACGCTCGCGGACACGCTGGTCGCGGCGCCGACCGGCGCCCAGGTCCCTCTCTCCCAGCTCGCGTCAATCCACATTCATCAGGGCCCTCCGTCGATCAAGACGGAGAACGCCCGCCCGAATGCCTGGGTCTACGTCGACCTGAAGGGAATCGACGTCGGGACGTGGGTCGAGAGGGCGAGGAAGAGCGTCGCCGAGAGGGTGGCGCTTCCCGCCGGATACAGCATCTTCTGGTCGGGTCAGTACGAGTACATGCAACACGCCAAGGCCCGGCTTCGGGTGATCGTCCCGATCACGCTCTTCTTGATCTTTCTCATCCTTCACATCAACACCAGGTCCCTCGTCAAGACGGCGATCGTTCTTCTGGCGGTGCCTCTGTCTGCCGTCGGGTCGGTCTGGCTGCTCTACGCGCTTGGCTACAACTGGTCGATCGCCGTCTGGGTCGGGTTGATCGCGCTTGCCGGGCTCGCCGCCGAGACTGGAGTCGTCATGCTGCTCTACCTCGACATCGCTTACGAGACTTGGAAGCTCCAGGGCCGCATGGCGACCCTCGCGGATCTGGCCCAGGCCGTCCACCACGGCGCCGTGAAGAGGATTCGCCCCAAGATGATGACGATCATGGCCATCCTCTTCTCGCTCGTCCCGCTCATGTGGTCGACGGGGACGGGCGCGGACGTGATGCGCCGAATCGCGGCCCCCATGATCGGCGGGGTGATCACGTCGTTCCTCGGGGAGCTGGTCGTCTTCCCCGCCATGTACTTCATCTGGCGCTCGGCCCGGCTCGGGAAGTCTCCGCTCTTCCCCGCGACCGCGGCCGAGCCGCCGGAGTCACCCGGGACTTGAGTCGACCGGAGGTATCCATGAAGCTTCTCAAGGCCTTCGTCCGAACGAGCAAGGTCGACGACGTCATCCGGAGCCTCGAAGGGGCGAGAGCACCCGGAATCACCGTCTCGAGGGTCCACGGGCTGGGCTACGGCTACGAGCCGCTCGCCTTCACCCTCGCGCCGAGCGAGATTCGCAAGGCTCCCGAAGTCGCCAAGGTCGAGGTCGTGTGCCGCGACGAAGATCTGGATCGTCTGCTCGCCGTGCTGGCGGCGGCGGCCCGTACCGGCGAACCGGGCGACGGAATCGTCTTCGTGACCCCGGTCGAACGTGCGCTCAAGATCCGCACCGGAGAGAGGGGATCCAGGCACTGCCGCCTGCCGTCCTCGCCCAAAGATCCGTCGCACGGACAACCGCCTCGCCGCAGGGCCACTCGCATGATGCTTCGAAGGTTCAAGCAGATTAAGGAGAACACGATGATCAACCACCGATTTCCACGCTTCGCCCGCGGATTCGCCGCCGCCTGCGCCGCAACGTTCTTCCTGGCCGCGGCTGCGACCGGCGCGGGCCCGGCTGCAGCAGGAAAGACGAGCCGAGACGCGGGGCTTTCCCTGAAGGAGGTTCGTGCGAGAGCCGAGAAGTACATCGACGACGAGAGCGCCATCCGGCTCACGGCCGCCCAGGCGCAGGTCAGGGCCGAGGCCCTCGAGCCGATTCCGGCTCCCTGCTGCAGGGAATACTCAATGCGGACCTGCTGCTGCCCCTGCAACCTCGCCCGGAGCGTCTGGGGGCTCTCCAACTTTCTCATCGCGAAGAAGGGCTACACGGCTGCGCAGGTGAAGGGAGAGGTCCTTCGGTGGCTCGCGGCCATCAACCCCGCCGGGTTCACCGGCAAGGCCTGCTTCGACGGCGGCTGCAAGCGACCGTTCTCGAAGAACGGATGCGGCGGCATGGAGGCCAGCGAGGTGATCGTGGGGGACGAGGTGCGCTGACGGCCGGCCTGGCGCGCAACCCCTACATCGAAGCGTGGCCGTGCGGGGCGCCCCACCGCAGGCGCAGAAAGAAGTGGCCGGAGACGGGGAAATCTCCGTACACCGGCCGAAGGCTCGAAGGGAAGGCATAGAGCGAGAGGTCGCCCCCGACGCCCGTCCGGATGCCCTTCCAGTCCCCGACATCCCGGAGATATCCGCCGGTGAACGCCCAGACGGCCGCGATCCGCGGCTGTCCGGGCGGCGGCAGATGCGGCCGCCCCTTGAAGGCGAGCAGGTCGTAGTCTTTCTGAACGTACTCCGCCCGACCGAAAAACTGATCCTGCCCCGTCATCTGCCAGGCTCCCTCGAGGAGCCATGCCTGGGTCGCGCCGTGATCCTCGTCGTTTCTTCCCCAGAGCAGCGTCGCGGCGAACGGCCGGTCTCCGTCCGCTCCGTAGTGGATCGACGCGGTCGCGCGACGCACGTCGCCGGGCTCCAGTTCCTCCAGATTCTTGAGAAATCCGTACGAGAGCTGGCCCGACCAGCCGCCGGGCAGGCGCAGCCTCATTCTGCCCGAGACCGAATCGAGCTTTCCCGCCTGAATGTTCCAGCGGTTCTCATCCGGCTCCGCTCCGTGAAAGACCGACCCTTCGAGCGAGATCGCCCTCCAGCCGTATCCGAGGGTGATGACGTCGTAGGTGATGTGGGTCGAGTCCTCCCAGTGGTGGCCCAGCGGCGCGGTCGGGTTCTCTCCCGCGGAGGCGCGGTGCATGAAAGCCGCCGGACCGAGCGCCGGCTCTCCGACGGGCGCGAGCTGCAGCCAGACGGCGCTTCGCTCGCTCACCGGCTGCCGGTACGTGGCCGAAAGGTTCATGAAGAAGTCGTGGGGGTGCTGGCGATCGACCAGGGGCTTGCCGTCGAGGGTCTCGCCGGTCTGGAAGAGCTCGGCCGAGCCGCCCGCCGGATACGTCGCCGCCTCGAGCGAGTTCATCATCATCAGCGAAAGGCGGCCGGGCCCGAGGTCGTGCTGCGCGTGCAGCATGTTCCAGTTGCCCGATTCGACGCCTTTCCTCCCGGAAGGCCCCCCCTGCCCGTTGAACACGAGACGGGCGACGCCGAGATCGGTCACGTGCCAGCCCGGCATCTTCATCCCGGCCATCGGATCCTCGGGGATCATCCCCGTCATCAGCGCCATGTCCGATTGAAAGAGAGTCCTTTCCGCGGATCCGGCCGTGTGCGAATGCCCCGCCGCGGCCTCCGCCGAGACCATGAGGGAGTGCGCCGGTCCCGGAGTCGGCGTCGGCGAGATTTGACGCCCCTCGTGCTGCGCCAGACCGGCGGCCGCCGCGAGCCAGGCCACTCCCGCCAGAAGCAACGTGAATTTTCTCAGGCAGACTCTCCTCGATCGCATCGCCGCCGCACGGTGAGGAAGGCTCCGATTCGCCGGGAGCGGCGCTAGGAATCGTGGGCCCGCCGGACCGCAGCGCTCCACGCTGGATGGGGGCGATTCACGCCGCAAGACAACGCCGGCTCGTGCCGCGCCATTCCGGGTTCGATGCCGTCAGTTCCCGGCCGGTTTCGTCTTCACTTCCGCCGCGGGCGCCTCTTCTCCCGCCTCGGAGCGGTGGTGCTCCGACTCCTCGGCCGCCGGCTTCAACGCCTTCTCTTCCTCCGGCGCAAGCTCCGGCAGATGGCGCAGGAACGCCACGATCTTCCAGAGCTCCTCTTCCTTGTGCGTCGGCCCGAAGGCCGGCATTCCCGTCATCCGAATGCCGTTGGCGACGATCCAGTAGAGCTCGCCGTCGGGCCGTTTCTGAATCCGCGGGAGCGTCAGGTCCGGGGCCGGGGGATTCAGGCCCTGCCCGTACTCGGCCGCGTCGACGCCCGGCGCGCCATGGCACCCCACGCAGTTCTCCCTGTAATGCGAGAGCCCCTCCCGGAGAACCTCCGGGGACGCCGCCATCGCGTTCTTGACGACGGGCGCGCGCCGGGCAACCGCGCGATTCAGCGCCAGGCGCGCGAGCGACTCCTCGAGCTTGCTCGGAGGAATGGAGGCCGCGACGTTGTAGGACCCCAGCCCGATGAGGACGGCTCCGCCGATCGCGACGAGCAGGAAGCCGACGAGGATTCCAGCGAAGAGTCTCATTCATCTCCTCCACGGCGGGCCTGGCGCCGGCGGCCGGCGCCCCGCCTCAGGCATGGCTGCGGCTCGAGGCGTGACAGGTCACTTCCGCCCCGCGTTCGACCTGGATCGTCGAATGGTCGATGCCGCACTCTTCTCGCAACAGCCGCTGAACCGCCTGGAGAACGTCTCCGCGGCCGCTCTCGGCCGACGCGGAGATGTGGACGCTCGCCGAATGAAGCCCCGAGGTGAGCGTCCAGAAGTGGAGGTCGTGCAGCGCCTCGACGCCCGGGATCTCGAGGATCTTCCGGCGAAGCGCGCCGGTGTCGATCTCCCCGGGCGTGCCCTCGAGCAGGACGTGGGCGGACTGCTTCAGAAGGGAAACGGCGCGCGGCAGGATGAAGGCAGCCACGCCGACCGAGACGGCCGGGTCGAGCCAGGTCCAGCCGGTCCGCGGGATGGCCAGCGCCGCGCCGACCACGGCGAACGACCCGATCAGGTCGGTGACGACCTCCAGGTGTGCGGCCCGGATGTTGAGGCTCTCCTCGCGCCCGCTCGCGAGCAAGCGCATGGCGGCGAAGTTGGCCAGCAGCCCGGCGGCTGCGACCGCGAGCATCACGCCGCTGTGGACGGGAACGGGCTTCCGAAACCGGCCCGCCGCTTCGAGCAGGATCCACCCGGCCATCACGAGGAGAAGCTGAGCGTTGACGAAGGCCGCGAGGACCTCCGCCCGGTAGAAGCCGAAGCTGTGCCGGCCCGTCGGGGCGCGGCCGGCGAGGCTGATGGCGGCGTAGGCCAGGGTGAGCGCGGCGATGTCGGCGAACATGTGCGCTGCGTCGGCGAGCAGTGCGAGGCTGTGGGCGAAGAGGCCTCCGGCCACCTCGAGCAGGAGAACCGCCGCCGTCAGCGCGAGCGCGGCGCGCACGCGCCGGCGCCACTCTCTCCGGTCGTCGGGCGGACCCGCCGGCGCCGCGTGAGAGTGAGAATCGGCGCGGGCAAGCTCCATCAGCGATCCCCGGCTGCGCGCGGCCCTTCGGCGCGCTCGACCTCGACCCGGGCGTCGTTGAAGCAGGCCCCGCCCCCGAGGTCGGTCAGCGTGTCCGGAGCCAGGGCCGTGGCGGTCGCGCCGTTGTCGGTGTTGTGGCTCCAGAGCCCCTTCGGAAGAAAGACGACGCCGGGCCGCATCCCGTCCACGAGCCGCGCGCGGCAGCGCACCTCCCCCCGCTCGTTGAACACGCGCACCGCCGTCCCCACCGCGATCCCCCGCGCCGCGGCGTCCCGGGGGTGCATCTCGAGGCTCACGGGACCGCGCCGCAGCTCTCCCAGAGTCGAGCTGATCGTCCGATCGGTCGCCGGCGAGATCAGGGCCAGGGGGAAGCGGCCGGGGGAGGGCTCCTCCTGAAAGGCATAGAGGCCGAGCGGCGCCTCGCGATCGAGTTCCTCGGGAACGAGGTGGACCTTCCGATCGGCCGTGCGAGGGAAGGCGTCCACGAACTGAACCGGCGCGGGGCCGGCCTCCGGAAACGCGACCCCGTCTCGCGCCAGCTCTTCGCGGAGGCGCTTGCCGGAGGCGCTCGAATCGAAGATCGCCCGGGAGAGCTCGGCCGCGGTTTCGGGGTCGCCCGGCCTCGCCACGCCGGCGCGATGGCAGAGATCCGCGAAGACCTCGTGGTTGGGCCTCGACTCGCCCACCGGCGGGATGACCGGCAGCGACTGCTGCAGCGCGAAGGCGCCGTAGCCGCGCGAGAGCTCCGGCCGCTCGAGAAAGGTCGTGGCGGGAAGGACCACATCGGCGTAACGCGCGGTGTCGGTCATCACGGGATCGAAGACGACCGTGAAGAGGTCCTCGCGCTCGAGGCCGCGGCGCACCTTCTCCTGCTCGGGCAGGGTCATCAGCGGGTTCGCGTTGTAGACGAAGAGGAGCTCGACGCGGGGTGTCGCGGAGAGCAGCGCCTCCCCGGCGCGGTTCATGTTGATCTCGCGCGTCGCGGGCGGCCTCTCGCCGGCGGCCGCGAAGGAATCCAGGTCCCAGGCCCCCGAGTTGCTCATCGTGTAGCCGCCTCCCCGCCGCCCGAACTTGCCGGCCACCGCCGGGAGGGCCAGGATCGCGGCCACGGCCGAGCCGCCGTTGCGGTTGCGTTCGACGCCCCATCCGCACCGAATCGCCGCCGGAACCGAATCGGCATAGAGCCGGGCGAATCGCTCGATCTCGCCGGCCTCGACGCCCGAGGCCTCCGCCGCCCGCCCCGGCGTCCAGGCCTCCGCGCGCCGGCGAAGCTCCTGCCAGCCCGTCGTGTGCTCGGCGAGAAACCGCTCGTCCGCCCTGCCGTTCTCGAAGAGCCACCGGATGACCGCCAGGGCGAGCGGCAGGTCGCCGCCCGGACGGACCGCCAGGTACAGGTCGGCATGCCTCGCGACGCGAGTGCGCCGAGGGTCCACCACGACGAGCTTGCCTCCCGCCCGCTGCGCGGCCTGCACGTGCGGGAGCAGGTGAATGCCGGAGACGGAAGGGTTGACACCCCAGAGAACGACGAGGCGCGCCCCTGCATAGTCCTGGAGCGCGACTCCCGCCATCTTTCCGTAGAGCCCGTAGGCCGCCCGGCCCGACGGGGCCGCGCAGACGGTGCGCGCGAGGCGCGAGGCCTTGAGGCGCCCGAAGAGGCGCGCGTCGGTCGTGTCCTGCGAGAGATAGCCGTTGGAGCCGCCGTAGGAGATCGGAAGGATCGCCTCTCCGGCCCCCCGGGCCGCGAGCGTCTTCATCCGGCCGGCGACCAGATCGAGCGCCTCTTCCCAGCTCGCGCGCCGGAACCGGCCCTCCCCTTTGCGGCCCTCACGGATCCGCGGAAAGAGCACGCGGTGCGCGCCGTGCACGTGCTCCGGATACCGCCGCACCTTCGAGCAAATGAACCCCTCCGTGAGAGGGTTGACCCGGCTTCCGCCCACCGAGACGATCCGGTCCTGCTCCACGCGGACCTCGAGGCTGCAGGCGTCCGGGCAGTCGAGGGGACAGGCGCTCGACGCGATTCGAGAAGGAGCAGGCTTGGCGACGGCTTCCACGGGCGGTCTTCCCCCTTCGTCCCGACCCGGCGATGCTATGCCCGACCGGGCCTCACGGCCAATGGGAATGACGCCGAGCGTGTCCTTGGTCCGGAGTCGCTGGTACTTGGTCAAGAGAAAGAGCAATGACCAAGGACCAGGGACTGAGGACTAAGCACTAAGGACTAAGGACCAGGGTTTTCTCCGCTACCGGATCTCTTCGAAGTAGCCGTGGAGCTCGCGCAGGGCGGGGCGGTCGATCCGATGATCCCTCAGCGACTCGCGCAGAAGCTGCAGGGCGGCCATCCCTTCCGGCACCATGTTGAGCTCCTGGATGACGGGGAGCGCCTCCAGGACCGATTGCGTCGCCGCCTTCTCCTGTCCGAGCTCGAGCAGCAGATCGGCGATCACCAGGTGCAGAGCGGCGACGTCCGCGCGCATCCCGATTTCCTCGAAGTTCCCTTGCGCCGCGCGGTAGGCCTCGATCGCCGCCGGCAGCTGCTTCGTTTCCCGCAGCAGGGTGGCGAGGCCCCACTGCACCTTGGCCAGGGCGACCCGGTCGTCCAGACGCTTCAGGATCGGAATGGCTTGCCTCGACGCCGTGACGGCCCTCTCGACATCTCCCTGCATGCCGTGCAGATGGGTCAGGTTCCCGTAGGCGGAGGCGAGGAGCTTCTCGCTGCCCAGGCGCTCCGCTTCTTCGCAGATCGCCTGGAAAACGCCGATCGCCTCGTCAATCCTCTCGCTCTCCATCAGGGCGAGACCCTCGAGAAACCGGGCCTTGAGCTCCTCCTGCGGCATCGAGAGCTTTCGGAAGCTCGAGACCAGGGAAGGCGAAAGCTCCAGCACCGCCTCGAGATGCCGCTCCTCCATGCGCAGCGCCAGCCGCTGGTAGCCGAGGCGCGACAGGTCGGCGACGGCGTTCATCGTGTGCCGGAAACCGGCTTCCGACCGGTCGAACCAGAGGCGCGCTTCGTCGCGCCGGGAGAGCTGGCGGCAGGCCGTGCCCGCGAGCAGCGCGAACTCGCCCAGGAAGTACTCGCGCTCGTCGAAGAGGCCGATCGGCCGCTCGGGGCTCTGCAGGAATCGGTAGGCGAACTCCGCCTCGTCGCGGACCGTGGCCGGGGAGGCGTCCAGCCGGTCGCGCAGCCTCGCTCCGAGCAGGAGGAGGACATCCGGGTCCTCGAGCCGCAACGGCTCGGCAAGGGCTCCACGCTCCTCGAGCGGCGTCGCCAGGATCCGGTCGGCCGAGCCCTCGACCTCCTCGGGCGAGATGCCCCGCTGCGGGAACTGCAGGACGCGTCCGGCCATCAGATCTCCTCGTCGAGGCGGGTCTGCAGGTCCATCGCGAGCTCCTCGGGCTCGCGAGAGAGCACCCGGTTCAGGCTATCGTCGGGAGAAGGCTGGCCGCCGAGCTTCCAGAGCTGGAGCGACCGGGCGTACTGGCAGGCCGCCGACAGCAGCGAGAGACGGAGCGCGCGGGCCGGCATCTGGGGCGTTCCGCCCCGCCTGGACAGGCGAAGAAACCAGACGAGCAGGTCCTCCTCGGCGCCGGCGGTCTCGTCGACCGTCAGCTGATAGGAGGAGAGCAGGGTCGTGCGGATGACGCCCTGCAGGCCCGCGAAGACCTCGCGCGCCTCTTCGTCACGGACCGGCGATATGCGCGGCACTCTCGGCTCTTGAATGATTGAGCCAAGGCTACACGACTCCTAGAGAACCGTCAAAGGCACGAACGTGCCGTAGAGATCGAAGCGCAGCGGGAGCCGGAACTCGTTGCTAGGTCGGGATGATGCCGCCGACCTTGATGACGAACCGCGTCGTCTTCTTTTCCGGCCGGGCCGGCTGCGCCTGCGAGGTTTCCGGCTGCCGCTCAGGGAGCCGGGCGGGAGTGGTGGAAGAAGCCATGTCGTCTCCTTTCGCCAGGACGCTCGGGACTTCCGAGTCGTTGCCGCAAACGAATCTGGGGGAATTGGATCACAAATCGGGCGCGCGGGTATCCCCTCTTTTGCGGCGCTCTCGGCGATCGCCTGCACGGCAGAGCCGGCGCGGCGCCGGCCGGCAACCCGGTCCCTCAACCGCCTGGAAATGAACGCGTTGCCAGGCTCGAGGGAGCTCGCTGGCCGGGGCCTGTTAGGCTAGGCGGCCGGCGGCAACCCCGCCGCCAGAGGAGTGATCCGATGCTTCGAATCCCCGCCGCGGCCGCGATCCTGCTGCTCGCGCCACTGGTTGCGGCTCAGAAGAAGGCAGCAGCCCCGAGGAATGCCGACGCGTCGCCCGACATTCTGACCTTTCCCGCGACCGAGAAATTGCTCCCGAACGGCCTCGAGGTCCTCGTCGTCCCGACCGGATTCCCCAACATCGTCTCGCTCCAGATTCCGGTCCAGACCGGCTCGCGAAACGAGGTGGAACCCGGCAAGTCGGGCTTCGCGCACTTCTTCGAGCACATGATGTTCCGCGGTACGCCGACGCTGTCGCCCGACGAGTACAACGCGATCATCACCAAGGCCGGTGCGCGCCAGAACGCGTACACGACCGACGACTACACGAACTACCACACGACCTTCGCCAAGGAAGACCTCGAGACGGTCCTCAGGATCGAGGCCGACCGCTTCCAGAACCTGTCGTACCCCGTCGAGGCCTTCAAGACCGAATCGCGCGCGGTGCTCGGCGAGTACAACAAGAACTCGGCGAACCCGATCCAGAAGCTCTACGAGACGATGCGCGCGAAGGCGTTCACGACCCACACCTACCGGCACACCACGATGGGCTTCATCGAAGACATCGAGGACATGCCCAACCAGTACGAGTACTCGAAGACCTTTTTCCAGCGCTGGTACCGTCCCGAGAACACCGCGATCATCATCGCGGGCGACGTGGACCCGGCGCAGGTGTTGCCGCTGGTCGAGAAGTACTGGGGCGGCTGGAAGCCCGGCAGCGGTGAGCAGGTCGCCATCCCGCAGGAGCCGCCCGCCAAGGGCGCCCAGTACGCGCACGTGCCCTGGCAGACCCCGACCGCACCGTGGGTGACGGTCGCGTTCCGCGGGCCCGCCTTCAGCGAGACCGAGAAGGACGCGGCCGCGATCGACCTGTTCATGAACATGAACTTCGGCGCGACGTCCGACGTGTACCGCAAGCTGGTCGAGCAGGAGCAGAAGGTCGACCAGTTCTTCGCTCGCGGACCCGGCAACG
>JBLMXY010000034.1:0-6373 GCA_050257975.1 Acidobacteriota bacterium
CTCGACGCCGCTCGCCGCGAGGGAGTCCGGCGATTCGTGTACGTCTCGGCCACCGCCGGCCTGAGGGAGAACTGCGAGCTCGTCCGAATCAAGCGCCTGGTCGAAAGGGAAGTGCGGGGAAGCGGCCTCGAATGGGTGGTTCTCCAGCCTACCGCTTTCCTCGACGTATGGATCTCGCCGATGCTCGGCTGGGATCTCGCGGGCGGCCGGGCCCGGATCATCGGACGGGGCGACCGTCCGGTCAGCTTCATGGCGGTCCGCGACGTCGCGCGGGTTGCCGCCGAGGCGGCGCGAACGTCCCAGTTTTGCCGGCAGGATGTCCCGATCGGAGGGCCCGAGGCGCTGGCGCCAAACGACGTGCTCCGGCTCGCGGAGGAGATTACCGGGCGGACCTTCCGCGTCGAGCGCCCTCCGCTTCCTCTGCTCAAGCTGGTTCGGGCCGTCCTCTCGCCGTTTGCTCCGCTGCCCGCCTCCCTGCTGTCCATGGGGATCCAGATGGCGGAGCGGGGAGACGTGATCGACTCCTCGGCGCTCTGGAGGCGCCTCGGGCACACTCCCGAAACGGTGCGGGGCTTTCTCGAGAAGGCGGCCGCTGCCTCCTCGGCCGCGAGCCCGAACGCTCGGCCTACGCCCGGTCCGGCAGCTTGAGCGATCTGCGGAAGGCCGCGTCGAAGAAGCGGTCCGGAAGGATCCGGCGCAACGGAATCAGGAGCCTCGCCAGGCTCGTGACGGCGTAGCGCGTGCGGGGGCGCTCCGCCTCGATCGCGTCCACGATGACCCGGGCGACGGGCTCGGGTGGAAGCTTGCCCCTCTGGAAGTCGGTCACCATCGCGCGCTCGGCGCCGGCGTAGAAAGCGGCGTAGGGGCCCTCGCGGCCCATGATCCCGGCGACCTCCTGCCGCGCGCGGTTTTCGAACCCCGTCTCGATGGGGCCGGGCTCGACGACGACCACACGGATGCCGAACGGCGCGACCTCGACTCGCAGGGCGTCGGAGATCGCCTCGAGGGCGTGCTTCGAGGAGCAGTACGGGGAGGCGAAGGGGATCGAGACCTTGCCGCCGACGGAGGACACGTTGACGATCGTGCCGCGGCGCTTCTCGCGCATGGCGGGCAGGACGGCGCGAACCATCTCGAGGGCCCCGAAGACGGCGACGTCATACTGCCGGCGCCACTGTTCCGGCGAGACATCCTCGACCGAGCCGTACTGCGCATATCCGGCGTTGTTGACCAGCGCGTCGAGACGCCCCTCCCTGGCCAGGATCGCCTCGACGGCCTTCGCGGCGGCCCCGGGCTCCGTGACGTCGAGCGCAATCGCCTGGACGTCGCCCGAGCCGAGCCGGCCCGCCAGGCCCTCGGGGCGGCGGGCGGAGGCGTAGACGCGATGTCCCCGCCGCAGCGCCTCGCGAGCGGTCGCCAGGCCGATCCCGCTCGAGGACCCCGTGACGAGCACGACCTGCGGAGGCGGCACGAGGCGATGTTACCTTTCCGGAGGCTGTTTTCGCCGCGGTCCTCCGGCGGAAGCCCTTTCGGGCGCGGGAGATGGCGCTTCGGGCGCCCCGTCGGAGGCCTGCCGCGCCGACCGTTGCGTCGGGGCGTAAACTCCCCCCGAGGTCGCTCGTCTAACCCATGTGCAAGCCTTCGCGATGATTCCGCGGCAGACGGATCCCGGGGTCGACGAGGCGCGGCTGATCGCCGAGGCCCGCGCGGGCAACGCGGAAGCCTTCGAGTACTTCGTCCGCAAGTACCAGCGCCGCATCACCCGCGTGGCCTACCGGATGCTGCGGGACATGGGCGAGGCGGACTGCGCGGCGCAGGAGAGCTTCCTGCGCGCCTACCAGAACCTGGATGAGTTCCGGGAAGGCTCGGCCTTCGAGACCTGGCTGACCCGCATCTGCATCAACTGTTGCAAGGACCGCTTGAAGCGCCGGCGCCTGGTCGTGTACTTCCATCAGGCTCCCCGCGGGGATCAGGACGAATCCGGGCCGCGAGACGTCGTTGCGCATCCGGATCCGTCGCCCGAGCGGCTGGCCGTCTCGCGCGAGATCCGCGAGCGGCTCCGGAAGGCGATCGAGCTGCTCTCGCCGCGCCAGAAGGCGATATTCCAGTTGAAGCACTTCGAGGAGCTCTCGATCCCGGAGATCGCCGAGATCACGGGGCTCGATTCGGGGACCGTCAAGTCTCATCTTTTCCGCGCCGCCCAGAAGATCCGCTCGCGGCTGCGCGAGTTTCACAGGGGGGAGTGAGGTGGAACGGGGCGCGCAGGCCGGCCATCTGTCCGACGAGGAGCTTTTCACCCTGGCGCTGCCGCCGGCCGGGGAGCCGGAGGCGCTGCCGGCGCATCTGCTGCGGTGCGTCCGGTGCGGAAGGGCGCTCCAGGAGTGGAAGGCAGCCGTGCGGCATCTCGCCGAGGAGGACGCCGAGCCGGTCGCGCGCCGGTCGTCCGGGGAATGGCAGGCCGCCGAGAACCGAACGATCGAGGCGCTGCGCCGCGCGGGGAAACGGCGCCGTCTCCGTCCGCTTCCCTGGGCGATCGGGCTCGCCGCCGCGGCGCTGCTGGCGGCGCTGTTGCTCCCGATCCTTCGCCCGTCGCGGCCGGCCGCTCCGGCCTCGGTGGCGGCCTCGGCGGCGACGCCGGCGCCGGAGCTCACCGGACAGGACGCGGCGGACGACCGGCTGCTTCGAGACGTCGCGCGGCTCTCCCGGGGAGAGGACGGCGCGGATTGGAGCGGCCTCGCTCCGGACCCGGCATCCGTCGAGGGGGGCGCGCTGTGAAGAGAGCGTGGGTGGTCGCCGCCCTGGCTCTCGGCGTCGCGCTCCCGCTCGCCGCGCAGCCGCAGGTGCCGGACGGCAAATGGTGGAAGCGCCCGCGCATCGCCGCCGAGATCGGCCTGACCTCCGACCAGTCCGACCAGATCGAGAAGATCTTCGTGAAATCGCGGCCGCGGCTGATCGACCTGAAGGCCGACCTCGAAAGGAAGCAGTTCGACCTGCAGGTCGCGATGGACGACCGGAATTCGGACCGGCGCGACATCGAGAAGAAGCTCGAAACGGTCGAGGACGCGCGCAAGGAGCTGCAGAAGGCGCGCGTCCTGATGATCCTCGACATCAAGCAGGTCTTGAAGCCCGAGCAGTGGGAGCGCCTGCTCCAGATGCAGCAGGAGGCGCGCCGGCGGCTCCGCGAGAGACGCCAGAGCCGCCTCGCTCGCCCGGCTCCGGACGATCTCGACGCCGCGGCCGCTCCCCGTTAGCGCCCGCCAAGCCGATTGCCCCTGGCCGGTCCGGGCCCAACGGTTTACCGGCTCGAGACGTAAGCATCGCAGGCGAACGCCGCCCATGCCTGCCGTCCCTCGCCGAACCGGTGCCGTCCTGCGAATGCTGGTCGGCCTTGCGTG
Source organism: Acidobacteriota bacterium (assembly GCA_050257975.1). Lineage (GTDB taxonomy): Bacteria > Acidobacteriota > Thermoanaerobaculia > UBA5066 > Gp7-AA6 > DATBFU01. The sequence continues at coordinate 3,393 of JBLMXY010000034.1, forward strand.
GCTGGCCGCCTCCGGCCAGACGGCAGCCGAGTGCGTCCCGGACTCGACGCACGCCTGCTTGAGCAACGGACGGTATCGCGCCGAGGTCGTGTGGCGGGAGCCGCGGTTTGCGCCCGACGGGGCCTCGGGATACGTCTTCCCGCTGACGAATGAAAGCGCGGCCTTCTGGTTCTTCGCCCCCGGAAACCTCGAGGTCGTGTGCAAGGTTCTGGACGGCCGCGCGCTCAACGGGCGCTTCTGGCTCTTCACGGCGGCGCTGACGTCCGTCGAGTTCGACCTGCGCGTGACCGACTCCGTCGCCGGGTGGCGCAAGTCGTGGTTCCATTCCGCCTCCGCGCCTTCCTCGCAGGCCGACGTCGGGGCCTTCTCGGAGGACCCCCTTCCGGGCTCGGTGATGTTTCTGGGCGCTCACCCGGACGACGAGACGACGGCGGCGCCCCTGCTCGGCCGTTTCTGCGTCGAGCTGGGCCAACGCTGCAGCCTCCTCGTCGCGACGCGCGGTGAATCGGGTCAGTGCCGGCTCCCCGGCGGATGCCTGCCGGACCTGGCTTCGGTGCGCACGCGAGAGATGCAGGCGGCGGCGGCGTTGTTCGGCGCGGCGCTGACGCAGTGGGACCTGCCGGATCTTCCCGGGCCGGATCCCGAGGCGGTGCGGGCAGCCTGGGCGGCCCGCTCGGGAGGCGACGAGGCCCTCGTCATGCGGATTGCCGGCGCGATCGCCGCGTCCGCCCCGCAGACCGTCGTGACTTACGATCCGCAGCACGGCTCGACCTGTCATCCTGCCCACCGCGCCCTGGGATCCCTCGTGCTCGACGCCCTTGCGCGGCTCGGAGGCTCCGCTCCGGCGACCTTCCTGCTCGAGACCCGGGTGGAGAGGCCCGAGAACGGAGAGGCGGTGCATTTCTCTCCCTTCGTTCCCGAGGACTCGCGCGCCTTCGCCTTCGACGCCACGCTGGCGCGCGGCGGCCCGGCGCGGGGGACTGCCTGGGACTTCCTGATCGAGGACGCCCGCGCCCATCCGAGCCAGTTCACCACGTCGTTTCTGCGGTCGCTCTCTTCGGTTCCCGATTCGGACCGCGAGGTTCGCCTCTTGCCTCGGCCGGACTTCGGGGAAGACCCCCGCTACGCGGGTCTCTGCGCCGGGGATCGCCCGGGCGCCGCGGGAGAAGAGGCCCCCGATGAGGCCGATCAGGTCAACCCCTGACCGCCGTCCACGTGAAGGATCTGGCCTGTCACGTACGAGGGGCCCGAGCAGAGGAACACGACGGTCCGCGCGACGTCTTCGGGCTCGCCGATTCGCTGGAGCGGCACGGCGCCCGCCCAACGGGCGGCCACTTGGGGCGGGGTGCCTTCGGGGACGAGGACTGCTCCGGGGGCGATGCCGTTGACGGTGACCTCGGGCGCCAGCTCGACCGCGAGAGCCCGCACCAGGCCCTCGACCGCGGCCTTCGAAACCGAATGCGCCAGGTAGTTGCGCTGCGGGTGGGTCGCCATCAGGTCCGAGATCAGGACGATCCGCCCGCGTCGCCGCCGGAGCATCGGCGCCGCCTCGCGGGCGATGAGAAACGCCGCCCGGGCGTTGACGTCCAACGCGGAGTCCCAGAGCCCCTCGTCGGTCTCGGAAAAGGGAGCACGGTGAAAGTTCGCCGCGGAGTGGATGAAAAGGTCGAGCGCGCCGAAGGCGTCGATCGGCCGCCGCGCAACCCGGCGGCAATCCTCCGGCGAGGCGAGATCTCCGGCGACCGTGAGAGCCCTTCTGCCGACGCCGCGAATTCGGGCGGCGAGCTCCTCGGCCGGCCCCGCGGAGGCGCGGTAGTGCACGGCGACGTCCGCTCCGGCCTCGGCGAGCGCCCGGGCGATCGCCGAGCCGACGCGCACGCCCGCCCCGGTCACGAGGGCGACCTTGCCCGAGAGCGAATCTCCCGCCATGTCGCTTTCGATCGTAACCCGTCCGTGCGACACTTCGTTTTCGAGACCGGCTCGGGAGTCGACGGGATGCGGCGCGCCCTACTCGCTTCGGCGGCGCTCCTCGGTCTCGCGGCCGCGGCGTTGCCGGAGGGCTTCATTTCCGGCCGGATCGTGGATTCGGCGGGTGCTCCTGTCGCCGGAGCCATCGTCCGGGCGATTCCGTATCGATCCGCCGCGCGCGCGCTTCTCGACAGAGTCCGCGGCGCCGAGCCTTCCCCGGTCGGGGAAACGAAGACCGACGCGCAAGGAGTGTTCCGTTTCGAGGCTCCGGGCGCGGGCAAGGAGGTCTCCCTGCTTCTCGCAGCCGGAGGATTGCCGTCCGTCGAGATCGAGGGCCCCTTCGACCGGGAGGGCAGCGACGAGGATCTCGAGATCACGGTGCCGGAGGGTCAAGAGATCTCAGGCCGCGTCACCGACGAGCAGGGCGGTCCCGTCTCCGACGCCCGGGTTCGAGCGCAGGCGGCGCTCGATTCGCCGGAGGACAGCGTGGCATTCGACGAGACGAAGACGGGACGCGATGGATCCTTTTTCCTGTCGGCTGCGCCCGGAGGCAGAGTCACGCTCCATGTGCTCGTGGCGGGGTTAGCGCCCATGGCGGTTGCGCGCGCGCAGTCCGGCCAGCGAGTCGTCGCCAGGCGCGGCGGAAGCGTCGAAGGCACGCTGGCCGACCCCTCGGGCAAGCCGGTCGCCGGCGCGATCGTGGTCGCGGGCGAGGCCGCCGCGCTGACGAACGATTCGGGGCGCTACCGGATCGACGCCCTGCCGGAGGGACTCGCGAGCCTGAAGGCCTCGGTCGAGAACGGCGACCGCGTGGCAAGGCGCGACGCCGTTCGAATCCGAGGGGGAGAGACCGCCCGCGCCGATCTCGTGCTTGCGCCGGAGACCGGGATCGTCGGCGTCGTCGTGGACGAGAAGACGCGGCGCCCCGTTTCCCGCGTCCGCATCGAAGCCCTGGACGATCCCTTCCCGCTGCCGGGCATGCCGCCGGTGCGGCAGGCGAAGACCGACTCGCG
>JBLMXY010000035.1:0-3986 GCA_050257975.1 Acidobacteriota bacterium
ACCGCCAGATCCGAGCCGTCCGGCGACCAGTCCGCCTCGCGCACGTGCTCCAGGATCTCGCGCGGCGCTCCGCCCTCCAGCGGCATTCTGGCCAGCGTGCCTTCGAAGAGTTGGTGACGCAGATAACGCGCATGCGCCAGCACGGCCAGCTCTCCCCGCGAGGAAACCGACAGGAGATGGGCTCCCTGCAACCCGCGCGGGGTCGCGCCGGGGTACTCGGGGCGAAGGGAAAAGATCTCCGGCGTGTTGCCCGAAACGGCCGCGCTGTAGACCACGGTTTTTCCGTCGGCGGCGAACCGGGCATTGAAGATCGGCTGCTGCCGGAACGTCAGCTGGGAGAAGGAGACGCCCCCGGGCCTCGACGCCTTTCCCTTCTTCTGTCCAATCGCATACGCGCCCGCGATGGCGGCCAGCGCGACGACCGCGGCGGCGGCGGGCAGAAGCCAGGTTCCGACGGCCCGGCGCGGCGGCGCCGGCCGGACGGGCGCCGATATACCCGACAGCATCTCCAGGTCGAAGGCGAGGTCATGTGCCGAGTGGAAGCGCTGCTCGGGGTTCTTCTCGATCGAGTGCCGCACGATCCGCTCGAGACCCGGCGGGATGTTCTGGTTGGTGACCGAAAGGTCGGGAGGTTCTTCCCGCAGGATCGCCGACATCGTCTCGGCCGCGGAGTCGCCGTGGAACGCCCTCTGTCCCGAGAGCATCTCGTAGAGGATCGCCCCGAACGCGAAGATGTCCGACCGCGCATCGGCCGGCTTTCCCTTCACCTGTTCGGGCGACATGTACCCGAGCGTGCCGAGCAGGACTCCGGGCTCCGTTCCCGCGGTCGCGGTCGGGAGGTTCGTCGCCTCTGGTCTCCCGTCCGCCGCCATCAGCTTGGCCAGCCCGAAGTCCAGGATCTTCACTCGCCCGTCTCGCGTGACGAAGATGTTCTCGGGCTTCAGATCCCGGTGGACGATCCCCTTCTCGTGCGCGGCCGCCAGGCCACGCGCGATCGGTATCGCGTAGTCGATCGCTCGTCGCGCGGAGAGCTTCCCGCCGGCCAGCGCCTGGCGCAGCGTCTCGCCTTCGAGCAGCTCCTGGACGACGTACGGCGCGCCCTCGTGAGTGCCGATGTCGTGGACGGCCGTCAGGTTCGGGTGGTTGAGGATCCCCGCCGCGCGCGCCTCCTGCTCGAAGCGGCGCAGACGGTCCGCGTCGGCAGAGAAGGAGGCGGGCAGCACCTTGATCGCCACCTCGCGCCCGAGACGCGGATCGCGAGCCCGCCACACCTCGCCCATTCCGCCCGCGCCGATGGGAGCGAGGATCTCGTAAGGGCCGAGGCGAGTCCCGGCGGTGAGAGTCATCGCAGCCCTCGCACGAGATAGAGGTTCGAGAGACGCCGCGAGTAGCTGTAAGCGCAGGCCTCGCCGTCGCGCGAGAAGTGGGGAGGGCGGATGAACGTCACGCCCGTCGGATCGGCCGGCATCAACGTCTTCCATGGCTGCCGCGCGCCGGTCGCGACCTCGATCCGCGAGATGCGCGCCGGCAGCTCTCCGGGGCGGTAGACGAACAGGAAGCGGCCGCTCCCGTCCCAGGCGCACGGCAGCTCGTCCGCCGCGAGACCGGGAATGGGGCGCGGCTCGCCGCCGGCGATCGGAAACAGCTTCGGGACCCCGTCCGGAGCGATGACGACGACGAGCCTGTTGTCCGGCGATATCAGTTGCGAGTAGGGGATCAGGCGCACGCCCTCGGGCGTGACCGGCCGCGGAGCCGGGTCTCTCCCGCTCACATCCTGCACGTACAGGCGCATGCCATGGCCCGGCTCGGTCCCGGCGACCAGGATCGTCCTTCCATCCGAAAACCAGGATGCTCCTTCGATGGTGAACCGTTCGGGAGAGAGCTGCCGGGGCTCCCCGGGACCGACCGGCAGGAGGCGCAGGGTGTTGCGCGTCTTCGGGTTGGCGGCGAGGGCCCAGCGGCCATCCGGCGAGAGCGCGATCGCGACGCCGAACGAGAGCCGCACGGGCGGTGACCCGTCGGTCTTTCTCACGTAGATGGTTCCGTCCGGGCCCCCTCCTTCGGCCGACTCGTCGAACAGGATCCGGGCGCCGTCCGGAGACAGGTCGCGAATCGCCGAGAAATCGAGCCAGGAGAGGTCCCTCTCTCGAGAGTCTCCGGGAAACTGCCCCGCGATCCCCATTCTCAGGTCGTCGGTCGCGAGAAGCACCTCTCCCTGCCGGGAAATGTCCTGGAGGGTGAGAGAGCCTCCCTGCCGGTACGCCAGCCGCTCGGTCCCGGCGAGGGTCACGGCATGGAGGGCGCGGTTGCCGCCCGACTTCGTTCCCGTGAACCACACCTCGCGCCCGTCGGGGCGCCAGGCGAGCCCCTGCAGGCTCGACCATCCATCGGAAAGCGTTCTCGACTTGCCGTCCCGGCCGACGAGCATGACCGAGCCCATGTCTCCGGTGCGCGACCAGTGGTTGACGAGGGCGATCACATCGCTGTCCGGCGAGAACCGGGGGTCTCCGATCCATCCGGACGTCTCGTAAAGGACCTTTCCAACCGGAGACTCGAGGCGATTGCGGCCCCCGATGTCGCGCACGACGGCGATCCTCTTGCCGTCGGGCGACCAGTCCGCCCACTGCACGCCCTGCAGGATCTCGCGCGGCGTCTCGGCTCCCGTGAGCGGAGACTCCGCGAGCGTTCCGAACGAGACGTAGGGTTCCGTGGCGTGGGCCCCGAGCTGAAGCGCCATCTGGCCCGTCGAAGCGATCGCGAGGATCCCGGCGCTCGGCAGCTCGAAGGCGTTCGACCCGATGCTTCCGGGCCGCGTCGAGAAGAGGGCGAGCGGCTTCCCGTCCCACGCCGCCGCGTAGACGATCGTCTGGCCGTCCGGGGCGAACCGCGCCTGCCGAAGCAGCCCGCGGCGGAAGGTCAGTTGCTCGAACTCCGGGACTCCCTCGGAGCGTGTCCGGCGGCCCGCCCAGAAGAGAGCGGCGGAGTAGATCGCGAGGAGCGCGATGCCGGCGGCTGCGAGCCAGGGACGACGCCCGGCGGTCCGTGCCTTTGCGGCGGGCGCCGGCAGCGCCGCGCTCGAAAGCGCCTGGAGGTCGAAGGCGAGGTCGCTCGCCGACTGGAACCGCTCGCTCGGGTTCTTCTCGATACAGTGCCGGACGATCCGGTCGAGCCCGGGAGAGATCTTCAGCCCGGACTCCGCGAGATCGGGCGGGTCCTCCTTCAGGATCGCCGTCATCGTCTCGGCGGCCGTGTCGCGCTGGAACGCGCGGCGGCCCGAGAGCATCTCGTACAGGATCGTGCCGAAGGAGAAAACGTCGGACCGATGGTCGGCGGGCAGGCCCTTGACCTGCTCCGGCGACATGTAGCCCACGGTTCCGAGGACGACGCCGGGCTCCGTGCCGGGCGAGGCGGTCGGCGCTGAGGTCGCCTCGTTCTCGTCCGCGCGCCGGACGAGCTTCGCCAGACCGAAATCGAGGATCTTCACGCGGCCGTCCTTGCCGAGGAAGAGGTTCTCGGGTTTCAGGTCCCGGTGCACGATCCCCTTCTCGTGCGCCGCGGCGAGTCCGTGTGCGATCTGAACCGCGATCTCCGTCGCCTTGCGCGGCGGCAACGCGCCGGCGGCGAGCCGCCTCCCGAGTGTCTCTCCCTCGAGGAGCTCCGAAACGACGTACGGAGATCCCTCGTGCTCGCCGACGTCGTAGACGGCGGTCAGGTTCGGGTGATTGAGCGCCCCGGCGGCGCGCGCCTCCTGCTCGAAGCGGCGGAGGCGATCGGGGTCGGCGGAGAAGGAGGCGGGCAGCACCTTGATCGCGACGTCCCGCCCGAGCCGCGGATCTCGCGCGCGCCAGACCTCGCCCATCCCGCCCGCGCCGATCGGCGCGAGGACCTCGTAGGGGCCGAGACGCTCTCCGGGTGTGAGTGGCAAGCCGGCACAGCGTACAACGATGCGCCGGAGAGGCGTCCGTATAATCCGCGACGCTCCGACT
>JBLMXY010000036.1:0-37911 GCA_050257975.1 Acidobacteriota bacterium
TCGTCAAGATGGCCGACGCCAGGGCGATCCCGGGACAGGGGTTCTGGCTCTTCCACAGCGGCCTGACGGATCTTCAGTACACGCTGTCGGTTCTGGATACGGCGACCGGGCGTCAGAAGACCTATCGCAACGACCGCGCCGATCCGAGCGAGCTTTGCGGCGGCGCGGACACGGCGACGTTCGGGCCGGACAACGAGACCGGCAGCGCGAGCCGACCTGCTCTCGAAGCGCGCGCGCCGACCCAGATCGCGAACGCGTCGCTGACGCTTCTCGACCGATTCCAGGCGACGCTGACGGCGACGGATCCGAGGACGGGGCGGGTTGCAGCGGGAGTCGCGATCCCGCAGGACGCGAGGTGGGGCTACTTCAGCCTCCCGGCATTCACCGGCGACCCGGCGTTTCCGGAGGTGTTCGCGAAGATGGTGGACGCGACGTCACTTCCCGGCGGATTCTTCTGGGTGTTCCACACCGGGCTCACGGACCTCGAGTACACACTGACGGTGACGGATCCGAGCACCGGAGCGGTGAAGACCTACCACAACGACCGGAGCGATCCGGCGCGCCTTTGCGGCGGCGCGGACACCGCCGCGTTCACGAACTAGCGGAATTCGGCAAGACGCCGCGCCGCTTCGTCGAGCGCGCGCTCGACGAGTCCCGCGTCCTCGTGCTCGCAGTAGAGGCGGATCATCGGCTCGGTGCCCGAGAGGCGGTGGAGGAGCCAGCCGCGGCCGCCGAAGAGGTACTTGACGCCGTCGAGGTCTTCGACGCCCGTCACGGGCTCGCCCGCGACGCGCTGGGGCGGCGCCTTGCGGACCTCCTCCAGGAAGCGGCGGATCACGGGCACGGGCAGGGAGACGTCCCGGCGCCCGTAGGCGAAAGAGCCGAACTCGCGAGAGAGCTCTTCGAGGGCCTCGTCGAGGCCGCGCCCGCAAACCGCGAGGCTCTCGAGGAGAACGAGCGCCGCGAGCACACCGTCGCGCTCGGGCAGGTGGAAGGAGAACGCGTAGCCGCCGCTCTCCTCGCCTCCCGCGGCGACCTCGCCCCGGGTCATGAATTCCGCGATGTGCTTGAAGCCGATCGGCGTCTCCCGGAGGGGCGCGCCGAGCGCCGAGGCTACCCGGTCGATGAGGATCGACGTCGAGAAGGTCTTCGCGATCCCGCCCGAGAGGCCCCGTCGCCGGAAGGCGTGCAGGAGAAGCAGCGCCAGGATCCGGTGCGGCGAGACGAAATCCCCGCGGCGATCGAGAACGCCCAGCCGATCCGCGTCCCCGTCGTTGGCGACCGCGAGATCGAGTCCCTCCGCGCGCACGCGCTCGGCGGCCGCGGAGAGGTTCGAGGCGATCGGCTCGGGATGGACGCCTCCGAAGAGCGCGTCGCGTTCGGCGCGAAACGGGATCACTTGGGTCTTGCCGCCGCCGGCGATCTCGCTGACCAGGGACCCGGCCGCCCCGTGCATCGCGTCCGACAGGACGCGCAGACCCGCGTCGCGGATTCTGCGAAGATCGACGATCGAGGCCAGGCGCTCGCGGTAGGGCGTGTAGAGGTCGAGCGTCTCGATTCTTCCGGGCCGGGCGGCCGCCGGAGCGGGCTTTCCGAGCTCGCGGGAGACGGCTTCGTAGGTCTCGGGAGGCGCGCTTCCGCCGAAGGCCGCCTTGATCTTGAAGCCGTTGTAGACGGCCGGATTGTGGCTGGCGGTGATCGAGACGCCCGCGGAGAGCCCGAGGCGTCGAACGGTGTAGGAGACCGCCGGCGTCGGGATCGGGCGATCCGAGAGGAGCGCGTCGATGCCGGCGGCCGCGAAGGCCTCGGCCGCGGCGCGGGCGAGCTCGGGCGAGAGGAAGCGCGTATCGTACCCGACGGCCACGCGCCGCGCGCTCGGCGCGGCCGGCTCCGAAAAGAGCCACCGCGCGGTCGCCCGCGTCACCCGCCGGATCTCCTCGAAGGTGCAGTCTTCCGCCAGCAGGCCCCGCCAGCCGTCGGTCCCGAGGTGAAGGCTCAAGGCGCGGTCGAACGGCCGCGCGACGCGAGCGCCAGGAGACGGTCCTCGGTGAGGCCCGTTCGGGTCAGGAATTCCGACGCGCGCGCGAAGCGGAAGCCGCGCGCCGAGAGCGAATCGAGCAACCCCGCCACGTGCGGCGCCACGGGGTCCTCCCGGTCGCTGCCCAGATGCAGCAGGATGATCCCGCCGTTCTCGGCGTGCGAGACGAGCCGGTCGACCACTCGACCCGCGCTGCGGTAGGCGCGGGAGGCGGGATCGCTCACCCAGTCGAGGCCGTCGAGCCCCGCCCGGCCTCCCGTCCAGCCCACGTGCCAGTAGCCCTCCTGGGCCGCCCAGCGGCGGATCTCGGGGTTCTGTTCCCCGTACGGGGCGCGCCAGAGGGGCGCCATGGCACGCCCCGTGGCCGCGCGCCAGGCGGCGGCCGTGGCGGTGAGCTGTCCCGCCAGGAACGCGCGGTCGACGCCCGGCCGGGTCGCCTGCCGCCCGTCCCGGGCGTACGTCGTCAGGTGCGGATGCGTGTCCGTGTGGTTGCCCACTTCGTGGCCGTCCTGCGCGATCCGGCGAGCGAGGTCCGGGTGGCGCCGGATGAAGTCGCCGGTCAGAAAGATCGTGGTGCGGATCCCCCGCGCGCGCAACGCGTCGAGGATCTGCCGGGCGCCGCGGTCTGAGGAGCCGGCGTCGAAGGACACGACGAGCTCGGGACGGTCCTCGGGGCCCCGCGTCAGGTCCGGGATCGCCGGCTCGGCGGCCAGCAGCGCGTCGGCGCCGCGCAGGGAATCGCGCCCCGGCGGGGCGGGCGAGGGCGGCGGCGCCGTCCGCCTTTCGATCGCCGCGGAGGTCTCGGTCGCCGGCGGTCGCGCCACGGGCGGCGCCGGCGAAGAAGCCGGCGCTTCGGGCGACAGTGGCAGAATCCCGATGCGGTACGGCCCGTCCTGGGCCACGCCGTCGAAGCGGAAGCGCCCGTTCTCCACGGGGACGGAAGCCACATAGCCTCTCGAGGCGAAGAGAAAGACCGCCGCGCCCGGAGAGGCGCTCCCCTCGATGCGGGTTCCCGAGGGGCCCGCCGTCACGCTCTCGATCCGCGCCGCGGGCATGCGGCGCAGCGGCGGGGGTGGCGAGGCCTGGAGACTCAGCCGGTCGAGCTCTCCGACCGTGCGCAGGGCGAGCACCATCGGAGCGGCGACGCCGAGCGCCACGGCCGCAAGGGCCAGGCGCGGCGGGACCGGCCGGGCAAAGCGCTCCCGCAAGGGCCTCCAGAAGGTCCGGCGTCCGTCCTCGCGGGCGCAGCGCGGCGAGCAGTAGAGGTGCCCGCGCATCTGCAGCTCGCAGAGGCGGCAGATCGGCTTGCGGCAATAGTGACAGCCCCGGTGGGCCAGTTTGCCCGAGTGAACCGGGCAGGGCAGGTTCATGAGGGTATTATGGGCAGTCGGTCGTCGGGAGTCGATAGCCGGCCGCGCGCGGCCGCTCCGTCTGTCCGCCCTTTCGACGCCCGACGACGGACCCGAAGACCGACTTTGCCTTGAAACTCAACCTTCCAAACTCCCTGACCCTGTTCCGAATCTTTCTCGTCCCTTTCCTGGTGGTCGTCCTTCTCACCAAGTTCGACGGGCGCGAGACGGTCGGCCTCGTGATCTTCCTGACCGCCACCGCCACGGACTTCCTGGACGGGTGGCTCGCCCGCCGGCACGGCCAGACCACCACGTTCGGAGCCCTGCTCGATCCGATCGCCGACAAGCTGCTGATCTCGGCCGTCTTCATCTCCCTGGTCGAGCTGGGGCTCGCTCCGGCCTGGATGGTGGCCGTCATCGTCGGGCGCGAATTCGCGGTCTCGGGGCTGCGGTCGATCGCCTCGGAACAGGGCATCGTGATCTCCGCCTCCGGCTGGGGAAAGGCGAAGATGCTCTCGCAGGTGCTGGCCGCTTCGCTCCTGATCCTCGCGCTGCGGCACGAGGTCTTCGTGACTCCCGGAAAGGCCGCCCTCTGGGTCGTGGTCGCCGTGGCCCTGGTGTCGGGAACCCAGTACTTCGTTCGATTCCTGCAGCGCGTGACGTCCTTCGAAGGTTTGCCGCCCCAGGAGCCCTGACGGAGACGGGCGGGCCGCCTTCGGCGGCGGCCCGCGGTCACCGCCGGCGCAGGAGAAACCTCCCGATCGGCCGGCCTTCGGACCGGTACTTGATCTCGTAGTGGGTCTCGGGAGGCGCGGGCAGGGCGCCCCAGTCGAGCCGCTCGAGATCGGGCACGGTCTCGAGAGCCGGCTCGATCGCCGCGGCGTACCCGGCGTGGTCGGTCGCGATCCGCAGCAGTCCGCCAGGCTCGAGGCGCGAGGCGAGAATCTCGAGGCCCGGGCCGTCGAGGAGACGCCGTTTGCGCTGCTTCTTCTTCGGCCACGGATCGGGGAAGTAGACGTGGAAGGCGCGCACCGAGCCGGCGGGCAGAGCCTCCTGCGCGAACCGCCGGGCGTCGGCGCGCACGATTCGGGCGTTCGACAGTCCGGCGCGGGCCAGACGCTCGCGGCAAATCCGGTAGTAGGAAAGCGACAGTTCGAGGCCCAGGAAGTCGTGGGCCGGGTTGCGCCGGGCCGACTCGATCAGGAACCGCGCCTTGCCGCTTCCGATCTCGACCTCGAGCGGCGCGCGCCGGCCGAATGCCTCCACGGCGTCGAAGGGCCTGTCGGGCCAGATCTCTTCGTCGGGGGAAGCGGGGAAGCGGCCGCGGCGGGGCGTCCCTTCCATCGGCGGGCGGAGCCTACGTCAGGCGCTCCGCGACCGCCTTCGCGAAGGCGCGCGTGCCGCTCGAGCCCCCGATGTCCGGCGTGCGGATCCCGGCGGCGAGCGTCGCGTGGAGGGCCTTCTCGACCCGCGCGGCGACTTCGGGAAGCTCCAGGTGCTCCAGCATCAGGATCGCCGAGAGCAGCAGGGCGGTCGGATTCGCGCGGTCCTGCCCCGCGATGTCGGGCGCGGTGCCGTGCACCGCCTCGAAAACGGCGGCGGCGGTTCCCAGGTTCGCTCCCGGCACCAGGCCGAGGCCTCCGACGAGGCCCGCGGCGAGGTCCGACACGATGTCGCCGTAGAGATTCTCCAGGAGCAGGACGTCGAAGGTCTCGGGGCTCATGACCAGACGCATGCAGAGCGCGTCGACGATCCGGTCGTCGGCCTGGATGTCGGGATAATCCTCCGCCGCCCGGCGGAAGCAGTCGAGAAAGAGGCCGTCCGAGAGCTTCATGATGTTGGCCTTGTGAACGGCGGTGACGCGCCGCCGCCCGTGACGCCGCGCGTACTCGAAGGCGTAGCGCGCGATCCGGGTCGAGGCGGCTTCGGTGATGATCTTGAGGGATTCGACGACGCCGGGCACGACCGTGTGCTCGAGCCCGGCATAGAGGTCTTCCGTGTTCTCGCGGATGACCACCAGGTCGACGCCCGAGAATCGGGTGGGGACCTCCGGGATGTTTCGCACGGGGCGCAGATTGGCGTAGAGATCCAGCTCCTTGCGCAATCGGACGTTGACCGAGCCGAAGCCCGTTCCGATCGGCGTTCCGACCGGTCCCTTCAGAGCGACCCGGTGCTTCCGGAGGAGCTCCAGAACCCGGGGAGGCAGGGGATCGCCCTCCCGCTTCTCCGCTTCGCGGCCGATGACGGCCTCCTCGAAGCGCAGAGGCGCTCTCGCCCGCTCGAGGATCGCGACCACGGCGTCGGCCACCTCGGGCCCGACGCCGTCGCCCCGAATCAGAACGACCGGTCTGGTGTCCAAAGCGCCTCCTTCGCCGGTCCGGCTGCGGCCTCGAGGGGAAGGCCGGCCCTCAACTCTTCTTCTCCCTGAGGATCATGCGCACCTGCTTGACCGCGGTCGGTGTCGCGTCCTCGATGATGAAGTCCGCGAAGCGCCCCTTCCATCGTTCGCCCTTTCGCGGAATCCGTCCGAAGCGCAGCATCAGGTGGCCCGCGATCGTCTCGGCCTCTTCCCGCGGCAGGGCCACGCCGAACTGCTCCTCCAGGGCCTGGAGCCGGAAGCCGCCGTCCAGCAGATAGGTCCGGTCGCCCGCGGGGACGAAGCCCGGCCCTTCCTCCTCGTCGAACTCGTCCTGGATCGGCCCGAGCAGCGCCTCGATGGCGTCCTCGATCGTCACGACGCCCGCCGTTCCGCCGTGCTCGTCCACGACGATTGCCATGTGCTTGCGGCGGCGGCGCATCTCCCGGAAGAGGTCGTCGGCGCGCTGGAATTCGGGCACGAGGAGAGGCGGATCCACGTACTCGGCGAGGCGGAAGCGGCGCTCCTCCTCGTCGGAAAGATCGAAGAGGTCCTTGGCGTGCAGGATCCCGACGACGTTGTCGAGCGTGCCGCGGTAGATCGGGAGCCTGGAGAGTTTGTGCTCGCGCAGCAGCATCCGGACGTCGTCGAAACCCGCCGTGTCGGGCAGCGCGATCACCCGGGTGCGGGGAACCATCAGATCGCGAACCGTCTTGTCGCCGAACTCGAGCACCCGGTGAAGCCGCCGGCGCTCCTCCGGCAGGATCGCCCCCTCCGCCGCCCCGAGGTTGAAGACGCTCTTCATCTCTTCCTCCGTCAGGGTCGGCTCCCGCTGGGGCACGCCGAACGTCCGCAGGGCGCGGGTGGTCAGGCGCACGCAAAGGGTCGCGATCGGGGAGAGGACCTTCATGACCGCGGCGAGCGGAACCGCGACGGCCCGGGAGATCTCGACCGGGGAGGCCGCGCCGATCGCCTTGGGCGTCATCTCGGCGAAGATGAAGAGCGCGACCGTGGAGAAGGCGATCGCGATCGGCACGCCGTACTTCTCGCCGATCCAATTCGTGGCGAGGGCCGTCGCCAGTGCCGAGGCGGAGCTGACGAAGAGGTTCTGGCCGATCAGGATCGTGGCGAGCAGGCGCGGGGTCTGCGCCTTGAGGTCGCCGATCAGGCGGCCCTTGGGATCGCCCGCCTCGCGCATGCGCTGCAGGTCGATGCGCCCGAGCGAGACCAGCGCCGTCTCCGCTCCCGCGAAGAAGGCGGAGAGCGCGAGCGAGAGGAGCAACAGGGCCAGGAAGATCAGCGACTGAAGGTCCATGGAGAATCCTTTCGCAGCGGGGCCTGCCAGTCTACCCGCCGGAGGCGAGGTTCCTCACGGCCCAGTCCGCGGCGTCCGAGAGTCCGGCCTCCTCGACGCGCGCCGCGCGCTTCAGAGCCGGCAGGGTCGCCCGATCCCCGACGGAGCCGGCCGAGGCGGCGGCGTTTCTCTGCAGCCCGCGGCGGCCGGCGCGGTTCAACGCCGTCGAGCCGTAACGCCGGCGCCATTGCCCCGGCCCCATCGCGAGCCATTCCGAGCGGGTCGGGGGAGGGGGTCCGGCGTCGCCGCCGTCTCCCCAGGCGGCTGCGGGCGCGCGGTCGCGCGATGGAGCGTTCCAGGGACAGACCTCCTGGCAGACGTCACAGCCGAAGACCCGGGCGCCCAGCGCCTGCTTGACGCGATCGGGAAGCGGGCCGCGGTGCTCGATCGTCCAGTAGGACAGGCATCGGGCCGCGTCGAGGAGGCCCGGCGCGACGAACGCGTCCGTGGGGCAGGCGTCCAGGCATCGCACGCAGGACCCGCATTGCTCGGCGATCGGCTCGTCGGGAGGAAGGTCGAGATCGGTCACGATCTCGGCCAGGAGCAGGGAGGAGCCGCGGTCCGGATCGATCAGACATCCGTTCTTGCCGATCCAGCCGAGCCCTGCGGCGGCCGCAAACGAGCGCTCGGAAAGCGGCGTCGAGTCCACGCAGACGCGGTAGGCGAAGGACGTCGCGATTCGGCCAGAAGCCCGGGCGGCCACGCGCTCGGCGCGCCGGCGCAGCACGCCGTGATAGTCGGGGCCCCGGGCGTAACGGGCGACCTCGGCGCCGTCGGGCGCCCGGAAGGGCTGCGCCGAGTGAGGGAAGGAGAGGCAGACGATCGAGCGGGCTCCCGCGAGGATCCGGGACGGGTCGGCTCGGACGTCGCGGGTTCGCTCGAGGTACTTCATCCCGGCGTGCAGGCCCGCCTCGAGCCAGGCGCGCAGGCGCGAGAAGCCGGGAGGCTCGCCCGCGCGCGAGATCCCGACGCGGGCGAATCCCTCGCGGCGGGCCTCCTCGCGCAGGATGTCGGCCGCGAGCAGGCGCGCGCTCGAGGTCGGGGGAGCGTCGGGAGCAATCACCCGGGCGATGCTAGCATCGGCGCAAGGCGTTCATGACGAGAGACCGGACCTTCACTTCGCGGGTCTTCGCGCTGGCCTTCGCGGGCGCCCTCGCCTGGGCGCTCTTCCAAGTCTTCCGGCCGTTCCTCTCGCCGATTCTCTGGGCTCTCCTGCTCGCGTTCCTGCTCGACCCGGTCAACCGGCGGCTGCGGGCCCGCTTCAAGGGACGCAGGGGCGCGGCCGCGCTCTCGCTGACGGCCGCGGCGATCGCGGGAATCGTCGTGCCGGCCGCGCTGCTCATCGTCGCCTTCGTCAATCAGGGCTCCGAGCTGCTGTCGAAGCTCTCGGCCATGGCCGACCAGTACAAGGTCGCCCGGCCGAGCGACATCCTCCAGATCCCGGTGATCGACCGGCTCCTTCACAAGGTTCAGGAGAGGGTCCCGGTGACGACCGATCAGTTTCAACAGTGGCTCGTCGACCTCCTCCGTCGAACCGTCCAGCTCCTGATCGCCGGCTCGCGCGGCATCTTCATGGGCGCGCTCGACGTCGTCTTCGGCGCCGTTCTGACTCTCTTCCTGCTCTATTTCTTCATTCGCGACGGCGACGAGGTCGCCGAGCGGGTGATCCGCCTGATTCCCGCCGACGAGACCCTCAAGCGCCGGCTGGCCGCTCACCTTTCCTCGGTGACCCGGGCCGTCGTGCTGGGAGCGCTCTTGACCGCGCTCGTCCAGGGCGCGCTCCTCGGAGCCGCCTTCGGCATCTCGGGGCTTCCGTCGCCGGTCGTCTTCGGGGTCCTCGCCGCGGTCTGCTCCCTGATCCCGTTCGGCGGCACGGCGCTCGTGTGGGTCCCGGGGGCCCTGCTTCTCGGCGCGCAGGGGCGCTGGGGCTGGGCAATCTTCCTCGCCGTCTGGGGCGCGCTCGTCGTGAGCACGGCGGACAACATCCTGCGGCCTCTGCTGATCTCCGGACAGGCCCGGATCTCGACCCTGGCCGTCTTTCTCGGCGTGCTGGGCGGGCTGGCGGCCTTCGGGATGATCGGGCTGTTCCTGGGTCCGGTTCTGATCGCGTTGGCGCTCGAGCTGGTTCGACTTGCCGAGCAGGACCGGGCGGCGAGCAGCGCGGCCGCGCCGAGCGGCTAGGATTCCGTCGGCGGCGCCGAGGAGAAGAGGAGTCGTGGAGTCAGGCAAGACGCTCGAGCAGGAGCTGGCCGACGAGATTCGGGCCGCCGTGGCGAAGGCGGTGCCGGCGACGCTGCCCGAGACGGAGCCGGAGGCGGGTGCGCCGGATCCGCTGCGCCGGGCCGAACAGCATCTGACGCCTTCGGTCCCGGAGGGCGCGCGCCTCTTCGGGCTCAAGAGGACATTGCTTCGCGGCTTCCGCTTCCTCTGGCGCGACCAGGCGGCGTTCAACACCCTGACGCTCGAGGCCTTCCTGCGCCTTCAGCGGGATTGGGAGGGCCGTCTCGCGCGCCTGCGCGAAGCGGCCGATCGGGAGTCCGCGGACTGGCGGCGCCGCACGGCGGTCCAGGACGCCCGGCTCGCCGTGCTCGAGGGAGTCGCAGGCCGGGGGCCGGCGATTTCCGCTCCCTCCGCCCCGATGCCCGAGGAAGAGATTCCCGCGGGCGTCTACAGCCTGTTCGAGGAGCGCTTTCGGGGGGCCCCGGCCGTGGTCGCGGAGGGGCAGCGCGCCTACCTCGTTTTTCTCCGCGGCCTTCCGGGGCCGGTTCTCGACGTCGGCTGCGGGCGAGGCGAGTTCCTGGCCCTGCTGCGCGAAGAGGGGATCGCCGCCTCCGGCATCGAATCGAGTCCCGTCTGTGTGCGTCTGTGCCGGGAAGCGGGGCTCGATGTCGAGGAGGGCAGCGCGCCGGAGCTCGTCGAGCGCAAACCGAAGGAGAGCCTCGGCGCCGTCGTGGCCTTTCAGGTCGTCGAGCACTGGCCGGCGGGCCGGATCTTCTCCTTTCTGGCGCGCGCGAGGAGGGCGCTGCGGCCGGGAGGCGTGCTGATCGCGGAGACGATCAACACGGACTCGCTCTCGGCGCTGCGCGCCTTCTTTCTCGATCCGACGCACGTGCGCCCCGTTCCGGCCGCGGCGCTCTCGTTTCTGGCCGAGGCGGCCGGCTTCGTCGACACCCGCATCGAGTACCGGGCGGCCCTGCCTCCCGGCGAGCGCCTGGTCGAGGCCACGGAAAACGACGCGAAGCTGAACCGCCTCCTGTTCGGGCCGCAGGACTATGCCTTGATCGCGCGGGCGCCTCGCGCGGTCGGTGATTGAGCCCTTTGGCTCGCTCTTTCGGCGCCTTCTCGCCACGCGCCGGGCCGCGCGCCGCGGACCGCTCGAGTTCTCGATGAAGCGCGGCCCTCGCGTCCTCGTGCTCGCCGTTCAGACGCCCTTCGTGCAGGGCGGGGCCGAGAAGCACGTCCGGCGCCTGACGGAGGAGCTGTGTCGCCGCGGCGTCGAGGCGGA
The DNA here is from genome assembly GCA_050257975.1 of Acidobacteriota bacterium. Classification (GTDB taxonomy): domain Bacteria; phylum Acidobacteriota; class Thermoanaerobaculia; order UBA5066; family Gp7-AA6; genus DATBFU01. Next base: position 10,603 of record JBLMXY010000036.1, read on the forward strand.
CCTGCTGACCCTGCCGCTGATCGAGAGAGAGCGGTTCGACCTGGTCCGCGGCGCGCTCGGCTGGCGGATGCTCGACCTGACGGAGGTCGGCGGGCGCCCCGTCGACGCCATCATCGCCACGCGCTTTCCCAGCTACGCCGCCCGCCACCCGAACAAGATCGTGTGGCTCATCCATCAGTACCGCCAGGCGTACGACCAGTTCGGGACGCCCTTCAGCGACCTGACCGCGTCGGAGGAGGACCGGCGCACGCGCGAAGCGATCGCCGAGATCGACCGGGTGGGCCTGACCGAGGCGCGGCGGGTCTTCGCGAACTCCCGAACCGTTGCCGAGCGGCTCCGCCGCTACAACGGGATCGACAGCGAGCCGCTGTACCACCCGCCGCCGCTTGCGGGGCGATATCGCCGAGGCCCGCCGGGCGACTACGCGCTCTCGGTCGGCCGGTTCGATCCCTGGAAGCGGACCGATCTGCTCGTGCGGGCTCTCGCCTCGGCGCCGAGCGCTCGGCTCACCCTGGTCGGGCGCGGTCCGGACGAGGAGCGCCTGCGCCGGCTGGCCGCCGGGCTCGGCGTCGCCGACCGAATCCGCTTCGTGCCCGAGGCGAGCGACGAGGAGCTGCTGGACCTCTACGCCGGCGCCAGGCTGGTGGCCGTCGCGCCCTCGGGCGAGGATCTGGGATACGTGCCGCTCGAAGCGTTCCTCTCCGGCAAGCCCGTGCTGACGACCGACGATTCCGGAGGCCCGCTCGAGTTCGTCCGGCATGGCGAGACCGGGTTCGTCGTGCCGGCGCGGCCCGAGGCGATCGGGGCCGCGCTCGAGACCGCCTGGAGCAAGGCGGAAGCCCTGGCCCGAATGGGAGAGAGCGGACGGCGCCGAGCGGCGTCGCTCTCCTGGGACCACGCGATCGAATCGCTGCTGTCCGCCGCGGGGATCGCGCCGCCATGATCGGTCGCGAGGCACTCGCACGTCTCGCGCGCGAAAGCGGCGCGAGGCTGGCCGAGCTCGGCGTCCGCCCGTCCGATCGCCGGTGGATTGCCCGGCACGCCGAGACGCTCGCGAGCCTCGAGCGCGCCGATCCGCCTCGCCGCGGCCTGTCCGCTCTTCTCTACCGGCTGGCCCGCAGGGCGGCGCGCACCGCGAGGTAGCCCGCGAGGATCCCGTCCTCGAAGTTGAAGTCCGGGTTGGCCGAGATCCCGGGATGGTCGTGGGGCTGGAGCAGGTCCTCGGGCGTGAGGCCGGGCTCGATCCGGCGGGCGATGTCGAGGAGCCTGCGGCGTTGGGCCAGGATCATCTCCTCGAGGAGGCGCTCGATCGAGTCGTCCATCGGCCCGAGCACTATAGCCAACGGGCGGGCGCCGGGGCAGGACGTCCCGGCGTTTCCCGTCACGCCTTCCTTTCGCCCGGCGGGGCGCGCCGCGAGCGCGCCAGCGGCCACACGAGGACGCGGTTGCGGCCTTTCTCCTTTGCCGCGTACAGGGCCTTGTCGGCGTGGACGAGCAGGCCGGCGCGCTCGCGCGTCTGCTCCGAGCCCGCCACACCGGCCGACACCGTGACGCGGAACGGGTGGCCGTCCCACTCGAACTCCTGCCGCTTGAGCGCCCGCCGGATGCGCTCGGCGACGGCGCTCGCAGCCGCGGCGGTGGACTCGGCGAAGAGGACGGCGAACTCCTCGCCGCCGTAGCGGCAGGCCACGTCGGTCGAGCGGATTTCGCGGCGCACGATCTCTCCGAAGCGGCGCAGGACGCGGTCGCCCGCCGCGTGCCCGAGGCTGTCGTTGACGCCCTTGAAACGGTCCAGATCGAAGAGCGCGACGGCGAGCGGGGTTCCATAGCGCTCCCGACGCGCCCACTCTTCCGCGAGGCGGCTCTCGAAGTAACGGCGGGACGCGAGTCCCGAAAGCTCGTCGGTCACCGCAATCCTCCAGTTGCGCGACGCGTGAAGGGCGACGGTCAACGGGGCGAGCAGCGCGCGCACCTCCGCCTTGGCGCGGTCGTCGATCGAGCCCGGGCTCGCCAGGTCGAGATGGGCCACGAGACGGTCGCCGGAATACAGCGGGAGCCGGAGCCGCGAGGTCGCGGGGCCTCCGGCGAGCAGATCCCGGGGCGCGAACGAGAGGCCCGTCTCCGTCGCGGTCAGCTCCTTGACGCGCGGGGAGTCGATCGCCTGGCCGCGATAGGGGCTGGAAGGATCGCGCCGGGGAAAGCGATGCTCCTTTTCTCCCCCGAGCGTCCAGGCCTCTTCGACGCGGCCCGCGTCGTCGATGGTGTAGAGGTCGAAGCGGGAAATGGGCAGCAGGTTCGCCGCCGCCTCGTAGGCGCGCCGCAGAATCGTGCCCGGATCCGGAGACTCCGCGAGCAGGTGGGTCTCGCGCTCGCGCGCGGCGAGGCGTTCCGCCAGTCGGGCGGCGCGAGATCGCGCGCGGAGAGAATCGACCGCCAGGGCCGCGGCCGCAGCCGCCAGGAGGATTCCCGTCCAGAGAGGAAGCACCGAGACGTCCAAAAAAGAAGAGGCCCCTTCGCGGGGGCCTCTGGGATTCCGTTTCTTTCGTCGAGAAGGGCTACTTCGAAGGCGTCGTCGTGGCGGTCGTCGTCGTGGCGGTCGTGGTCGTGGTCGTCGCCGTCGACTCGGTGCCGGTCGCCGTCGTGGCCGTCGTGGTGGCCGTCGTGCTCGTTTCCTCAACGACCGCCGGAGCCTCGGTGGTGGTCGTTTCCGCAGGGGCGGCCTCTTCCTTCTTCTTGCAGCCCGTCACGAGTGCCGTGCCGAGCACCGCCACGAGGCCCAGGGTCAGAAACTTCTTCATAAACCTCATCTCCTTCTTTCGTCTCCCGCTTTTCCAGCGCAAAAAAAATCCACAGGGAAAAATCGAGCGGGAATGATATCCCATCGGGACCCCCTGTCAACTGGCACCGGGGCGCGGCGGCTCCTCGAAAAGGGGCGGTATTCTTGGCGTTTCGGCGGTTTGCCGGCCGCCGGAGGGAGGCGAGCGAATGTTCGAGGGGCTGGGCGAGCGGATTCAGGGCGTCTTCAAGGAGCTGCGCGGCGAGGGTCACCTGACCGAGCACCACCTCGACACGGCGCTGCGCCAGATTCGCCTGTCGCTGCTGGAAGCGGACGTGGCGCTTCCCGTGGTGCGCCCGTTCATGGCGCGGGTCAAGGAAAAGGCGATCGGCGCCAGGGTCCTCCAGCACCTCTCGCCCGCGCAGGAGGTCACGCGAATCGTGCGCGACGAGCTGGTCGCGCTGCTCGGGGGGCGCCGCGCCGACGTGGACCTCTCGGGCCGGCCGGCGGTGATCGCGCTCGTCGGACTGCAGGGATCGGGGAAGACCACGTCCGCCGGCAAACTCGCCCTGCTCCTGAAGACGCGGGGACGCTATCCGCTGCTGGTCGCGGCGGACCTCACGCGTCCGGCCGCCGTCTCGCAGCTCCAGACGCTCGGCCGCCAGATCGGGGTCCCGGTGTACGCGCCGAGCGGGCCCGCCGATCCGGTCGAGGTCGCCCGCGGGGGCCTCGCCGAGGCGAAGCTGACCGGGCGGGACACGGTCATCGTGGACACGGCGGGGCGCCTGCACCTGGACGAGGCGCTGATGCAGGAGGTGCGCGCCGTCGTCGACGCCGTCGCACCGAAGGAGATTCTCTTCGTCGCCGATTCGATGACCGGTCAGGACGCGGTGCGGTCGGCGTCGGGCTTCGGGGCGGTCCTGCCGCTGACGGGAATCATCCTGACGAAGACCGACGGCGACGCGCGGGGCGGCGCTGCGTTGACGGTCGTCTCGACGCTGGAGAAGCCGATCAAGTTCGTCGGCGTGGGCGAGAAGGCCGAGGACTTCGAGCCGTTCCACCCCGACCGCATGGCCTCGCGCATCCTCGGCCTGGGCGACGTCATGACGCTGATCGAGAAGGTGGAGGCCCAGGTTGGCGAGGACTCGGCGCGCCGGCTGGCCGAGCGCTCGGCCTCCGGCGAGTTCACTCTCGAGGATCTGAAGGAACAGCTCTCGTCGATGAAGAAGATGGGCCCGCTCTCGTCGCTGGTGGACCTGCTGCCCAAGAGCGGAGCGTTCCGCGGGCTTTCCGGGGCGGAGGCGGTGGACGAGAAGGCCCTGTCGCGGGTGTCGGCGATCATCGACTCGATGACGCGGGAGGAGCGCCGTTACCCGCAGGTCCTCAATGGCTCCCGCAAGAAGCGCATCGCGGCGGGGTCGGGGACGTCGGTCGTCGAGATCAACCGCCTCCTGAAGCAATATCAGCAGATGCGCAAGCTGATGAAGATGGCCCGCAAGGGGGCCCGCGGGATGGACTTCTCGAAGCTTCCGCTGCCCTCGCCCAAGGGATGACCGCGGGCCGGGCGCGGCGGCCGGTTTGCCGACCGGAGGACTCGGGTTAGAATGGCCGGCTTCGCGAACGTCTGAGGAGAACGAAAGGAACCATGGTCAAGATCCGTTTGCGCCGCATGGGCGCTCGAAACCGTCCCTACTACCGCATCGTCGTCTCCGACTCGCGCCGCACGGCGCGCGCCGAAGTGCTCGAGGAGCTGGGCGCCTACGACCCGGTCGTCAATCCGGGAGCGCTCACCTTCGACCGCGAGCGCGCGCGCTACTGGATCGAGCGCGGCGCGCTCGTGTCGCCGACGGTCGAGTCGCTTCTCGCCAGGCCGGAGCCGGCGGCCGCCGCCGCGTCCTGATGCGGCGCCTGGTGGAGACGGTCGTGCGCCGTCTCTCGGACCGCCCGGAAGACGTCCGGGTGACGGAGACCTTCGAGGGCGGAACCGCCGTGTACGAGATCGCCGTTCCCGAGGCGGACCGCGGCCGGCTGATCGGCCGCGAAGGACGGACCGTTCGGGCTCTTCGGGGATTCGTCAACGCCGCGGCCGCCGCGCGGGGCAAGCGCGCGGTGGTGCGGGTGAAGGACTGAGTCCCGCACCGGATTCGCCCGCGGGGAGCCTGCTCCTGGTCGGCACCGTGCGCCGGCCTCACGGTCTGTCCGGCGAGGTGTCGGTGGAGGTCGCGACCTCGTTCCCGGAGCGCTTTCGGGGCGGCGCCCGCCTGCTGTGGCGCCGGGGCGCCGAGGAGCGCCCGCTCGTCGTCGCCGGCGCCCGGCCGCACGGCGGCCGCTTCCTACTGCGGTTCGAGGGGATCGAAGACCCGGAGACGGCGCGCGCGCTGGCCGGCGGAGAGCTTCTGGTCGCCGGGAACGAAGCGTTCCCCGCGCCGGAGGGCTTCTATTACAGCCACCGGATCGAGGGATGGCGCTGCGAGGATGCCGCGGGCCGGGCGCTCGGAGTCGTCGAGCGGCTCGAGCAGACGGCCGCCGGCCCCCTGCTGACGGTCGCCACGCCGAAAGGAAAGAGCGTTCTGGTTCCCTTCGTCGACTCGATCGTCGTCGAGATCGACGAGTCCGGCGGCCGCGTCGTGCTCGACCCTCCCGAGGGTCTCTTCGAGCTTTAGACTGTCGGCGGCCAGCGGACGCCCGATGCGCATCGAGATCCTGACGCTCTTTCCCGGCTACTTCCGCTCTCCGCTCGAGGAGAGCCTGCTCGGGCGCGCCATCGGTTCCGGCCTCCTCGAGGTCACCGTGACCGACATGCGTCTCTACTCCCAGGATCGGCATCGAAAGGCGGACGACGAGCCCTACGGGGGCGGCCCGGGCATGGTGCTCATGGCGCCCGTGGTGGCGGCGGCCATCGAGGCGCGCCAGGGCGTCCCGACCGCATGGCGCGTGCTCCTGACTCCCGACGGGCGGCGCCTCGATCAGACGCTGGTCGAGACTCTGGCGGGGCGGGGCCGGCTGCTGCTCGTCTGCGGCCGATACGAGGGCATCGACGAGCGGGTGCGCGAGCTCGGACTGCTCGACGAGGAGATCTCGGTCGGCGACTTCGTACTCTCCGGAGGAGAGGCGGCGGCGCTGGTGCTGCTCGAGGCCTTGTCGAGGCGGGTTCCTGGCGTCGTGGGCCGGGCCGAGTCGGTCGAGCGCGAGTCGTTCGTGCGGGACCGGCTCGACTACCCTCACTACACGCGGCCGCGCGAGTTCCGGGGCCTCACGGTGCCGGAAGTCCTGCTGTCGGGCGACCATGCGCGGATCGAGCGCTGGCGGCGGGCCCGCGCCCTCGAGCGCACGCGCGCGCGGCGGCCGGACCTGCTCGCGCGCCGGCCGGAGGAGCCGGGCGAAGCGGACGAACCGGAGGCCCGCGGTTCGAAGGGAAGGTTGCAATGACCCTCGCCAATCGACTAGATTTAGCGTTTACGCCGAAGGAATCCGTCATGAGCGACACGCTTCTGGAAGTCGAGAAACCCGCCCTGCGCGAGAGCATCCCGGCCTTTTCCCCGGGGGACGCCGTTCGGGTGCACGTGAAGGTGCGCGAGGGGGAGAAGGAGCGCATCCAGGTCTTCGCCGGCGTCGTCATCGCCCGGCGCGGCGGCGGCGTTCGCGAGACCTTCACCGTCCGCAAGATCTCGAGCGGGATCGGAGTCGAGAGAATCTTCCCGCTCCATTCCCCCGTCATCGACCGCATCGAGGTCGAGCGCAAGGGCGCGGTCCGGCGCGCCAAGCTCTACTACCTGCGGCAGCGCAAGGGCAAGGCCGCCCGCATCGACGAGAAGCGAACCGAAGAGAAGCCGGCCGACTGACGGAGCCCCGACCCCTCGTGCCCGTCGACCCGCTCTCCGCCTTCTTCGCGGAGCTGGGTCGGCTCTCGGATCTTCAGCGCCTCGAGCGCGAGCTCGCCCGCCGCGGCTATCGTCTCGTGGCTGGCGTGGACGAGGTCGGGCGCGGGTGCCTCGCCGGCCCGGTCGTCGCCGCGGCGGTGATACTGCCGCCGGATTGCGTTCTGCCGGGCCTGGACGATTCCAAGCGTCTGGACGCGGAGGCGCGAGAGAGGCTCGAGCCGCAGGTGCGGCGCCGCGCCGTGGCCGTCGGAGTCGGCCACGTCGAAGCGCCGGAGATCGACGAGCGAAACATCCTGCGCGCGAGCCTTCGCGCCATGCGCCAGGCGATCGAGGCCCTCGCTCCGGCGCCGGAGATTCTGCTGGTCGACGCGGTCCGCGTTCCGGGCGTGCGCCTGCCCCAGCTGCCGGTGGTTCACGGCGACGCGTTGTGCGCCTCGATCGCCGCCGCCTCGATCGTCGCCAAGGTGCACCGGGACCGCCTTCTCCAGGATCTCGCGCGGCGTTATCCCGTCTACGGATTCGAGCACCACAAGGGCTACGGCACGGCGGAGCACTGGCAGGCGCTGCGGCAGTACGGGCCCTGTCCGGAGCACCGTCTGAGCTTCGAGGGCGTCGCCACAGGATCGGATCGCGCAGGCGAGGTCGGCCCGCCGTCCCGCGAGGCTCGCCGGCGCAAGGAGGCTCGCTGAAGCCGGTTCGCTCTGCGGTCGCCGCCCCCGCCGGGCACGGTTTCTCTGCCGCTCGCTCCTCCGGATCGCGGGTGACCTCGGGTAATTCGGGCTAGAATTTCCCAAACATGGCCAATCGGGACCAGATCCTCCAGGGCGCCGAGAAGCTGCTCGCCAGGGGGAAGTTCGACTCCGCGCTGAAGGAATACCTGCGGGTGCTGGACGAGAACCCCAAGGACATCTCGACGCTGAACAAAGTGGGGGATCTCTACGTCCGGATCAACCGCCCTTCCGACTCGATCCCTTTCTTCACCCGGATCGCCGACTACTACGCCAAGGACGGATTCTTCCTGAAGGCGATCGCCATCTACAAGAAGATCAACAAGATCGATCCGGCTCGCCTGGAGGTCTACGAGCAGCTCGCCGACCTCTACCACAAGCAGGGCCTCACCCAGGACGCCCGCAGCCAGTACCAGGTCCTCGCCGACCACTATTCGAAGAACAACAAGCCCGACGAGGCGATCGCCACCTACAAGAAGATGGCGGCGGTCGATCCGGGCGACCTGAAGATCCAGGCGCGCCTGGCGGATCTCTATCGCGGGCACCGCCAGATCAATCAGGCCGTGGCGCAGTACGGAGTGATCGGCGAGGCGCTGCTCGAGCGCGGCGCGCACGACGAGGCGGCGGCGGTCCTGCAGAAGGCTCTGGAGCTCGTGCCCGGAGACCTGGAGATCCAGAAGAAGCTGGTCCGGGCGCTGCTCGCCCAGAAGAAGGCGGCGGCCGCGATGGCGATCCTGAAGAAGGCCCCGCCGTCCGCGGAGGGACTGGCCCTTCTGGCCGAGGCCCAGTTCGAGACCGGAGAGCCCGCGGAGGCCGTCGAGACGGCGGAACGAGGGCTCGCGCTCGACCCGGGGAGCGAAGCGTGCCGGGTTCAGCTCTCTCGCATACGCCTCGCCCAGGGAAACGTCGACGCTTCGTTCGCGGCCGTCGCTCCCGCGGTGGAGGTGGCCGCGGCGCTGGGCGACTTCGCGCGGGCGGCGGGCCACCTGGCGCCGATCCTCGAGGTGAATCCCGGGCACCGCGCCGCGCTCACGAAGCTCGCCGACATCCGGGAGGCGGAGGGCAAGAAAGGGGAGGCGGCCTCGCTGCTTCAGGCCGCCGCGAGGGAGGCGGAGCGCGACGGCGACGAGGAGGTCGCCGTCGATGCCTACCGGCGAATCCTGCGGCTGTCTCCTGGAGACGCCGAGGCGACGATGCGCCTCCGGGAGCTCGCCCCGCCGCCGCTCCCGGCGCCGGTGCCCGAAGCGGCGCCGGTGACGGAAATCGAGGTGGAGATCGAGGAGGCGGACGTTCCGGTCCACGCTCCGCAGCCGCAGGTTCCGTCGCTCGCATTCGAGATGCCCCAGGGGTCCGCGATGCCCGTCACGGCGCCGGCCACCGTCCCGCCGCCGCTTGCGCCGCCCGCCGGGGACCGCGACGTCGAGACGCTGGTCGTCGAGGCGGAGGTCTTCGCCCGGTACGGACTGGCCGACAAGGCGGTCGAGCGCCTGCGCGCGCTGGTGCGGCGGCGGCCGGACCTGCTGCGGGCCCGCGAGCGGATGGTGGAGCTCATGGCCGAGTCGCAGAACCCGGCCCTGGCGCAGGAAGCCGAGGAGCTCTCCGAGGCGTATCGCCGGGCGGGGCGCAGCGCCGACGCGGACGCGCTGCGCCACCGCTACGGTCCCGCCGCGCGGGTTCCTCCTCCTCCGCCGGCCCCGGCGCCGGCCGAGTCGAGCTTCGACGAGTTCGGCATCGAGGCGGCTCCCGGCCCGCCGCTGCCGGAGCCCGCTCCGCCCCCCGAGCCGGCCGAAGAGTTCGGAGGCGGTGCGCTCGAAGCCCCCCCCGCCGCCCTGGAGGAGCCTTCGCCGCCTCGCGCGGCGGCCGGCCCGGCGGCCCCGGCGGAGTCGGAGTTCGTCTCGTACGAAGAGCTGGGCTCGCTGCTCGAAGACGAGATGCACAAGGCGGGCGAGACGCCCCCGGCGGCCGAGCCGGAGCCCCTGCTCGACGAGCAGAGCCTCTTTGCCGACGAGCAGCAGTTCTTCAATCTCGCCGAGGAGCTCGAGAAGGAGCTCGCCGAAGAGGCGCCCATCCCCGAAGCGCCCGCCATGGCCGGGCCCGAGGGGGAAGTTTCGCTCGAGGAGATCTTCCGCGAGTTCAAGAAGGGAGTCGAGCAGCAGCTCTCGGCGGAGGATTACGAGACCCACTTCAATCTCGGAATCGCCTACAAGGAGATGGGCCTGACCGACGAGGCGATCGGCGAGTTCCAGCTCGCGAGCAAGGATCCCGCGCGGATGGTCGAGTGCTGCAGCATGCTCGGCCTGTGCTTTCTCGAAAAGGGGATGCCGCAGCTCGCCATCAAGTGGTACCGCAAGGGGCTCGAGGCGCCCGACATCAAGGAAGTCGAGACCGTGGGGCTGCTCTACGATCTGGGCTCCGTCTACCAGGACATGGGAGACCTCGAGCTGGCGTACCGAACCTTCCTCGAGGTGTACGGGCTGAACACCAACTACCGCGACGTCGTGAACCGCGTGAAGGAACTCGAAGCGGTCAAGAAGGGGTGAGCCGACGGTCCACGATGCGCGGAACGCGGATCGGGACGCCTCTTCCGGCCCGCCTGCCCCCGACCGCCGGCCTCCGGAGTTGAGCCCCGCGGCCGCGATTCCTCTGCTCTCCGCCCGCGACGTGAAGGTCGAGCTCCCCTTCGGGGGCGGCTGGTATCCGGCCGTCGACGGCGTCTCCTTCGACCTCGCGCGCGGCGAGGCGCTCGCGGTGGCGGGGGAGAGCGGGTGCGGCAAGACGCTGCTCGGCCGCGCGCTGATCAACCTGCCGCCCGAAGCGGCGCGGCTCTCGGGCTCGTTGTCGTGGGAAGGGCGCCGCCTCGACGCGGCGTCCGAAAAGGAGTGGGAGAAGATCCGGGGCCGCCGAATCGCGATGCTGTTCCAGGAGCCCGGGACGGCGCTCGACCCCGTGCTTCCGATCGGAGATCAGATCGCCGAGGCCGTGCGCCTTCACAAGGCGGTCTCCCGGCGCGAGGCCCGGCGGCTCGCGGTCGAGCGGCTTCGTGAGGTCTCCTTTCCCGACCCCGAGCGGGGCGCGCGGGAGTACGCGCACCGGCTCTCGGGGGGTCAGAAGCAGAGGGCGCTGCTCGCCGTCGCGCTCGCGTCCGATCCCGATCTGCTGATCGCCGACGAGCCGACGACGGCGCTCGACGCCACGGTCGCGGCCGAGATCATGGAGCTGCTCGCCCGGCTGCGGGAGCGCCGGGGATTGACCCTCCTGCTCATCAGCCACGATCTCGGGCTGGTCGCGCGGGAGACGGACCGGGCCCTGATCCTTTACGCGGGGCGAGTCGTCGAGGAGGCGCCGACCGGGGAGATCTTCCGTCAGCCGCGGCACCCCTACACGCGCGGGCTCCTGCGCTGCCTGCCGCGCCTGGATCCGAATGCAGTCGGCGGAAGGCGCTTCGACGCGATTGCGGGCGCCGTGCCCGACCTCTTCGAGCGACCCGAGACCGGCTGCGCCTTCGCGCCGCGGTGCCCGGAACGGTTCGAGCCTTGCGGGCAAACGGTGCCCCTTCTCTACCGGGCCGGCGCCGCGCGCGCCCGATGCTTCCTGTACGACGAAGCGGGGCGGAGGGGGGCATGACCGCCGGGACGGAGCCGCTCCTCGAGGCGCGCGGGCTCTCGAAGATCTATCCGTTGCGCCGCGGGATCTTCGGCGCGCCGCAGGAGCGCGTGCGCGCGGTGGATGGCGTCTCCCTCGCGATCGCGCCGCAGGCCACGCTCGCCCTCGTCGGAGAGTCGGGCAGCGGCAAGAGCACGACCGGCAGGCTGCTCCTGCGGCTCGAAGAGCCCACGGCGGGGCAGATCCGATTCGACGGGGAGGATTGGCTGGCGCTCTCGGGACGCGCGCTCTCGCGCAAGCGCCGCGACATCCAGATCGTCTTCCAGGATCCGCAGAGCTCTCTGAATCCGAGCATGACCACCGGCGACCAGATCGCCGAGCCGCTGCGCGTCCAGCGTCTGGCGAGGGGACGCGTGCTTCGCGAGCGCGTGGCGGAGCTCCTATCCGAGGTGGGACTGCCCCCGGCAATGGCCCGGCGCTTCCCGTCGGAGCTCTCGGGCGGCCAGAGGCAGCGCATCGCGATCGCCCGGGCGCTCGCCACGCGCCCGAAGTTCCTCGTCTGCGACGAGCCCGTCTCGGCGCTCGATGTGTCCGTCGCGGCCCAGGTCGTCAACCTCCTTGCGGACCTGAGGGAGCGGTCGGGCCTGGCGGTGCTCTTCATCTCGCATGATCTGGCGGTCGTCTCGCGGGTGGCCGACCGCGTGGCCGTCATGTACTGCGGCCGCATCGTGGAGGAGGGCCCGACCCCGGACCTGCTGCGCGAGCCGCTCCATCCCTACACCGTCGCCCTTCTTTCGGCGGTCGCGCCGCCGGACGCCTCGGGACGCGCCCCCGCGCGCCTCGTTCTCGGAGGCGAGGTGCCATCGCCGGCTTCGCCTCCGCCCGGCTGCGCCTTCCATCCCCGCTGCCCGATCGCGCGCCCCCGTTGCCGCGAGGAGACGCCCGCTCTGGCCGCGCTCGGGCCGGGGCGCGCCGCGGCCTGCTTCTTCCCGGGCGAGCTTCGGACAGAGCGTCTCGCCGGCCTCGGCCGGGCCGCTCCGATATGATGCCGCACCGCGCGAGAGAAGCCGCGCGAAGCCGGTAAAGTACGCACAGCCAAGGAAAAAATCGTCTCGGACCGGGAAACATTCGGACACGCGATGCGTAAAAAGGTTGACGAAGGAGTGACAGGAATGAGCAGGTTCCCGATTTCTCGACGGGGTCGGCTTGCGCTCGTCGCGGCCGGGCTTCTGGCGCTTTCGCCGGCGGCGTCGGGCGAGCAGGCCAGGGTCGTCTCGGCCCGCGCCGGGCAGCGCACCGCGCAGCCGTTCCCGGCTCCGGCGGACGGAGTCATCAGGCTCTCGCTCGACGACGCGATTGGCCTGGCGCTCGCCAACAACCAGGACCTGAACGTCACGGTCAACGCCGCCGAGGCCTCCCGCTACAACCTGATCGCGAGCGAGGGGATCTTCGATCCGGTCCTCGGCGCCTTCGCGGACCGCAACCACCAGGAGCAGCCATCGACGAACCAGCTCGCGGGCGCCGCGGTCTCCGTGCAGGACACCTACAACTTCGGTGCTCAGGTGCAGCAGCTCGCGCCAACCGGAGGGACGTTCACGCTCGGGACCAGCGGGGGCCGCTTCTCCACGAACTCCCAGTTCTACAACGTGAATCCCTCCTTCAACGCCGGGCTCTCGCTCTCCATGAATCAGCCGCTGCTGCGAAACTTCGGGCCGGCCGCCACGAAGTGGCTGATCTACATCGCCAAGAACTCGCGGGACGCGAGCTACCAGCAGTACCTGCGCAGCGTCCAGTCCACGGTCAACAGCGTCGAGCAGGCGTACTGGGACCTGGCCTACACGCTCCAGAATCTCGAGGTGAAGAAGGAATCGCTGCGAATCGCGCAGGAGCTCGAGCGGATCACCAAGATCAAGATCGACGTGGGGTCGCTCGCTCCCATCGACATCACCCAGACCGAGGTCGGAGTCGCCCTGGCCGAGCAGGACATCATCACGGCGGAGGGGCTGATCGGGGACGCGCTCGATCGGCTCCGGCGGCAGATCAACATCGATCCGACGCTGGGCAACGTTCCGATCGTTCCGACGGACCAGGTCCGCGGAGAACCGGTCGCGATCCAGCTTCCCGAGGCGACGAGGATGGCGCTGGAGCGGCGTCCCGAGGTCGTCGCGCAGGCGTATGCCGTCGAATCCGACCGTGTGCGCCTCGCCTACTGGTCCAACCAGACTCTCCCGGGCCTGAACCTGACGGGCAGCTACGGAAACATCGGGCAGACGGGAACCATCCTCGACGAGAACGGAAACGTCATCGCGGTCAACGGGCTCGGGGACGCCTACCACCAGGTCGTGAACCGCGACTTCAAGACCTGGTCGATCGGGCTCAACTTCTCCTACCCGATCCTCAATCGCTACGCCAAGGGCCAGCGGGGCGCCGCGCAGTTCTCCCTGGAGTCGTCGCGGGCGACGCTGACGACGACCCAGCAGAACGTCGTCGTCGAGGTTCGAGCCGCCGCGCGCGCGATCGACACGGCCGCCCGGCAGATCGTCGCCGCCCAGAAGGGGCGGGAGCTGGCCGAGAAGAACCTGGACGCGGAAAAGAAGAAGTTCGACAACGGGATGAGCACGACCTTCCAGGTCAACCAGATCCAGCGGGATCTCTCCGCGGCCCGCACGACGGAGCTTCAGGCTCTCGTCATTTACCGCAAGGCCGTCGCGGCGTACCATTACGCCGTGGCCGACATCCTGGACTGGAAGAAGATCGGGGTCGAGGGGATGCCGGAGACGACGCCGCCGCCCATCGAATCCCCTCTGCCTCCCCTGTCGGGTAAGTGACGGACGAAGCGGGCACGCCATCCGGCGCTCCAACCCCCGGGGACTCCGCGCTCGCGCGGGTCCCGGGGGTCTTTTTCTCTCCCGCCGCGACGTTCCAGAGCATCGCCCGCCGGCCGACGTGGATCCTGCCGGTCGTGCTCTGGGTGCTCGCTTCGCTGGCGGTCTCGGCGGTCATCGTGCCCCGGATGGACTTCGAGAAGATGATGCGGGAGCGCTTCGAAAAGAGCGGGCGGACGGTCTCCGAGGAGCAGCTCCAGTCGATCGTCGAGCGGCAGAAGAAGTTCGCGCCCGTCTTCGGCTACTTCGGCGCGGCCGTGTCGCCCATCCTGATCAGCCTCCTCGTCGCCGCCGCGCTCTGGGGCTCCTTTCGGGCCTTCGGCTGGGACACGACCTATCCGCAGTCGCTCGGCGTCACGACGCACGCCTTCCTGCCGGGCGTGCTCGGAGCGCTGCTGCTCCTGCCGCTGGTCGCGCGGCAGGAGAAGGTCGATCCGTCGGCGATCGGGGATCTGCTTCGCTCGAACCTGGGGTTCCTGGTCGAGCGGGATTCCAAGGTGCTCCATTCCCTGCTCGGTTCCCTCGACCTCTTCTCCTTCTGGACGCTCGCCCTTCTGACGGTCGGTTTCGCGACGGCCGCGAAGATTCGGCGGGGGCAGGCGGCGGCCATCGTCCTGCCGCTCTGGGCTCTCTACGTGCTGGGCAAGGCGGGATTTGCGGCCATCTTCTGAGTCCGGGGCCGCGAATCTTCCTGAACCCGCTCCCCTTTTCGTCGTATAACCCTTCAGGGCTCGTCCGCATGCTGATCGACATCCGCGACATCACCAAGGTCTACGACATGGGCGAGGAGCGCGTTCATGCCTTGAACGGCGTCTCGCTCGGCGTCGAGCGGGGGGAGTACGTGGCGGTGATGGGCCCCTCGGGCTCCGGCAAGTCGACGCTGATGAACCTGATCGGGTGCCTCGACACGCCGACCTCCGGCTCCTACGTGCTCAACGGCCGGGAAGTCGCGCGGATGAGCGACGACGAGCTCGCCCAGATCCGCAACCAGGAGATCGGGTTCGTCTTCCAGACCTTCAACCTGCTGCCGCGCACGACGGCTCTCCAGCAGGTCGAGCTTCCGCTCGTCTACTCCGGAGTGCCGAAGAAGGATCGCCGGGAGCGCGCGACCCGCGCGCTCGAGGCGGTCGGCCTCGGAGACCGGATGGGGCATCACCCCAACGAGATGTCCGGCGGCCAGCGGCAGCGCGTGGCCGTGGCCCGGGCCCTGATCAACGACCCATCGATCCTGCTCGCCGACGAGCCCACGGGAAACCTCGATTCGCAGACGGGCGCCGAGATCATGGCGCTCTTCGACGAGCTCAACTCGCGCGGCAACACGATCATCCTCGTCACCCACGAGGAGGACGTCGCCGCGCATGCCCGCCGCATCGTGCGCCTGCGCGACGGAAAGATCCGCGAGGACCGGCCCAACGAGGCGAGGGCCCCGGTCTCGACGACCGCCACCGCCGGCTGAGGTCGGCCGGTCAGGGCGCCCTGTCCGGAACCAGCCGCAGCGTCGCCGTCGCTCCCTCCCCGATCACGAAGTACTCTCCTCGTCTCCAGAGCGGAAGAAGGTCCCGGTAGCGCCGGGAAAAGACGCTCCCGGACTGGCCGGTCGTGTGGACGAAGAGCGAGCCGGAGAGATCCGAGAGATCCACGATCTGCCGGTAACTCGGGCCGTCGGTCATTTGATAGGAGCCGTCGCGCCGGTACGCGCCCACGTTCACGGTCGAGGCGTCGCCGCCCTGGCCGGTCTCCAGGCTGAAGAATCGCCGCAGGACCGGGACCGTGTCGAAGACGCCGTGGGCGAAACGCGCCCGGTGCAGGCGCTCCCACCTCCAGACGGAGGGATCCGGTCCGAGGCGCCGGCGCAGCTCTTCGACCGCCCGCGCGAGCGTTCCGGTCTTGAAGTCGGCGCAGCTCTCGGTCTTCGGAGTCCGGACGTCGTCGCACCAGGAAGAGTTGGCTCGAAGGGCGTCGATGAGAAAGCGCGAACGGACGTTGCCGGCCGGCACGGCGCCGAGCTCGTCTTCCGGCATCGCGGAGAGGGCCGTGTACCACGCCGCGTAGATCGAGGCGGGCACGGAGTCGGGCGCGAAGACGCGGTCCCACGACTTCAGGCGCGCCAGGGCTTCGCGCGAGGGGGCGTTGGCCGGTTTCGTGTCCAGGAGCAGGGGCAGCAGCTCGTCGGCCTGCTCCGAGTGGCGGTCGAGCTGGATGGCGCGCATTTCTCCCGGACCGAGCCTGCCGGCGGCGAGGATCTGCCTGGTGATGCGGTCGGCACGATACGGCTCGGGCCAGTCCCGCGCGATCGGCCAGGGGTAGTGGCCCGAGACGACCCGGTTGTTGGCCGTCGCGATGTAGCCGCGCTCGGGATCGAGCGCCCGGGGTAGCCTTTGGAAGGGGATGTAGCCGCTCCACTCGTCTTCGCCCGAGCCCGGCACGGGCAGCAGACCGTCCGAACGCGGGCGAATCGGGATCGCGCCCGTCGCCGTGTAGCCGATGTGCCCGTCGACGTCCGCATAGACGACGTTCTGCGCGGGCGCGCGCAGGCGGGAGGAGGCCGCGAGGAAGTCCGCCCAGCCCGAGGCGCGGTCGAGCCCGAGAAACGCTTCCGCAGTCGTGTCGCCGGGGTCGAGGCCCGTCCACCGCAGCGCCACAGGAGCTCGGAGAGCCTTCGCGCCGGCGTAGAGGTCCGTGACGATCGGGCCGTGGACCGACGACCGGACTTCGAGCGCCACGTCGGCGGCGCCGCGCACGCGGATCCGCTCGACGCGCTTGTCGAAGACCCGCCAACCGCCCCGGAACCGATAACGGGAAGGGTCCTTCGGATCGACGTCCTCGAGGTAGAGATCCTGAACGTCGGGCTCGACGCTCGTCAGACCCCAGGCGATCCGGGCGTTGTGGCCGATGATCACGCCCGGGACCCCGGGCAGCGTCGCCCCGACGACGGAGAGTCCCGGAGCCTCCAGGCGCGCGAGGTACCACACCGAAGGAGTGCGCAGGCCGAGGTGCGGGTCGTTGGCGAGCAGGGGCTTGCCCGACTTCGTCCGGGAGCCCGCGACGACCCAGGAGTTGCTGCCGATCTGCTCTCCGCCGAAGCGCAGAGGATCGAGTGCGGCGAAGGCGTTCTCGAGCGAGGACCAGCGGCCGGAAAGCGCGATGCGGGTGACCGAGGGCGGCGGCGGCGCGAAGACCTCGCTCATCCACTCGGAATCGAGCAGGATCGTGGGCTCGGCGGGGACCTCGGGGAGGAGCTCGGCGGCCCGCGCGGGGCCGACCGCGGCAGCGAATCGGGCCCGCCGGATCTCGTCCCGGGCGTTTCCGGCGAGGTCCCAGGCCATCATCTTGGCCCACACGAGCGGATCGATCGCGGCGAACGGCTCGGGCCGGCAGCGCAGGATGCGAAACTCGACCGGCCTCGCGCCGTCGGCCGAGAGAAACGCGTTGATCCCTGCGGCGTACGATTCCAGCGCCTTCCGCGTCTCCTCCGAAAGGGCGGACCAGGCCGCCTCGGCCGCGCGGCGGAAGCCGATCGTCCGCAGAAATCGGTCCGTCTCGACCAGCCTCCGGCCCAGGATTTCGGCCAGGCGCCCGCTCCCGATTCGGCGCTGGAACTCCATTTGCCAGAGCCGGTCCTGCGCGTGGGCGTAGCCGAGGCCGAAGAGCGCGTCGGCGGGAGAGGCGGCGCGAATCGTGGGAACGCCATGCGCGTCGCGCTCGATCGAGACCGGGGCCGAGAGGCCCCGGACGCTCCGCTCGCCGCTCTCCCGGGAAAAGGTCGAGGCCGCGAGCAGGCCGAGGCCGCCGGCCGCCGCGCCGAGCAGAACCAGCAGGACGACGGCTGCCTTCCTCACGGCGCGGGGAGCGCCGGCATCACCGGCCGGCCTTCTTCTCCGAAGCGGCCAGCGGCCGCGCGATTTCCGACAGCAAGTCCGGCTTCGAGGAGTCGCGCTCGAGCCGAGGGTAGCGCTCGCCGCCTTCGTAGTCGAGCCGGTGCGCTCGGAAGAAGTCGCCGTTCTCGACGAGCAGCTCGAGCGGCTGTCTTGCGGACGCCTTCAGGGCGTCGTGCAGGACCTCCCGCGTGAAACGGCGCCCGTTGACGGCCACGAGCTTCATGCCGGGGCCGATCCCGGCCAGCGCCGCCGGGGATTCCGGGATGACGTCGGGAATCGAGCCGTCCTCCTGGACCTGCAGGCCGATCGAGAAGCGGGCGTCCACCGTCCTGGTCGCTTCCTCGGCGGACTGCTGCATCTCCGTCGGCGTGTCGCCGTACGCGAGCCTCCAGCCGCCGGCGACGATCCCGCCGAGGGGAGCCCGGGGGACCGTCGAGTCCAGGCGCTCCCTCCAGAAGCGGCCCCAATCGTAGGGAGCGATCCGATTCAGGGCCGCGACGACATCGTCGAACGTGTAGGGCACGACCTTCGGGGGGCCGCTCCCTCCGCCGTGGAAGAACCGGCAGAAGTCGTCGAGGCTGCGGCCTCCGCCGGTTAGCCGGCGGATCGTCGTGTCCGCCTCGAGCCACAGGAGATCGCTCTCGTCGTAGAAGTCGGTTCCGCGCCGCCAGGCCGTCCCGTCGGGCCTCGCCTGGAAGAGGACCTGCGCGGAGACCGCGGTGTCCTCGAGCGGCCGCCAGGTTCTTCCCTTCTGGAAATCCATCGAGGCGGCCGTCTGGGCGAGGCTCTGGCGGTACTGCTCCACGGTCAGAAGGCCGCTTCTCGCCGTCAGGATCTGTCCCAGGTACTCGGTCAAACCCTCGTAGACCCAGAGAAGGTCCCCCTTCATCGGCTGGTCGAAGTGTCCGGGGGCGAGATCCGCCGGCCGCCGGTACTTCCCGTTCCACGAATGAACCATTTCGTGGGGAAGAAGGTCCGCCATCTGCCGGCGCTGGTCTTCGTCGACGAGCGCGCGCTCGGCGACGCGGTCGTCGCTCGACTCGTGGTGCTCGAGCCCGAAGTGGGCGACGTGATCGGAAAGCGTCAGCAGGAAGTCGTAGTGGCGGTAGTGGCGGGCTCCGAAGAGCGCCCCCGTTTCCGCCACCAGGTTGCGGTAGCGCGCCTCCTCCTCGGGGCTGATCGCAAGCGCCGCCTCGCTGTCGGCGGCGATCCGGAGCCGGTGCGGAATCGGCGTCCCCGTCAGCTCCACCGTCCGGAAATGGGCCCCGGCGAGCACGGGCGAGTCGACGAGCGTCGTCAACGAAACCGGCGCGAAGGCAATTTCGCCGGGGCCCTCCCGGACGGTCGAGAGCGCGGTCGCGAATTTCCAGCCCGGGGGGAGCTTGAGCGTCGCGGCATACGGCAACTCGTCGGGCGCGGCGGATTGCGGGTAGAGAAGGAGCTGGTTCCAGCTGACGATCGCGAGCACCTCCGTCGCCGAGGCGCCGGAGGTGAAACCCGCGCCCTCCGTGGGCGAAAGAAGGTCGAGCGAGACCTCGACGGCGTCGGCTCCGGGCGGGACCACGATGCGGAAGGCGTACAGGTCGACCGGATCGCGGGCCCAGGCGAGGGTCCGGCCGCCGGAGGTAAACCGGAGACCCGCGAGATCGGCGATCGGCCCGGTGGGGCCGTGCTCGCCCGGAAGCCACTGCGGATAGAGGAGCGTCATGGGGCCGGGCTGCGCCGGAATTCTCAGGCGCGCGTGGAGGAGCCTGCGGGGCGCCTCGCGGGCGTCGACCTCGAGCGCGACCGGCGCCGGCGTCGCCGCAACGGACACCGCCGCGCACAGCAGCAGCGCGAGCGGCCAGACTCGGTGAATCTTCATTTCTTGTTCCTCTGCCCGGAGCTTACCCTAGGGGCCGTGCCGCGGGTTCTGCTGCTGCTTCCGACGACGACGTACCGGACGCCGGACTTTCTCGATGCGGCCCGGTCGCTCGGGCTCGAGGTGACCGTGGCCTCGGAGCGGGCGAGCGCGCTCGAAAGCGTCAACCCCGAGGGGCTCCTGACGCTCGACCCTCGCGAGCCGGCGGAGTGCGCGCGCCGCGCGGTCTCCTTCGCGCAGCGGTTTCCCATCGCGGCCGCCGTGGGCGTCGACGAGGAGACCGTCGTCGCGGCCTCGGCGATCAGCGCCGCGCTCGGCCTTCCCGCCAATCCGCCCGGAGCGGCCGTCGCCGCGTGGCACAAGGCGACGCTCCGGCGCCGGCTCTCGGCCGCGGGCGTTCGAGCGCCCGCGTCCCGCGTCTTCGCGCGGGAGGACGACGCCGCGCGGGCCGCTCGCCGCGTCCGCTACCCTTGCGTCCTGAAGCCGACCTTCCTCGCCGGGAGCCGGGGCGTGATCCGCGCCGACGATCCGGAATCTTTCGTCGCGGCCTGGGAGCGGATCGGGCGGCTGCTCGAGGAGCCGGAGGTGGCCCGAAAAGGGGGCAAACTGGCCCGGGAGATCCTCGTCGAAGACTTCGTGGCCGGCCCGGAGTTCGCCGTGGAGGGTCTCCTGCGGGAGGGCGCGCTCACGGTCCTGGCGCTGTTCGACAAGCCCGACCCTCTCGACGGCCCGTTCTTCGAGGAGACGATCTACGTCACGCCCTCGCGTCTGCCCGAGGCGGAGCAGCGGCGGATCCGCGAGGTCGTGTCGGCGGGCGCGCGGGCGCTGGGGCTCGTCGAGGGCCCCGTTCACGCCGAGGTGCGTCGGACCGCCTCGGGCCCGTCCGTGATCGAGCTCGCGGCGCGCTCGATCGGCGGGCTCTGCGCGCGGGCGCTGCGGTTCGGAACGGGGATGTCGCTCGAGGAGCTGATTCTTCGGAGCGCGCTGCGCCTGCCGATTCCGACACTCGAGCGCGAGGACCCGGCCGCCGGCGTGATGATGATCCCGATTCCGAAGGCGGGCGTGCTCGAGGGCGTCGCCGGCGTCGACCGCGCCAGGGAGGTCGCCGGAATCGTCGACGTCACGATCTCCTCCCACATCGGGTCGCGTCTGGTGCCGCTGCCGGAAGGATCGCGCTACCTCGGATTTCTCTTCAGCCGCGCGGAAACGCCGGAGGCGGCGGAGTCGGCGCTGCGCGAGGCGCATTCGCTGCTCGAGTTCGAGATTCGGGATTGAGAGGGGGCGGGGTCAGCGGCCTCCCGCCCAAAGAGCAGCCTCTCGCCGACGCCCGGCAGAGGACGCCCCTCACCCCGACCCCCTCCCGCCGGGAGAGGGAGCGCCGCTCGGGAGGATTTCGCGCGGCCGGCCTTGCCGGCGCGCGAAATCACTTTGCCGGGGCGTAATAGGGATTCCGGCCGGAGGCGTGGTCCGTGGTGTCGAGGATCTCGCCCACGGCGGGCGCCAGGTCGCGGATGGCGCGCTCGATCCCTTGCTTCAACGTGATGTCGGCGGCGCCGCAGCCCTGGCAGCCTCCTCCGAGGCGGATGAAAACGTTGTTTCTCTGGACGTCGATCAGCTCGACCCATCCGCCATGCTGCGCGACCGCCGGGTTGATCTCCCGGTCGAACAGGTCCTGGATCGCCCACTTCAGGTCCCCTTCGGAGGGGAGGGTCTCGAAATAGTCCGCCGACACCACGGGGCCCGCGGCGCGCAGGTGCTTGCGGATGACGTTGCCGATGCCGAGGGCCGGCCAGTCCACGGCGTGCGCCGCGCCGACCGTGACGACGTTCTCGGCGATCAACGCCGACTCGATTCCGGGGATGGCCAGCAGGTCGGAGGCGAGGGGCGAGTGCCGCGCGGCCTCCGCCGCCGACCCGAAATGGGCCGACCGCTCGGGGAGGACGGGCCGGTCGACGATGAAGCGGCAGCTGTCGCCGGCGCGGGAAGGCTCGCCGGTGATCTTGATCTCGTCACTCACGTTTTCCAGTATAGCTCGCGGAATTGACGGCCTTTCCTCGGCTCGCAGATAATCGGCGCATGAAGGAAAAGCTCTCCCGGAAGGACTT
The DNA here is from genome assembly GCA_050257975.1 of Acidobacteriota bacterium. Classification (GTDB taxonomy): domain Bacteria; phylum Acidobacteriota; class Thermoanaerobaculia; order UBA5066; family Gp7-AA6; genus DATBFU01. The sequence continues at coordinate 32,320 of JBLMXY010000036.1, forward strand.
GAAGCGCAACGACCTCGTCGAGTCCTACAACCGGACGGTCGATTACGTCACCTCACACCGCAGGGGCGTCGTCGAGGCGGCGGCCGTGGCCGCCGCGATCGCGTTGGTCGTGGCCGGCTTCTTTCTGGTGAAGCTCTACCGGGAGCGCCGCAGCGGCGGAGAGCTTTCGGCCGGGCTCGCCGCCCTGCAGGCGCCGCTCGCGACCGAGCCCGGCGCCTCGACGGCTCCCCAAACCTTCGCCTCGACGGAGGCGCGCGACCGCGCCGCCGACGAGCATTTTCGCAAGGCGGCCTCCTACGGCGGCACGACGCCGGCCCGGGCCGCGGCCGTGATCCTGGCCGCGCGCTCCGAGAAGGCGGGAGCGGCCGCCGAGACCTTTGCGCGCGCCGCGCGGGACGGCCGGGCCGAGATCGCGGCCGCGGCGGAGATCGACGCCGCTCGCTTGCTCGTCTCGCAGGGCAAGACGGCCGACGCGGTCGACCGGTTGAAGCGGGCGATCGAGTCGCCCGCGGCCACCCTCCCGAAGGACGCCCTCCTGTTTGCCCTGGCCCAGGTCTACGAAGCCAGCGGGGCAACCTCCGACGCCCGCGCGACCTACCAGCGAATCGTCAACGACTATCCCAACTCGCCCTACCGCGCCGACGCGCGGTCTTTGAGCGGAGCCGCCCAATAACGCGGGGTTCCGTGGTCGCGACCCGGCGGGGCGGCTCCGAAGAGAGTTTTCAAGCTCGCGCGGCTTGAAGGGCCGTGACAGGATGCCAGCGGGCCGCCGGTGCGTCATCGTCGTCTGCGACGGTCTGGGCGTGGGCGCCGCCCCGGACGCCGCCGCTTACGGGGACTCCGGCAGCGACACGCTGCGGCACGTCCTCGAGCGGCATCCGACGCCTCTTCCGAGCCTCGGGCGGCTGGGCCTGCTGTGCCTGGCGGGAGCGGGAGAACCCGCCGGCGCGCGGGGGAGGATGTCGGAGCTGTCCGCCGGCAAGGACTCGACCACCGGCCATTGGGAGATGATGGGCCTCGTCGTCGAGCGCCCGTTCCCCCTCTATCCCAGCGGCTTTCCGCCTGAGATCGTCGGCCCCTTCGAGCTGCGCGCGGGCAAGAAGGTCCTCGGCAACAAGGCCGCCTCGGGCACGGTGATCCTGGAGGAGCTGGGCGCCGAGCACCTGGCGACGGGACGCCCCATTCTCTACACCTCCGGGGACTCGGTCTTTCAGGTCGCGGCGCACGAGGAGATCTGGCCGCCGGAGAAACTCTGGGATCTGTGCCGGTTCGCGCGAGGCCTGCTGCAAGGCGAGCACATGGTCGGCCGCGTCATCGCCCGTCCTTTCGTGGGGCGGCCCGGCGGCTTTCGGAGGACCGGCAACCGGCGCGACTTCGCCGTCGAGCCCGTCGGGGAGACCTGGCTCGACCGGCTCGCCGCCGCCGGGCGGCGCGTCTACGGCGTCGGCAAGATCGTGGACATCTTCTCCGGGCGCGGCATCGCCGACGCGGTCCACACGTCCTCCGACGAGGAAGGTCTTCGAATCGCCACGGAGCGGGCCCGCTCGCGCGAGTGGGACCTCGTCTTCGCCAACCTCGTGGACTTCGACAGCAAGTACGGGCACCGCAACGACCCGGCCGGGTTCGCGAGGGCCCTTGCGGTTCTCGACGCCGGGATCCCGGATCTGCTCGCGGCCCTCGGCCCCGAGGACCTGTTCTTTCTGACGGCCGACCACGGATGCGAGACGACCGACGTCTCGACCGACCACACGCGGGAGCTCGTGCCCCTGCTCGCCGCGGGAAGGCCGATTCGCTCGCAGAAGGATCTGGGAGTCCGGCGCGGCTTCTGCGATCTGTCGGCGACCGCGGGAGAGTGGCTGGGTGTGCCCGCGCCGCGGGGAGAGAGCGCCCTCCGAGAGCTGCTGGCGTAGGGAACGGCCGCCGTGTCCGGAAGCCCCTGATGCTGCATGCCGCGCTCGCCGCGTCCGTGGGCCTGGCCGCCGTCGGGCTCGCCCTGGTCGTGTTGAACGTGACGCTGCTTCCTCGTCTCCCGGCCGCGGGCCCGGCTCCGGCGGGCGGCCGCCGGCCGCGGGTCTCCGTCGTCATCCCCGCCCGCAACGAGGAGCGCGACGTGGAGGACGCCGTTCGGTCGCATCTCCGCCAGGACTATCCGGACTTCGAGGTGATCGTCGTCGACGACCGGTCGGCCGACGCGACCTCGGAGATCCTCGATCGCCTCGCGCGGGAGGACCGGCGGCTGACCGTCGTCGAGGGCGTCGAGCCGCCGGCGGGCTGGCTCGGGAAGCCTCACGCCCTGGCGCAGGGCGCGGACGCGGCGAGCGGAGAGCTCCTGCTCTTCGCCGACGCGGACGTTCGCTATCACCCGCACGCCCTTTCCGAGGCGGTGTCCTACATGCAGACGCGCGGAATCGACCTGCTCGCGCTGCTGCCTCGGCTCTCGATGCGCGGCTTCTGGGAGAACGTGCTGATGCCGTATCTGCTCGTCGCCTTCTTCGAGGCCCCGGGCTTTCTCGCCAACTGGCGGCGGCCTCGCTGGATCGCGGCGGGCGGCGGCTCCGGCAACCTGGTGCGGCGCGCGGTCTACGACGCGGTGGGCGGCCATGCGGCCCTGCGCGCCTCGGTCGTGGACGACGTGCGTCTGGGCTTCGCGGTCAAGCTCTCGGGACACCGGTTCGGCATCGTCCGGGCGGAGGAGCGCGTCTCCGTGAGGATGTACCGGGGCTTTCGCGAGGTCGTCGACGGCTTCACCAAGAACATCGCCTACATCTACCAGGGGGCCCTCGGGCCGCCGCTCTTCGTCTTCACGCTCGCCACGCTCGGCGCCGCGATCCTTCCTCCGGCGGCGCTTCTGGCCGCCCTCCTCGGAGCGAAGATTCCGACGGCGGATCTGGTCCTGGCGGCGGAGGGCTACGCGATCGCCGTCGCCTCGCGCCTGGCCCTCGCCGCCGCCGTCGGCGATCCGCTGTGGCCGGCGCCGACGCACCCTATAATGGCCGCAGTCTGGTCCGGGATCCTGGCCCGTTCCCTGTATCAACGGTTCGTTCGGCGGCGCCTGACCTGGCGCGGCCGCGAGTTCGAGGCGCGCTCGGCGCGCTTCTAGAGAAGGAGGAGGGCGATGCGCTGGATCGGCCTGCTGGGCATGGCCGTGATCCTCGCCGTGGCGCTCCTCTTCTCGCGCGATCGCCGCGCCATCCGCTGGCGGACGGTCGGCTGGGCATTCGCTCTGCAGCTCGCCTTCGCCTTCCTCGTGCTCTACTGGGAGCAGGGCAAGAACGCCCTCGAGCGATTCTCGAATCTCGTCTCGAGCGCCATCGGCTTCGCGGATCAGGGATCGTCGTTTCTCTTCGGCTGGCTCGCCGGGCCGCAGGACGCGCTCGGCGCGAGGCTGGGGCTCCCGATCCGCGGCTTTCTCTTCGCCTTCAAGGTCCTGCCGCTCATCATCTTCATCTGCGCCTTCTTCTCGATCCTCTACCACTTCGGCATCATCCAGCGCATCGTGCAGGCCATGGCCTGGGTGATGCAGCGCACGATGAAGGTGTCGGGCGCCGAGGCCCTCTGCGTCGCCGCCAACGTCTTCATCGGGCAGACCGAGGCGCCGGTGATGATCGCGCCCTACATCGCGCGGATGACGACCTCGGAGCTGCTGACCATGATGACGGGGGGCATGGCTCACGTCTCCGGCGCGGTCATGCTCGCCTACGTCACGATGGGCGCGCCGCTGAAGTACCTGATCACCGCATCCGTGATGGCGGCTCCCGGAACGTTCATGATCGCCAAGATCCTCTGGCCGGAGACCGAGGAGCCGGCCACCATGGGCACCGTCCGCATGAAGGTCGAGAAGTCGAGCGCCAACTTCATCGACGCGGCCGCGACCGGGGCGTCGCAGGGCATGACGCTCGCCCTGAACATCTCGGCCATGCTGATCGCGTTCGTGGCCCTGATCGCGATGACCAACGGATTTCTCGGCTGGCTGGGCGGCCTGTTCGGCAGCCCCGGCTTCAAGCTCCAGACCGTCTTCGGCTGGGTTCTGTCGCCGCTTGCCATCATCCTCGGCGCGCCGAAGCAGGACGCGGCGATCGTGGGAAACCTGATCGCCAACAAGACCGTGATCAACGAGTTCTTCGCCTTCTCCATGATGAAGGACGTCGTCGGCCAGCTCTCGGAGAAGGGCAAGCTCGTGGCGACCTTCGCGCTCTGCGGTTTCGCCAATTTCTCCTCGATCGGGATCCAGATCGGAGGAATCGGCGGCCTCGCCCCGACGCGCAAGTCCGACCTGGCGCGCCTGGGCTTCCGGGCGCTGCTCGCGGGATCGCTCGTCTCCTTCATGACGGCGTCGATCGCCGGGATGATCTACGGGTCGTGAGCGGGACGGGATTGATCGCGCGGCTGGACGAGGCGGCTGCGAAGGTGCGCGGCGCGGCGGGAAAGGCGCCCGCGATCGGGCTCGTCCTGGGCTCGGGCCTCGGCGGCTTCGCCGACGGGCTCTCGGAGCGCCGGGCGATCCCGTACGGCGCGATTCCGAATTTTCCGCGCCCGAGCGGCGTCGTCGGGCACGCCGGGGAGCTCGTGCTGGGCCGCGTCGGGAAGGTCCCGGTGGCCGTGCTCTCCGGCCGCCTGCACTTCTACGAGGGGCGGCCGATGGCGGCCGTGGTCTTTCCCGCGCGGATGCTCGTGCGCCTCGGCGTCAGGGCGGTGATTCTGACCAACGCCGCCGGAGGCATCCGAAAGGGCCTGCGGCCGGGAGACCTGATGTTGATGTCCGATCACATCAACTTCTTCGGGACGAATCCGCTGATCGGCGAGAACGAGGAGGCGCTGGGGCACCGCTTTCCGGACATGAGCGCCGTCTACGACCCGGCGCTTCGCCGCCTCGCCCGGCAGACGGCGCGCCGGCTGCGGATCCCGCTGAAGGAGGGCGTGTACCTGGGCACGCACGGCCCGTCCTACGAGACGCCCGCGGAGATCCGGGCCTTCGCGCGTCTCGGCGCCGACGCGGTGGGCATGTCTACGGTGCCCGAGGCGATCGCGCTCCGGCACGCGGGCGTGCGGGTCGCCGGCATTTCGACGATCACCAACATGGCGGCCGGGATTCTTCCCAGGCCGCTCGTCCACGAAGAGGTGCTCGAGGTGACCCGGAAGGTGGGCAGGCGCTTCGTGGCGCTTCTGACGGCGCTCGTGCCGCGTATCGCGGCGGCGCTCGAGGAGTGAGGCGGTGGCGCCCGAACGCGAGAAGGCCTGGATCGAGGCGGCCATCGCCGCCCGCAACAACGCGGTCTGCGCGCGCAGCGGCTTTGCCGTGGGCGCGGCGCTCGAGGCCGAGGACGGGACGCTCTTTGCGGGCTGCAACGTCGAGAACTCGACCTACGGGCTGACCGTCTGCGCCGAGCGCGTCGCGGTCTGGAAGGCGCTCTCGGAGGGCGTCCGGCGCTTCAAGGGCATCGCCGTGGTCACGGATGCCGCGGACCCGACGCCCCCGTGCGGCGCCTGCCGCCAGATCCTCTGGGAGTTTGCCGGAGACATTCCGGTCGTGATGGCGACGGTCGGGGGCGCAAGAAAGAGGATGATGCTGTCGCGGCTCTTTCCCGAGCCGTT
>JBLMXY010000037.1:0-3010 GCA_050257975.1 Acidobacteriota bacterium
GCACCCGCCCCATCTACCTCCTCAACTCGCGGAATCCGGTCCGGATCGAGGGGCAGAAGACGATCGGCTGGGAGGCGATCCAGGACCTCGGGTGGGAGGTGCCCGACTGGTTCGTGATCCCTGTGGGGAATGCCGGGAACATCTCGGCCATCGGAAAGGGACTGCGCGAGTGGCTCGAGCTGGGCGTCATCGCGAAGAAGCCGCGCCTGGCCGGGGTCCAGGCCGAGGCGGCCGACCCGTTTTTCCGCTCGTACGAGACCGGCTTCCGCGAGCACGTCACGCGAAGTGCCGGGGAGACGGCCGCTTCGGCGATCCGGATCGGCGCCCCCGTCTCGCACGCGAAGGCCGAGCGCGAGATCCGGTACTTCGACGGCGTCGTGGCGCGGGTCGGGGAGGCGGAGCTTCTCGACGCCGGCGCCCTGGCCAACCGGCACGGCCTCGCCATCTGCCCGAACTCCGCGGTCGCCGTCGCGGGGGCTGCGAAGCTGCGCCGGGAAGGAGTCCTGAAAGAAAACGACCTCGTCGTGGTCGTGGCGACCGCTCACGCCCTGAAGTTCGCCGGGACGGCCGCCGCGTATCACCGGAGCGGCGCCAGGCTGGCGAACCCGCCGCGCCACCTGCCGGCGACGCTGGACGCGGTGCTGGCGGCCTTGGAGGGCTAAGTCTCTTTCAGCCCGCCCCGTGCTCGGTGGCGCTCCGGATCAGCATCAGGGTCGTCGTGCCGATCTCGAACTCGGCGCGGTTCTCGATCTCGACCCGCGTGACGCGCTCCTCGCCGACCCAGGTGCCGTTCGTCGAGTTCAGGTCGACGAGATAGACCTTGTCGTCGAGCACCTCGATGGCGGCGTGCTGTCGGGAGCACTGGATGTCGCCGATGACGATGTCGGCCTGGGCGCGGCCGATGACGACTCTCGGCTTCGCGATCTCGAAGATCCGGCCGGCCTCGGGCCCCGCGATGCAGGCGAGCGAATAGCGGTGCCCGACCGGAAGCCGCAGCCGCCGTTCGTGGCCCGCGGCCTCCACCGCAGCCGCGCGATCGGTCGTGTCCGGCCTGGAGAAACCGGGTGGTGGCGCCGTGGCTTCGGGAGCGCTCGAAGCGAGGAGCGGCGGCGCTGGGACGAGGGGGCCCACCCGGGCGGGCGCCCCGGGCATCGCCCGCTTTCGCTTGCTCGCTTCGGTGAGCGCGGTCTCGTCGAGAGCGAAGTCGTCGGGGCCGGGCAGTCCGGCCGGGCGCGCCTCGCCGGGAGGCTGCTGGGGCGCCGGATGCGCCGGGGGCGCGTCAGCCTTCGGCGGCGGTGCGGCGGGATTCTGTATCTGGAAAATGGTGGTGCACCGCGTGCAGCGGATCTTCTTCGTCGGCGCTCCCGCGAACCGGCTCTCGTCGTAGTTATAGCGGGCCTGACAGGAGGGACACTGAATGATCAAGGACGTTCTTTCTCTCGCGCGGACTCCGGAGGCTTCCGGCGAATTAGAACGCGGGCGGGTCAGATCAGCAAGCCTCTGCCCGTGCACCCCGCGCCCAGACGCGCGGAACCACGGAGAGGAGCCGGTCGATCTCCTCCGGGCGGGTCGTGACACCGAACGAGAAGCGGAGGGTCCGGCGCGCCTCCTCCGGGGTCAAGCCCATCGCCACCAGAAGCGGGCTGGGCTTCGTGGTGCCGCTGGCGCAGGCCGAGCCTGCCGAGACGGCGATCCCCTCGAGATCGAGGGCGGCCACGAGAACCTCGGCCGGGACGCCCGGAAAGACTGCCGAGGTGGCCGTCGGCAGACGGACGGTTCCCGGAAGAGACGTTCCGTTGACCCTAAGGCCGGGGATCGAGGCCAAGAGGCCGCTCTCCAGCCGGTCGCGGAGGAGCGCGAGACGCGCCGCTTCGCTCTCCCTCCGGGCGGTCGCGAGCCGGATCGCCATGCCGAGCCCGACGATTGCCGCGACGTTCTCGGTTCCGGCGCGGCGTCCTCTTTCCTGTCCCCCTCCCGCCGCGAGGGGAGCCAGCCGACATCCTTTCCTGACCCAGAGGGCCCCGGCTCCCTTGGGCCCTCCGAACTTGTGGGCCGTCAGGGCCAGAAAGTCGACGCCGAGCGCCGCGGCGTCGACGGGGATCTTTCCGACGGCCTGAACGGCGTCGGTGTGGGCGAGAACACCGGCTTCACGGGCCTGCGCCGCGAGCCGCGGGATCTCCTGGTTGACGACTCCGGTCTCGTTGCTGGCGAGGATCGCCGAGAGGAGGGCCGCGCGGTCGTCGAGGCGGGCTTCGAGCGCTTTCGGGACCGGGAGCCCGTCGGCGTCCACCGGCAGCTCGACGACTTCGAAGCCGTCCTGGCCGAGCGCACGTGCCGCCTCGCGGACCGCCGGGTGCTCGGCGTTCGTGATGAGGACCACCGACCGGCGCGGGTCAGCCTTCCGCGCCGCGAAGGCGGCTCCCCGGACGGCCAGGTTGTCCGCTTCCGTTCCGCCCGAGGTGAAGACGATCTCCTCCGGCCGCCCGCCAATCGCCCGCGCCACTTCGGCGCGTGCTTCCTCGACCGCCTGGCGAGCCAGGCGCCCGGCCGCATGGGTGGAGCTGGGGTTTGCTGAGAACGCCTGCCAGGGCGCCATCGCTTCCAGAGCCTCGGGGGCGACGGGAGTGGTAGCGTGATGGTCGGCGTATAGCAGCTCTCTGGTGCTCAGGGAAATCGGCCCCCCGGAGGCATTCTAGAAGGGCCCCTGCCGTTCCGGCGATCGATTGCTCAGACCGGTGCCGTGGCGACGTGGTATCCGGTTTGCGGTGGCGGACAATTGGGGGGGATGGAGTTCGAAGTGCGCTTTTCCGGTGACGGCCGACGGGGACGAAGGCTTGCCCTGCTCGCAGGGATGGCTCTTCTGGCGCCCACCGTGCTGGCCCAGTCTCCCTCGCCCTCTCCAACTCCCCCGCCCGGGACGTCCGCAGCGGCCGCCCGGCCGGCGGAACAGGACGAGGCGCGGCGCCGGCAGGAGGCGCTGACTCTCTTTCACCGGATGGACGACGACAGG
>JBLMXY010000038.1:0-11842 GCA_050257975.1 Acidobacteriota bacterium
CGCCGGCGACACGCTGCTCGGCTGCTTCCTGACCTGGCCGACCGCGGGGATCGCCGAGCTCGCGGCGCTCGCCGGGTTCGACTTCCTGGTGCTCGACGCCGAGCACGGGTTCTTCACGATCGAGTCGATCGCGGCGATGGCGATCGCGGCGGACGCCGCCCGGATCCCGGCGATCGTGCGGGTTCCCTCCTGCGGCGCGGCGGAAATCGGCCGCAGCCTCGACGCCGGCGCCGCGGGCCTGCTCTTCCCGCGGGGAGACGGCTTCGCCGCGATCCGGGAGGCGGTCACCGCCTCGCGCTATCCGCCGCAGGGACGGCGCGGCCTCGGGGGCGTGCGCGCCAACCGCTACGGCGCCGTTCCGTTCGACCGCTGGGTCGCGGATTCGAACGCGTCGAATCTGCTGGCCGCGCAGATCGAAACCCCGGGGGCGCTGGCGGATCTGGACGCCATTTCGCGCGAGGATGGCCTCGACGTGCTCTTCGTCGGCCCGAACGACCTGACGCAGGCGCTCGGCATCCCGGGCCGCTTCGAGGATCCCCGCTACCGGGACGCCCTCGGCCGCGTCGCGCGCGCGGCACGGGACGGCGGCAAGGCCGCCGGGATCATGCTCGCCCGCCGCGAGCAGGTCTCCGAGCTTCAGGAGGCGGGCTTCCGCTTCTTCACCGTCAGCGACCGCACGCTCCTGCTCGAGTCGGGGCGCGCCTGGCGCGGCGCGGTCCCTCGCCCGACGGGAGCGTAGAATCGCGGCGGGCCCATGCGCTACCGCTACTCCGACTACCCCGTCGATCTGCTCCGCCAGCTGCTGACGTACCAGGAGCTGGTCAAGCTCTTCCTGCAGCTCGTGCTCCAGACCGGCGGAGACGTGGAAGAGGCGCTGCGCTGGATGAAGTACCTGCAGGAGCGCGGCATCATCGGCGAGGAGGTCGACCTCGACCAGTTCGCGAAAGCCCTCGAGAAGAACGAGATCGTCGAAGACCGAGGAGGGCAGCTCGCGCTCTCGGCCGCCGGGGAGCGGCGCATCCGCCGCTCGGCGCTGGAGGAGATCTTCTCCTCGCTCTCCAAGGCGGGCCCCGGCTATCACGCCATCCCCAGGTCGGGAGGCGGCGGGGAACTGCTTCCGGAGACGCGGCCGTACGAGTTCGGGGACAACCCGACCGCGATCGACGGCGTGCGCACGATCGGAAACGCCGTGCGCCGCGACGCGGACCAGATCGCGCTCCAACCCGAGGACTTCGAGGTCCACGAGGAGGAGCACCTGACTTCCTGCGCGACCGTGCTCGCCATCGACATTTCCCACTCGATGGTGCTCTACGGGGAGGATCGCTTCACGCCGGCCAAGAAGGTCGCCCTGGCCTTGGTCGAGCTGATTCAATCGAAGTACCCGAAGGACTCGATCGACGTGCTGCTCTTCGGCGACGACGCGGCGCGCGTTCCGATCTCCCAGATCTCGAAGGCGCAGGTCGGCCCTTTCCACACCAACACGAAGGCGGGGCTCGCGCTCGCCCGAAAGCTGCTCGTCCACCGCAAGAACCCCAACAAGCAGGTGTTTCTCATCACCGATGGCAAGCCTTCGGCCATCTGGGAGCGGGGGCGGCTCTACAAGAACCCGTTCGGGCTCGACCTGAAGATCGTCAACCGCACGCTCGAGGAGGCCGACGCCTGCCGCCGCGACGGCATCACGATCACGACCTTCATGATCGCGACCGACGCCTACCTGGTGGACTTCGTCGACAAGCTCACCAAGATCAACCGCGGCCGGGCGTACTACGCCTCGCCCTACAACCTGGCCGAGTTCCTCTTCACCGATTACATCAAGAACCGCAAGAAGTTCCTGCATTGAGCCCGACGCTGGTCCTCGCGCTGGGAGCGCTCCTGCTCCTCCTCGCCCTCCTCGTCTTCCTGCCCCGCCGGATCTTTTCCCGCGCCCAGGACCGGCTGGCCCGCGAACGGATGCAGAAGAGCGCGGAAGAGTTCCGGCTACTGACCCGCGCGGAGCTCGTCTCGGGGCGCTACCGGAGGCTCCCGGGCATTCTGGGGCTGACCGGCGACCGGCTGCTCTTCGAAGGGCTCTTCGGCGAGTCCGTCGAGCTCTCGACCTCGCGGATCCGCAAGATCGAGACCGGCCGCCGGCTCGCCAGCGGCCGCCTCCTCCTACGCCTCGAGGTCCTGCGAATCACGCCTTCCTCGGGCGACCCGATGGAATTCGTGCTGACGGCGCCGGCGGCCGGCGCCTGGAGGAGCCACCTCGGCCTCTGGGCGGCCGCCGAGCGCCAGGCCGACGCGGAGCGGGTCGCGCCGGGCCGCTAACCGGCCAGGCTCCGGCCAGCGGGGGGCAACCCGTCAGGGCGCGGACGACGGCGTCGGCAGCGAGCCCTCCCCTTCCACGCTCACTTCGGCGCTCCAACCGATCGCCCGGGCTGCGGCGGCGAGCAGCTCGCGGGCATGCGCGGCGGCAAGCCCCTCCAGCCCCGCGTCGCGCGCCGCCCGCCCGAGGTGTCCCCTCGCCCACAGCATCCATCGGTTGCGGTCCGCCGTGGTGATGGGATTGATCCAACCGCTCTTCTCATCGAACCATTCGAAGCGCGGATCAATGGCGAGGAGCCGCGGCCGCGGCAGACGAACGCGCACGATCCGGCGGCCTTCCTGCGGTTCGATCCGGAAGCCTGGGGCGGTGAGATCGAATCCCCCGAGCACGCGCCCTCGGAGACGCAGCGTCGCGCTCTTCGGAAAATCGAAGACGAGGAAGGTCGCGACCTCCTCGTAGCGAACGACGTCGGAGACTTGGAGCTCGACCGTGGCGAGCCGGGCGATCCGGCGCATCGCGACGACGACTGGCGCCGAGGAGGTGCCACGGTCCGCGCCGACCCGGGTGCCGAGCCAGAAAGCCGCCCCGAGGGCCGCCGCGAGGAGGAGCGCGCCGAGGATTGCCGCGAGAGCCCGGCCGGCGGCGGTTCGCACGAAGAGGATTTTCTCCCACAAGGCCCGATTTCGCGATCGGCCGGGATCCGGGCGGGCACTCAGCGGAGGCGCGAGCCCTCAGGCCGGGGTGAGGCCAGAACCTGCCCCACGAGAAGCAGCATCCCGACGTCCCGCAGGATCGTCCAGCGCATGTCGTCGAGCAGCGCCGCCCACGGCTTCTCCACCGCGTGAAGGGTGAAGCAGCCGCAGTTGACCGGGTTGCCCCGCGCGAGGTTGACGGAGAGCGCCGCGATGAAGACGAGCAGGAGAACCCCCGCGATCCCCGCCGCCGTCCGCTTCCAGAACCCCAGGAGCAGGGCGGCTCCCGCCGCGAGCTCCAACCAGGGAAGCGTGATCGCCGCGGCGTTGACCGCGACACCCGGCAGCAGCCGGTAGTTGTAGACCATGTGCGCGAAGGCGGGCGGGTCAAGGATCTTGGGAATCGCGGCCGCCGCGAAGAGCGCTCCGAGCGCGAGCTGGACGCGGATCGAGACCCACGGGGAAAGCCACCAGCGGCGCCGGACCGGCGTCACTTCGGCGCCCCCTTCTCGACGGGCAGCCGCCGCTTCTCCCAGTCGGGGAACCCGTCGGCGTAGACGAGAGCGTTGTTGAAGCCGAAGCGGTGAAGCCGCTCGGCAAGCATGTGGGAGTCCTCGCAGTCCCCCCCGCTGCAGTAGACGACCAGCGGCGCGTTGACGTCGTAACCTTCCTCGAAGAGCCGCTTGATCTGGTCGTCCACGGTAGACTCCCAGATCGGGAAGCTGCGAGCCCCGGCGATGTGCCCTTCGGCGTAGACGGCCGAGCGCCGGGCGTCGAGAAACGGGATTCCCTTGCGGTGGAGCGCCACGGCCTCCTCTCCCGTGATCGCGATCCAGGGCTTGTCCGGGTGGGGCGGATACTCCTTCGTCGCCGTCTCCGAAGCGGCGGGCGCGGCCGAAGCCGAAGGCCCCGGTCGTACCGCAGCGGCTCCCGGCGTCGGAGCCCGGAGCACCGGCACCGTGCGCGCATTCGGGTAGTCGCCGACCCAGGGCAGGCGCCGGGCGGGAGCCGCCGAGAGATTCGAGATCGCGGCGCAGACGATGGCGCCCCCGACCAAGACCGCCGCCTCGCGAAGCCTTACCATAAGATGGCAACCCCCTCCGCTGTGGGGTAGTTGAATTGGTACAACATCCGGCTGTTAACCGGAAGGTTGGGGGTTCGATTCCCTCCCCCACAGCCAGCTGCGCGAGCGCCGGGAACGTCGCTCCCGCAGCCGGCTGTTAACCGGGACACATGAGTCGGGGGAGACCCCCGAACCCCCCGGGGGGTTCGATTCCCTCCCCCACAGCCAACTCCTCCCTCAGCCATTAGATTAAGCAGTCACCAGACGATGGTCGAGAGAGAAATGCCAGCGGGCAGGTCGGCCCACGAGGGCCTGAAGGAGCTTCTTCCGTGGCTCGTCGTCTCTCTCGGAGCCGCGATGTACTTCCTCCGCCTCGGGGAGGCGCCGATCCAGTGCGGCAACGAGACGATGTACGCGCTTCCGCCGATCACGATGCTCGAGACCGGAGACCTGCTCGTGCCCCGCTACCTGCACGGCCCCTTCCTCGACAAGCCGCCCCTCACCTTCTGGCTCGTCGCGGCGAGCTACCGGCTCTTCGGCGTCACGATCTTCGCGGCGCGCCTGCCGGGCGTGCTCGCGGCCCTCGCGACGATCCTCTCGATCGGCCTCTGGGTCCGAAGGCGCTCGGGAACGCCGGCGGCCCTGCTCGCGGCGTCCTGCCTGGCCTTCTCCTTCAAGTTCATCGCGTTCTCGCGCCAGTTCGCCGCGGACACGTTCCTCACGCTCGCGGTCACCCTTTCCGTGATCGCGCTCGACAGCGCCGCGAGGCGAGAAAACGTCTCCGACTTGCGCGCGGGCGCGCTGGCCGGCGGCGCGCTCGCCCTCTCCTTCGGCTTCAAGGGCCTGATCGGGATCGCGCTTCCGGTCGGCGCGGTCGGGCTCGCCCTGCTGCTCGACCGGTGCCGCCCCATCCGATTCGGCCGCCGCGCCGCGGCGACCGCGCTCGTCTTCGTCGCCGCGGTCCTCCCCTGGCACGTCGCCATGACGCAGAGGCTCGGTCTGGAGTTCTGGCGAATCTTCTACTGGTCGAACCAGCTCGTGCGGGCCACGACGGACTACTTCACCTCCCATCCTCGCGGACCGCTCTTCTATCTCGCGGTCCTCTCCTGGGGAGCCTTTCCCTGGATCCTCTTCGCGCCGGCCGCCCTCTGGAAGCGCCGGAGGCCCTCGACCCCGGCGGGATGGTTCCTCTTCGGCCTGCTCTTCCTGTCGGTCCTCGTCATGAAGCGCGAGGTCTACGTGATGCCGCTCTTCCCGGCCGTGGCGGTTCTGGCCGGCGAATATCTGGCGGAGGCGGCCGGGCGCAGGCTCCCGGGCGTGAGGCTCGCCTGGATCGCGGCCGCCCTCGTCTGCGCCGCCGGGATCGTCCTCTCGTGGCGCATGGCTCCCTCTCTCTCCGCTCTGGTGGGAAGGGAGGCTCCCCTTCGTCTGGGAGCCGCGACGGCGCTCCTTCTCGGCGCGACGCTCTTCGCCGCCTTCTCGAAGCTTCGCGCCGCGCCGCTGCTCGTCGCGGCCGCCTGCGGCGCCGCCTTTCTGGCGGTCCTCGACATCGAGACGCGGACCGCCCGCTACGACCCGTTCCCCGCCTTCGGCCAGCGCGTGCGCAGCCTCTGCCCCGCGGGGTGCGAGGGCTACCGGATTTCGATCCAGTGCACGAGCATGGAGTACTACTCGCGCCGGGAGTGGGTCGACTTGATCGAGCCGCGGCAGCTTCTCGGGCGCGTTCCTCCGGAGGGAGGGTTCGTGATCGTTCCCTCCCGATGGGAGCGCCTGATCGAGAGGCTGGGCTTCCGAATCGAGGTCCTCGAGCGCCGGCCGTGGCTCGAGCAGAACTGGGCCTCCGCGAGCCTCTCGCGGGGCGAGGATCCTTTCGTTTCTCTTTCCCTGCTTCGCGTCGAAAAACCCGCCGCGGCGTCGAGGGGCGGAGGGGCCGGCGGGCCGTAACCCGGATCAGCCGGCAGGAAGAAAGGGAATCACGCGGGGAGCGATCTCCCCGGGCAGGCGGCGCAGCGCCTCCCGGATCTCCGCGTTCGAATAGCGCTGCGAGAAATGCGTCAGCACGATCGCCTCGTTGCGGAAGAGCCCGGCGCGATCGAGCAGGTCCGTCAGGTGGAGGTGGGCGTAGAGGCGGGCGCGATCCACGTCGTCCGGCCGCAGGAAGGAGCATTCGATCAGCAGCACCTTCGCGCCGAAGAGCTCCGGGGCTGCCTCGAAGATCTCGACACCGCAGTCGCCCGGGTAGGCGAGCAGGGGGATCTCCTCGCGGCGCGTGACCTCGACGCCCCGCGCCCGCAGCGCCGCCAGCTCGTGTCCCGCGCGGCCCGCGAACTCCTCCTTCAACTTGTGCTTCACCTCGGAGAAGAGAAAGCCGATCGTGGGGACCCGGTGCCGGCCCGGCAGGACCCGAAGCTCCAGGTCCCTTCGGAGGAGCACCCGGTCGCCCGGGCCGACCGGCTGGAGGTCGACGCCGTACTCGACCCTCTCGAGCCGCTCGGAGGCGGCAAGCCAGGCCTCGAGGTCCGCGGCCGCGGCCTCGGGCGCGAGGACGCGCGCACCGGGAAGCCCGACCAGCCGGCGCCGCGACGCGTGGTGGGCGAGTCCGGCCGCGTGGTCCAGATGCCCGTGCGTCAGACAGACGGTCGAGTAGGGGACGGCGTCCTCCGGCGCGCGGCCGAAGTCGAGCAGCGCATGGAAGGTCGGGACCTTGTAGAAGGACTCGTGCCCCGCGATCGAAACGCCTTCGATCTCGATTCCAGCCGCGACGAGGCAGACGCGGCCGCGGCCGTCCGGATAGTCGAAAGCCAAGACCCTCACCCCGCCCCTCTCCTCCACGGGGAGAGGAAGAAGACCCTCACCTCCGCCCTCTCCCCTGCGGGGAGAGGGAGAAAGACCCTCACCCCGCCCCTCTCCCCTGCGGGGAGAGGGAGGAGAGGGAGACTACTCTATGCGCCGTGCGCGTCGACCTCTTCGACTACGAGCTGCCGGCCCCTCTCATCGCGCAAGAGCCGCGCCCGCGCGGAACGAGCCGCCTTCTTCTCTTCGACCGCCCGACGGGCTCGGTCGCGCACCGCGCGTTCGCGGACTTGCCGGATCTGCTCGCCCCGGAAGACCTCCTCGTGCGCAACGATGTCCGGGTCCGAAACGCCCGCCTCTACGGCCGGGACCGGGAAGGCCGCCTCGTCCAGATCCTCCTGCTCGATCCGATCGGCGGCGACCGGCGCCGCTGGACGGCGCTCGCCAGGCCCGGCCGCCGGGCCCGCAAGGGCCGCGGCGTCCGGTTCGCCGAGGGGCTCGAGGCGACCGTCGAGGACGTGGACGAGGCAGGCAAGCGCACGGTCCGCTTCGAGCGCGAGCTCGACGACGCGCTCCTCGAGCGCGTCGGGCACATCCCTCTTCCCCCCTACATCCGCCGGGAGCCGGGCGCCCCGGACCGCCCGACAGACCGCGAGGCCTATCAGACCGTTTTCGCCAGGGACCCGCTCGCCGTCGCCGCTCCCACGGCGGGCCTGCATTTCACGCCGGCGATCCTCGAGCGCATCCGGCGGCGGGGCTGCGGGATCGCCGATCTGACTCTGGCGGTCGGGGCCGGAACCTTCAAGCCCGTGACGGCCGACGACACGAGCGGGCACGTCCTCGACCCGGAAGAGGTCGTCCTGCCGGCCCGGACGCGGGAGGAGATCGGACGGGCGAAGGCCGCAGGCGGCCGCGTCGTCGCGGTCGGAACGACGGTCACGCGCGCCCTCGAGGCCGCCGCGCGGACGGCGGACGCTCCGACGGCCGGCGACCTGCGGTTCTCGACGGATCTCTTCATCACTCCCGGATTCGAGTTTCGCGCCGTCGACGTCCTGCTGACAAACTTCCATCTTCCCCGCTCGACGCTTCTCATGCTCGTCTGCGCGTTCGGCGGGCGCGAAAGAATTCTCGCGGCCTACGCGGAGGCGATCCGAAATGGATACGCCTTCTACTCGTACGGCGACGCGATGCTCTTGATCTGAAGCCTCAGGCACCGGCAGTCGAGGCAACGGCGCTCAGAGCATCGATCATCCTTCTCATCGCCGCCGTGTGCGCGGCCGTCGTGCCGCAGCAGCCGCCGACGATCCGGGCGCCGATCGCGACCCATTCGCGGGCGATCGCCGCGAATTCCTCCGGCTCGATCCAGTCGGAGAAGAGCGTCCCGCCAGGGCCCGAAGGCGGGCCGAGGTTTCCGTAGGCGGCCAGCGGAGCGCCCGGCGAGGCTCCCGCGAGCGCCTTGAGATCTCCGAGCACGCGCCGGGCCGGCACGCAATTGATCGCGAGCACTTCGGGACGCAGCGCCTCGAGCGCCCGGGCCGCCTCCTCGATCGACTCCCCCGACAGGAGACGGCCCTGGCCGTCCGTGACGGCCGAGGCGACGACCGGCAGCCCCGTCTCCCTGGCCGCGCGCACCGCGGCGCAAAGCTCGCGTATCGTGTTGTGCGTCTCGGCGAGAATCAGATCTGCTCCAGCGAAGGCGAGAAGCTGCGCCTGCTCGCCGTGCTCACGCGCCAGATCCTCGTCGCCCGGCACCAGATCCGGGCGGTAGCAGTCCTCCAGCGGCGGGAGCGAGCCGGCGACGAGAACGGGCCGCGGCGACTCCCCGGCTGCCCGGCGCGCCAGCGTCACGGCCTGTCGCGTCAGCTCTTCGGCGCGCCGGCCCTTGCCGGCCTTCTCGAGGGTTCGCCGCTGCGTGCGAAAGGTGTTGGCGGTCAGGATGTCGGCGCCCGCCTCGACGTCGTCGCGGTGGATCGCAAGGACCTGCGACGGGGAGTCGAGCAGCGCCCTCGCGCTCCAGAGCGGGAGCGCGCAGCGCACCCCCCGCCGCTCGAGCTCCGTCCCCATGGCGGAATCGAGCAGGAGGGGGGCCGCACCGGCCAGACGCTCCCGAAACGCCTGGCCCTTCATGAAGACAAAATAAGGCCAGAGCCGCCTCTGGCCTTATAAAATTCGAAATTTTGGCTCGAAATCCTAATACACCTCCAGATATTTCTCCGTTTCCCAGGGCTGCACCCGGGAGATGTACTCGGCCCACTCGCCGCGCTTGGCTTCCAGGAAATGGCTCAGGATGTGCTCGCCCAGGGCGTCGGTGACCACGTCGTCCTTCTCCAGATTGTCGAGGGCCTCCGAGAGGTTGGCCGGCAGCTGCTCGATCCGCAGCCGCCGCTTCTCGCGCTCGCTCATCTTGAAGACGTTGCGCTCGACGGGCTCTCCCGGATCCATGCGGTTCTTGACGCCGTCCAGGCCCGACGCCAGCATGACGCCAAACGCGAGGTAGGGGTTGCAGGCCGGGTCGGGCATGCGCACCTCGATGCGCGTGCCCATCCCGCGCCGCGCCGGCACCCGCACCAGGGGCGAGCGGTTCCGCATCGACCACGCCACGTTGACCGGCGCCTCGTAGCCCGGCACCAGGCGCTTGTAGGAGTTCACCAGGGGATTGGTCACGGCGACGAACGCCTTGGCATGTCTCAGGATGCCGCCCGTGTAGTAGAGCGCAGTCTTGGAAAGCTGGTACTTCGCCTTCGCGTCGTAGAAGACGTTGTTTCCCTTCTTGTCGAGAAAGGACTGGTGCGTGTGCATGCCCGAGCCGTTGACGCCGAAGATCGGCTTGGGCATGAAGGTCGCGTGCAGGCCGTGATCCATCGCCACCTTCTTGACGATGAAGCGGAAGGTCGAGACGCGGTCGGCCGTCGTCACCGCGTCGGCGTACTTGAAGTCGATCTCGTGCTGTCCCGGGGCGACCTCGTGATGGGCCGCCTCGACTTCGAATCCCATCTGCTCGAGGGCGAGCACGACGTCACGCCGCGCCTCCTCGCCGCGGTCGACGGGCGTCAGGTCGAAGTAGGCGCCCTCGTCGTGCGTATCCACGATCGGGTCGCCGTTGGCGTCGCGGCGAAAAAGGAAGAACTCGGCCTCGGGTCCGGTCACCAGCGTGTAGCCCAGGGCGGCGGCCTTGTCCATCTGCTTCTTCAACGTCATGCGCGGACAGCCGGCGAAGGGGCTGCCGTCGGGGTTGTAGACGTCGCAGATCAACCGGCCGACCTTCTCGCCGCCCTGATGCGCCCAGGGATAGATTCCGAAGGAGGCGAGGTCCGGAACCAGGTTCATGTCCGATTCCTCGATTCGCGTGAAGCCCTCGATCGAGGAGCCGTCGAACTGGATCTCTCCGTCGAGAGCCTTCGCGAACTGCGAGCGCGGGATCTCCACGTTCTTGATGACGCCCAGGATGTCCGTGAACTGAAGCCGCATGAATCGGACGTTCTCGGCGTCGCAGACCTTCAGGATCTCGGCCTTGCTGAGACCCGCGCCTGCGGCGTCGAATTTCAGGACCTTCGCCTTTGCCATTCTGACCTCCATTTTTTGCAGAATGCGCGAGATTCTACCGTCACTTTTGCAAATTTCAAGGCACGTTCAGGCCAAAAGGCCACAAAAACGTGCAAAGCGCACAGGTTTTTGTGCATGGAAACGCTTGCCGCTCACTTCGCCGAAATGCCTTGAAACTCTCTTCCAGGGCCGGCCGGCCGTCGCTCGACGGCGGTATGCGGGGACTTGGCCGGCCCTGCCTAGGAACTAAGGCCGATGCCCAGGACCGCCAGGGCACGCAGCAGCAGGCCCGGCTTCTCTCCCGCGTCCACCCGGCGCAGACGCCGGGTCACGGCGGCGACCGCCGCGCGGCGAAGCGGCTCCGGCGGAAACGGCACGGGCCTGCGGCGGACCATCGCCAGATCGAGCAGCGGGCTCGGCCGGCCGAGCGCCATGTGCGCCAGGATTCGCCCGGCGATCCGGGTGCTGCCGATCCCGTGCCCCGTGTAGCCGAGCCCGTAGAGAAGGCGGCCCCCTTCGCAAGAGCCAAAGAAGGGCGTCAGGCGCGTCGTCGAGCAGATCGGACCTCCCCAGGCGTACGGAAAGGCGACGCCGGAAAGCTGTGGAAAGTGCCTGCGAAAGCTCTCCTCGAGCGCCCGGTAGTGGGGCGCCGAGTGGTCGCATTCGGGATCCACCCGATTTCCCGGGTAGTACACCGCCTCGCTCGTCCCGAAGAGGACCCGGCCGTCGCAGGTCAGGCGGTAGTAGTTGAAGAACGCGCGGGCGTCGGTCACCCCCTGGCGGCCCCGCCAGGCGATCGCGTCGCGCTCTCGAGGCGAAAGCGGCTCGCTCACCAGGATGTAGTCGTAGAGCGGCAGAAACCGGGAGAGAAGCCCCGGCCGGAGCCCGTGCGCGTAGGCGTTGGCGGCGAGCACGGCCTTCTCGCAGCTCACCGATCCCGAGGGGGCTCGCGCGAGCGCGCGGCCGCCCGAAAAGGAGAGGGCCGTTACCGAAGTCTTCTCGAAGAGCCGGACTCCCAGCCGCAGCGCCTCGGCGCGCAGGCCGTCCAGAAGCCTGATCGGGTGAAGCGTGCCGCTGCGGGGCGCCAGGGCGGCGCCGAGATACAGGGGGCTTGCCACCTCGGCCCGCGCCTCCTCCGCCGAGAGGAAGCGCCAGTCGGAGAGTCCGAGCCGTTGTGCGAACGCGACCGATTCCCGGAGCTGCGCGACGTGCGCCGGTGTCAGGGCCATGATGAGCTGGCCCGACCGCGCGAACTCGGCGTCGATGCCCCGATCCGCGAGGAACCTCTCGAGCTCGTCCAGGTTCTCGCGGCCCAGGCGCGCGAGCGCGCGCGCCTCGTCCAACCCGAAGTGGGCCGCCGCAAGCTCGTGGGAGTGGTCGAGGGTCTCGCCCACGATGCCGGCGTTTCGCCCGGAAGCCCCGTATCCCGCGGTTTCCTGCTCGAGG
>JBLMXY010000039.1:0-33992 GCA_050257975.1 Acidobacteriota bacterium
GGTGTCTCAAGGGGTCGGAGGGTAGTCCATGTTTGAAGAAAGCCTGATCGAGTCGTCCCATCGCAAGGGGGACCACCGGAACGCCATGACGCTTCCGGTCTCGATCCTGGTCCATGCCGTCGTGATCGGAGTCGCCCTGGGCGCCTCGATCTGGTTCGTCGAGGACGTGCCGGAGCCGCCGATCCCGGTCACTTTCTACGCCGCGGCTCCGCCCCCGCCGCCCCCGCCGCCGGCCGCCCCGAAGGCCGCGCCGCAGCCCAAGCAGGTCGTGCAGAAGGCCGTTCCGATCAAGCCCTCGGAGATGACGGCCCCGACCGTCATGCCCGAGAGGATCCCGGAGGCCCTGCCGGCTCCGGAGCCGGAAGCCCCGTCCGGGGTGGAAGGCGGCGTCGAGGGCGGTGTGGAAGGCGGGGTTCCCGGAGGGGTTCTCGGAGGGGTCGTGGGCGGAACCGGGCCCGGCACCGGCGACGAGCCCCTGCGGGTCGGCGGGGACGTCAAGGCCCCGGTCCTCCTCCAGAAGATCGAGCCGAGCTACCCCGAGGCGGCCCGCAAGGCCCGCATGGAGGGGGTCGTCATCCTCGAGGCGATCATCACGGCCGAGGGCGCCGTCCAGGACGTCAAGGTCCTCAAGTCGGTCAACCCGCTGCTGGACGCCTCCGCCGTCCGGGCCGTGCAGCAATGGAGGTACAAACCCGCGACCCTGAACGGCCGCGCCGTGCGCGTGTACCTGACGGTGACGGTGACCTTCAATCTGCACTAGGATTGCGTTTCGGCGGCGGACCGACCCAACTTTGAGATAGAAGGAGCGCTTCATGAGTTTCGATCCTGTCGAGTTGTGGCACAGCATGACCTTTCTCGCGAAGGGCGTGGCGTTCATCCTGCTGATCATGTCCCTGTGGTCGCTGACGGTGGCGGTGGAGCGCTTTCTCTACTATCGCAAGGCGAAGAAGCAGTCGGTCGACTTCGCGCGCCTGGTGACCGGACACTTGAAGCAGGACCGGCTCCAGGAAGCGATCGACTCCTCCAAGAAGTACAAGCAGAGCCACCTGGCGCGCGTGCTCGCCGCCGGCCTCTACGAATTCCAGCACGACATGGCGAGCGGCACCGCGGACACGCCCGGACACGATCCCATCGAGGCGGCGGAACGGGCCCTCGAGCGGGAAGCGCTCATCACGACCGCCGACATGAAGAAGGGGTTGTCCGCGCTCGCCACGATCGGGACCACGGCGCCCTTCATCGGGCTCTTCGGAACGGTCATCGGCATCATCAACGCCTTCCGCGGAATGGCGATGACGGGCTCCGGCGGTATCGCCGCGGTCTCGACGGGCATCGCCGAGGCCCTGATCACGACGGCTCTGGGCCTCTTCGTGGCGATCCCGGCCGTGTGGCTCTTCAACATTTTCATGAACAAGATCGAGCGCTTCCAGGTCGAAATGTCCAACGGGGCGTCCGAGTTGATCGACTACTTCATCAAGCGCCGCGGCGCGACGACCGCCCGGGCGTCGTAGGCCGCCGGAGAGGAGTCTTCCCATGGCCATGGGCGGCGGCGGGGGGCGAGACAAGCTCCAGAGCGACATCAACGTCACTCCGCTGGTCGACGTTTGCCTCGTTCTTCTCATCATCTTCATGGTCGTCACGCCGATGCTGCAAAAGGGCATCGACGTGCAGCTGCCGGTCACCGACAACCCGGACAAGAAGCCGGAGAACGCGAACCAGACGCTGATCTCCGTCCGATGGGCGACCCCGCCGGTGTACTACCTCGGCAGCACCGCGCTCTCGAAGCCGGACTTTCAGAAGCAGCTCGACGAGCTCTACCAGCGCAAGCCGAGCGCCGAGCTCGTCATCAAGGCCGACCAGCGGCTCAAGTACGGGGACGTGAAGGAAGTCATGAAGATGACCAAGGACGCGGGCTTCCAGAACGTCGGCCTGATCGCGGAAAAGAAGGTCGTCGCGCCCGCGGCGAAGTAAGAGCTCGAAGGAGGAGAATCTTTCCATGGCAATGGCCGCGGGCGGCACGAGCGACTACAAGAGCGACATCAACATCACGCCGCTGGTGGACGTCGTTCTGGTCCTGCTCATCATCTTCATGGTCATCACCCCGCTGCTGCAGATGGGCTACGACGTCAAGGTTCCCCCCAAGGCCCAGGTCGAGAATCCGCAGGAAAACCCGGATCAGCTGATCGTCTCGCTCGCTCCCGGCAACAAGATCTACCTGAACAAGCAGGAGCTGACGGCCCCGCAGCTTTCGACCCAGCTCTCTTCGATCCTCAAGAATCGGCGCGACAAGACCGTCTTCTTCTCCGGAGACGACGGCGCGACCTACGGCGACGTGGCCCGCGTGATGGATCTCTGCCGCAACGCCGGCGCCACGAATTTGGGCATCGTTTTGGAGACCGTGCCGGTCCAGTAGGACAGTTCTCGGTTCTCAGTTTTCAGTTTTCAGTTCCGGAAGCTGAAAACTGTTTACTGACAACTGACAACTTCTTCTTCTGATATCCTTCCCCGCCCGCGCCAGGCGCGGGCAGAAACCCGGGAAAACAGGAGTTCGTCGATGTCGCAAGATCTGGCTCTGCCACTGATCCTGGTGTTCTCCATCGGCTCTCTCTTCGTCGCGGGGTACCTGATGTCCTGGGTCTTGAGGCACGACACCGGGACGCCCGGAATGCGGGACATCTCCAATGCCATCAAGGAGGGGGCCGAGGCCTTCCTGCGGCGCCAGAACGGCACGATCGGCCTGCTCGCGGTGCTTCTGGCGGCGGTGATCTTCCTGCTCTACGGGTTCGTGCGGGGCCACCACGACTTCGACCCCGTGCCGACCGCCCTGCGGCTCGCCTTCTGGACGACGCTCTCCTTCGTCCTGGGAGCCGCCTGCTCGGTCACGGCCGGCTATGTCGGGATGTGGATCTCGATTCGCTCGAACATCCGGACGGCCTCCGCGGCGCGCACGTCCTTGAACGACGCGCTGCGGATCGCGCTGCGGGGCGGCGCCGTCTCCGGCCTCTTCGTCGTCGCCATGTCCCTCTTCGGGGTCGGGGGCCTCTACTGGCTCGTCAGCCGCTTCACCGAGGTCCCCAAGGAGCACATCCCGCTGCTGATCGTCGGGTACGGCTTCGGCGCCTCCTTCGTGGCGCTCTTCGCGCAGCTCGGGGGCGGCATCTACACCAAGGCGGCCGACGTCGGCGCCGACCTGGTCGGCAAGGTCGAGGCCGGCATCCCGGAGGACGACCCGCGCAACCCGGCGGTCATCGCCGACCTGGTGGGAGACAACGTGGGCGACTGCGCCGGCCGCGGCGCGGACCTCTTCGAGTCGACGGCCGCCGAGAACATCGGCGCCATGATCCTCGGGGCGACGCTGGCCGCTTCGCTCGCGAGGCGGGACATGGCCTTCTCGGCCGGCATCGTGGGCGTCATGATGTTTCCGCTGGTCGCCCGCGCCTTCGGCCTGCTCGCCTCGATCGTCGGCATTCTCCTCGTCAGGACACGCGAGGACGCCGATCCGATGAAGGCCCTGAACCGGGGCTACTACGTCACCGCCGCGCTCGCCGTCGCGGGCTTCTTCGTCGCGACGAAGTGGCTCCTCCAGAACCCGGCCAATCCGGATGCCTGGTGGAAGTACTTCCTGTGCGGCATGATCGGCGTGCTCACCTCGATCGCCTTCGTCTACATCACCCAGTACTACACGGAGTACCGGTACCGGCCGGTGCGCGAGATCGCCGAGGCCTCGCAGACCGGCCCGGCGACCAACATCATCGCCGGCATGTCGGTCGGATTCGAGTGCACCCTGATGCCCGTGGTCGCCATCTCGATTGCGATCATCGCGTCCTACCGGATCGGCGCGGCGGCGCTTCCGGGCGGGGGCCTCTTCGGCACCGCGGTGGCGACGATGGGGATGCTCGGCACGGCGGCCTACATCCTCGCCATGGACACGTTTGGCCCGATCACCGACAACGCCGGCGGCATCGTCGAGATGTCCCAGCAGCCCGAGGAGATCCGCAAGAAGACCGACCGGCTCGACGCCGTCGGCAACACGACGAAGGCGCTGACCAAAGGCTACGCGATCGGCTCCGCGGCGCTGGCGGCCTTCCTCCTTTTCTCGGCCTATCTGGATGAGCTGAAGAACTACGGCGCGGAGCTCAAGGCGGTCAACATCGCGAGGCCGGAAGTCTTCGTCGGGGGTCTCCTCGGCGCGATGCTCGTCTTCTTCTTCTCGGGCCTTGCGATCAAGGCGGTCGGCAAGGCCGCCTACGTCGTCATCCAGGACGTCCGGGAGCAGTTCAAAGAGCACCCCGGCATCATGCAGGGCACCGAAAAGCCCAACTACGGCCGCACGGTGGACATCGTGACGCGTGGCGCCCTGCGGCAGATGATCGCGCCGGGGCTGGTCGCCGTCGGAACCCCCATCGCGGTCGGTCTCGTCTTCAAGATCTTCGGTGTCGGAGCCGAGTCGGTGGCGGCGCTGCTGATGGTCGGGACGATCGCCGGCATCGTCGTCGCGACGCTCCTGAACAACTCAGGGGGCGCCTGGGACAACGCCAAGAAATACATCGAGGCGGGAGCCTTCGGGGGCAAGGGCTCGCCCACGCACAAGGCGGCGGTGGTCGGCGACACGGTCGGCGACCCGTTCAAGGACACGGCGGGGCCCTCCCTCCACGTCCTGATCAAGCTGCTCGCGACGATCACGCTCGTCCTGGCGCCGCTCTTCATCTGACGCGAGGCCCGGCGCGCGCGGGCTCCGCCGGCTCGAGCCCCGGCGTCCGGCCCTAGCGGCGTGGCGGCCGCCCCGACATCAGGGCCGCCGCATCCTGAAACTCGATCGCGGCCGGAACGGCGAGCCGCTCGGCGGGAACCTTGCCGGGAATCCGGATCTCCGTGTTCCGGTAGTCGAGCGTCACCCGGGCCACCTCCACCGAAGTCTTGAATGGAAGAACCTGCCGGCGCTCCACGACCGCGCGGACCGGGAAGCCCCGAAGGTCTCGTGCGAGCCAGTAGGTGCCTTTGCCGTACTGGGGGCTCTCGTAGGCGTAGACGTCGCAGGGATGCCCGTCCACGGTCTCGACACCCGTCTTCTGTCCGCGGGAGCGAATCTCCTCGACGCGTCGGACGTAGCCGTGGGATGGGCGGCCGCTGCGCGCGGAGAGCTCCGCCGACATCCTCAGCCCCGCCGTCTCGCCCTCTTTCCAGACGTAGACCTCGCCGTCGGCTTCGAGAATGTTCGTCTTCTCCGAGCCCTTCCCTCGCTCCTCGATCCGCATCCTCCCGCCTTCCAGCCAGATCTCCGCTTCCTGCAGCGGCTGGCCCGGACGGGCGCCCTCGACGGTGACCGTCGACCTCCAGTGAGCCGATGGCACCCCCTGGGCGCGCGCCGCCGCGGATAGCATCGCGCAGGCGGCGGCGGCCGCGAGGCCGCGTGCGATCCCCATGCTCATCGATCGGCTCTCCTTCCTCGAAAAAAACGAAGGTTCCGCGGCCGCGCCTTCACACGAAGCGGCAGAGTACCTCGTTGGAGAGCAGGAACCCGCGCTCGGTGAAGGCCACGCGGTCTTCCGCCTCGCGCAGGAGCCCGGCCTCCCTCCACGAGGCGTAGTCGGCCGAGAGAAGAGGGTCCCCACGCTCCGCGACGAAGGCCTCGATCTCTCGCCTGGGCACGCCGCGCGCCAGGCGCAATCCCAGAACGATCCGCTCGGCCGCCTCCTCCCCCGGACCGACGGCGCGGTCGGCCGCTTGCGGGCGTTCTCCCTGCTTCAGGCGCTCCACGTAGGCCGGAATGGCCGAGACATTCGCCCGCCGCCGCCCTTCCCAGAACTCGTGCGCGGAGACACCGAGGCCGAGCGTCGGAACGCGCTCCCAGTACTTCCGGTTGTGCCGCGCTTGCCGCCCCGGCCGGGCCCAGTTGGAGATCTCGTAGTGCTCGAAGCCGCGACCGGCGAACGTCTCGCCCATCTCGAGCCAGAGATCGGCCTGCTGGTCGTCGGAGAGGTAGCGTTGCGGGCGCGCGCGGCGATCCTCCTCGAGGGCCTTCGACTTCTCGGCCTCGAGCAGATACACGGAGACGTGATCGAGCCCCGCGCCGCAGGACGCGGCGACGCTCTCCCGGAAGCTCGCCGCCGTCTGTTCGGGCAAGCCCAGGATGAGGTCCGCCGAAAGAGAGAGCCCGCGCCCGGACAGCGTCTCCAGCGCCTTCCGGGCCCCGGCCGCGTCGTGGCGCCGGCCGACGGCCGAGAGCTCCGCGTCGGCAAAGGACTGCACGCCGACCGAGACCCGGGTCACGCCGGAGGCGAGCCAGGAGTCGCGCTTCTCGGGCGTGACGTCTTCGGGGTTCGCCTCGAGGGTGATCTCGGCGCCCGCATCGAGGTCGAAGCGCTCGCGGATCGTCTCGAGCAGGCGCCCGACTTCCGCCTCCGGCGCGAGCGATGGAGTTCCCCCTCCCAGATAGACCGAATCGAATCGGATCCCGCGCGCCTCGGCGGCGGCAAGCCCGATTTCGCGGGACAGCGCCTCCAGGTACGCCCCCCGGGACGAGGCGTCCGTCGACACGACGAAGGCGCAGTAGCCGCAACGCGAGGCGCAGTACGGCAGGTGCACGTAGACGCCGGCGCTCATGGCAGCGGCCCGGCCAGAGCCCGCTCGACGTCGGGAGCGATCTCCGGATCGAAGGGAAAGATCCTTCCGAAGTTTCCCTCCGCGACGACCGGGCGCAGGTCGCGCCCGACCTCGTCGAGCCACCGCACCGCGGCACGCAGCAGCGCCGCCCGGTGCTCGCTGCCGGCGCCGCGCTCCGCCAGCTCTTCGAGCCTCGCCGCGGCGGCGACGTTGCCCGGAGGCTCCCCCTCGCCTCGCGGCCGGGGGGGGCGGCACGCGAGGCCGGCGCGGGAGGCCAGGGCGAGCATCCGTTCGAGCGCCCGGGCCGTTTCCGCCTGCCAGTCGCCGTGATGGACGCGGTCGAAGAAGGCCTCCTCGCTGCCCGGCTCGGCCAGCCCCCGCGCGGCGACGAGGCGGCGGCGGGAGTCGCCGTCGTCGGCCGCGGCAACGGCCGCGACGAAGAGCGCGCCGGCAACGGGCGCCCGGGCGAAGATGGCGTCCAGGAAGGAGTCCTCCGCGGTCCAGCCCGGGATCACGGGCAGGAGAAGACCCGACGGCATTCGCCGCGACGACGCCTCCAGGTTCCCCCACATCGCCTCGTCGGGAACTCCGGAGAAGACCGCGGCAAACGGACCCTCGGAATCCTCGGGGAGCCCTGCCGGATCGGGGTCGAGCAGATAGACGGCGCGGCCGGCCTCGCGCGCGCCTTGCGCGGCCGCCCGCGCGCATTCCCGCGTCAGCCCGGCGGCCGAGCCCGGACCCAGCAGAACCGGACCCGCCGGCGCCCGCCCGATCGCGCGCCGCCAGGCCATCGCGTCGGCGGGCCCGACCTCGGCCCTTCCTTGCGCCGGCCGCAGAATCATCCTGCGCTCGACCGGATCGAACCGGAAAGGAGCAGGACCGGCCTCGCCGCCGCAGGGAAACGCCCGGACCGCGATCCGCCGGCCGGCGAGATCCGCCTCGACGGCGCGTACGAGAGGCTCGCCCGGCACGAAAAGGATCAACGCCGGGACGCCTCCCGGCGCGCGCGGGCGAGCGCGCCCGCCCGGCCGTATCGGGCGAAGACGTCCGCCTCGAAGTTGACGATCTGCCCGGGCCTGCGATGCGACAGGGTCGTCTTGCGCAGGGTCTCCGGAATCACCGCCACGTCGAACTCCCACGGCCTCCTCCGGGCGACGGTGAGGCTCACCCCGTCCAGGGCGACCGAGCCCTTCTCGACGACGTAGCGGGCAAGCCCGCGGGGGATCGCGAACCGGTACATCCGGCAGGCGCCAGCGTTCCGAATCGCGCGAAGCCGCGCTACCGCATCCACGTGCCCGAGGACGAAGTGGCCCGACAGACGGTCTCCCCAGCGCAGGGCGCGCTCCAGATTGACGAGGTCGCCCGGCCGCAGGAGCCCGAGCGAGGTCCGGGCGAGCGTTTCGGAAGACAGATCGGCCTGGAAACGTCGGCCGGCGGCAAGGGCGGTCAGGCACACGCCGGAAACGCTCACGCTCTCCCCGCGCCGGAAGGGCTCCTCTCGACGCGGCGGGATCACAGAGAGGCGCGCTCCCCCCGCCCGTCGAGTGAGCGACAGGACGCGGCCGGTTCCTGTGACGATGCCGGTGAACATGGGAACGTGAGTCTACCGTCGGCGCCCGGCTCTCCGTCTCCGGGCGGCGACCCTTCCGGAGATCATGAGGTCCGAGCCCACCCTCTCGACCTCGACGTCCTCGAGCCGGACGGCGGCGGGCAGCCGGAAGCCCTCGCCCCCGACGGCGGCCGGCGCGCGCACGCCCCCGAGGAGGTTCGGGGCGACGAAGGCGCACACGCGGTCCACCACGCCCGCCGAGAAGAAGCTCCAGTGAGTCCCGGCGCCTCCCTCGACCATCAGGCTCGTCACGCCCCGCTGCGCCAGCCGCTCGAGCAGCTCCGGGATCGAAACCCTGCCCGCCGGGCTGCCACGAAGCCTCCACAGCTCGATCCCGCGCGCGGCAAGGCGCCTCGCCTTGGGCGAGTCCACGGGGCGCGCGGTGACGACGACGACGCCCCGAGGCCGGCGCAGCAGCCGGGCCCGCTCCGGAAGACGCAACCGCCCGTCGAGCACGATCCGCCAGTGGGGGCGGTCCAGTGCCTTCCCGAGACGGCGGGTGAGCCTCGGGTCGTCCGTCAGAACGCTTTGGGCGCCGACGAGCACGGCGTCGTACTCCTCGCGCAGCAGGAGCGCGCGCCGGCGCGCGGCCTCTCCCGTGATCCAGCGGCTCGCCCCTCCGAGATCCGCCAGCCGCCCGTCCAGGGTCGAGGCCCACTTGGCGAGAACGAAGGGGCGTCCCTTCGAGGCACGGACCAGGAACTTCTCGTTCTGCCGGGCGGCGAGGCGCGCCCGGCCCGCGTCTGCCCGGCGCGCGGCCACGCCCGCCCGGGAGAGCGCGGCCGCCCCGCCTCCCGCCACGAGCGGATTCGGGTCCGGCAGGGCGAAGAGGACGCGGGCGATCCCCGCCCGGAGAATCGCGTCGGTGCAGGGCGGAGTCCTGCCGGAGTGGTTGCAGGGCTCGAGCGTGACGTACAGGTCCCCGCCGCGCGCCAGGCGGCCGGCCTGTGAAAGCGCCAGCGCCTCGGCGTGCGGCCCGCCGGCCCGGCGGTGGTACCCCTCGCCCACCACGCGCCCGGCCCGGACCACGACGGCCCCCACCATCGGGTTTGGGGAAACGCCGTAACGCCCTCGCTCGGCGAGCTCCAGAGCACGATCGAGGAAGCGAGGCTCGAGCGGGCGCGCGGTCATCGGAGGGCCCCGGCCCTAGTCGTCACCGAGTAGGGCCCGGGCATACAGCGACGGGTCGAAGGGGACGAGGTCGTCCATCCCCTCTCCGACGCCGACGTACAGGACCGGAAGCTTCAGCTCGCGGTAGATCGCCAGAACGATGCCTCCCCTGGCGCTCCCGTCGAGCTTCGTGAGAACGACCCCCGTCACGCCCGCCGCCTCGACGAAGCGGCGCGCCTGCGCCAGGCCGTTTCCCCCCGTGGTCGCATCGAGCACGAGGAGGGTCTGGTGGGGCGCCCCGGGCACCTCGCGCGCGGCGATCCGGCGCATCTTGGCGAGCTCCTCCATCAGGTTCTTCTTCGTGTGGAGGCGTCCCGCGGTGTCGACGAGGAGCGTCTGCGTCCCGCGCGCCTTCGCCGCCGAGAGCGCGTCGAAGAGGACGGCCGAGGGGTCGGCGCCTTCCTTGTGGCGGACGACGGGGAGATTCAGACGCTCTCCCCAGATCTCGAGCTGCTCGATGGCGCCCGCCCGAAAGGTGTCCGCCGCGGCGAGCAGGACGCGGCGTCCTTGCGCCACGGCGCGTCTGGCGAGCTTGGCCGCCGTCGTGGTCTTTCCCGAGCCGTTGACGCCGACCAGGAAGATCACCTCGAGCGGGACCGCGGGGGCGGGCCCGTCCCCGGGGAGGCGGGGAGCCGAAGCGAGCTCCCTCTCGATCTCCTCGATCAGGAGGCGGCGCACTTCCCCGAGGTCCTTGCGGGTCGCCGTGTCGGCACGCGAGCGCACCGCTTCCGTCAGGGACGCCGCGGTCTCCGCCCCGACGTCGGCCTCCAGGAGCGCCTCCTCGAGCGAGTCGAGGACGCTCTCGTCGAAGCCGAGCCCCTTCTTCACCGCCGCGCCGACCTTCTCCAGGATCTCGGTGTGGGTCATGAAGAGACCCCGGCGGATCTTGGCGAAGAAGGTGCTCTTGCGCGCGGCGGGCTCCTCGGCGGGAGGCGTCGGCCTCGAGTCGTCCATGGGAAGGCGAAAATATCCCGATTGGGGTTGCGGAGCGATCCCGCCCGCAATCGCCGGCGGCGGCGAAGGCCCGGCTAGCCGCTCTTTGCGACTGCAGGCTTCTCGCAGGGGGACGGCGTCGATTCGAGCACCAGCCGGGCCTTGCCCCCGACATCGCCCGTGGGATCGATTTCGACCGCTCTCTCGAGGTACCGGCAGCCAAGCGCGCCCTTCTTGAGCTCGAGCAGCGCGAGGCCGAGCCGCAGGTTCGCCTCGGCGCTGCGCGGCTGCAGCCGCACGGCCTCGAGATAATCCTCGGCGGCGCCGTCGAGCTCTCCCCGGCCTTCCCGGGCGACCCCGCGCCCCAGGCGCGCGGCGAAGGATGAGGGGTCGCGCGCGAGCGCGGTCGAGAACTGCTCCTCGGCGCCCGCATAGTCCCGCTGAACCTGGCGAAGGCGCCCGCGGTTGATCGCGGCGGCGAGGCGATCTTCGGGATTGCTCGAGGCGTCGGCCACCCGGAAGTCCTCTTCCGCGTCGGCGTAGCGGCCGAGCTCCATGTAGCCGAGGCCGCGGTTGATGCGGTAGCTCGCCTTCTTGGGCGTGATCTTCACCGCCCGGTCGAACGACTCGACGGCCTCCTTGAAGCGCCCCTGCATCAGAAGGGACGACCCGAGGCCGTCGTGGAGATCCGGATTGTTCGGGTCCTCCTTGAGGACCTCGCGGTAGGCGCGCTCGGCCTCCAGCGCCTGCCCCTCGCGAAGAAGCACGGCCGCCATGCGCTCGTTCAAGAGGACCTCGGCGGAGGTCTTCGGCTGGCTCGGCGCGCCGGACGAGCAGCCGACGGCCACGGCCGCCAGGGCGACGGCCGCGAGCCACGTCCCGCGCGGGCTCAAAGAGCCCGCCGGAGGGGAGTCTCCAGCTCCTCGGCCGGCTCCAGAATCTCCTCGCGCGCCGGAGGAACGAGCTTCCCGATCGCGCAGGCCCGCAGAAACGCCTCGACCACGACGGGATCGTATCGGATTCCGGAGAAGCTCTTGATCCGCTCGATGACGTAGCCGATCTCCATCGCCTTCTGGTAGGGGCGCGTCGTCGTCATCGCGTCGAAAGTGTCGGCGACCGTGACGATGCGCGCCTGCATGGGGATCGCCTCGCCCTTCAGGCCGTCGGGATACCCCCCTCCCTCCCACTTCTCGTGGTGGTGCTTCATCCCCGGAATGACGTCGGCCAGCTGCGGAATCGCGCCCATGATGGCGGCGCCCTTGGCCGGGTGCGTCTTCATCACCTCGAACTCCTCCTCCGTCAGCGCCGTGGGCTTGCGGATGATCCGGTCGTCCACCCCGATCTTGCCGACGTCGTGCAGAAGCGCGGCCAGCCGGACCTTTTCGACCTGCTCCGCGGTCAGATCCATCTGCTCGGCAATGGCCGAAGCGTAGCGCGCGACCCGCTCCGAGTGGCCGCGCGTGTAAGGGTCCTTGGCATCGATGGCTTCCGCCAGCGCCCGGATCGAGGACAGGAAGAGCTCGCGGTTCTCGCGGGCCGCCCGCTGGACCTTCTCGAAGGCGTCCCGGATCGACTCGCTCATGCGGTTGAAGCTCGCCGACAGGGCCGCGATCTCGGCGGTGCCGCCCACTTCGACCGTGGCGCCGTACTCCCCTTCGCTGATGGCGCGCGTGGACGCGGCGAGCTGGGCGATCGGCTGGGAGAGCCGCCGCGCGAAGACGATACCGACCAGCAGCGCCCCCGCCAGCGCCACGGCGCTCCAGAGCAGGGTGTCGCGCTCCATCAGGCTCACCGAGGCGAAAGCGAGATCGAGGTCGCGCTCGAGCAGAACTCCCCAGTCGGGCTCCCCGACCGGAGCGATCGAGGCGAGCACGTCGCCACGCCGGGTCCGCTCGGACCGCGTGACGCGCGCCGGGAAGCGCGTGAAGTCGGCAACGAGCGTCGAGGGATGTCGGCGCACCTGTCCTCGCGGCGAGAAGGGAAACAGGATCGCGCCGGCGCGATCCACAAGCGTCGCCCGAACCTCTCGCCGGGCCTCGCCCCGGAACTCCTGCAGGATCGGCTCCCAGGAGACCAGCGCTTCGACGACGCCCTGGCGCCGGCCGGTGGCATCCGCGACCGGCTCGGCGAGCACCGCCACGGGGGTCCCCAGAGACGGCACCCAGAACGGCTTGCCCGAATAGCGCTCGCCGCGGCGAGCCGCCTCGAAACCGAGGCGGAACTGCTCGTCGACCGCCGGAGCGCCGGTCTCGGGCCCGGCGCCGCTGCCGGAGCCCTCGAGGTTGAAGCCCCGGAGCGCCACCAGCGCTTTCTGGCCCACCAGCGCCCTTTCCAGCATGCGCTGGCCTTCCGAGGAGGTGAAGGGATCCTTGCCCGTAAGCTGCGCCGCCAGACGCATGCGCTCGGCCGCGCCCGAAAGCTGTGCGGACGCCGAGGCGTAGTAGGCCGACAGCCGGTCGGCCAGGGCCGAGGAGGAGCGCGTCAGGTACTTCTCTTCCAGGGTCTCCAGGGCGCGGCGATTGCGCCCGATCAGGACCAGATCCGACACCAGGAGCGGCGCCAGCGACGCCACGACCAGGGCGCTCGAAAGCAGCACAAAGAGGCGGATCCGAGACCGCCCTCGGGGTGTGTTCACGTAAGAGACATTATAGCCGCCGCGGCGAGCCATTCGGCCTCCGGAACGGACGCCTCCACGCGGGCTCGCCCTATGGCCTCCAGCAGAACCGCCGCAACCCCTGCCGTCGTCGCCTTCTTATCCCTCTGCAGATAGGGCGCGAGCGACGCCGGGTCGCGGCTCGGCTCCGGAAACGGGCCCAGGCGCCGCAGGACGTCCCGAATGGACGCCGCGTCCGCCTGGGCGAGCCCGCTGCGCCGGCGCGAGATCTCCAGGGCGGCGGCGATCCCCCAGGCCACGGCTTCCCCGTGCCGGAGATCCCGGTACCCTCCCGCCGCCTCCAGGGCGTGCCCGAGGGTGTGGCCGAAGTTGAGCACCCGCCGGCGTCCCGCTTCCCGCGGATCCGACGCCACGATCGAGGCCTTCACCCGGGCGGCGCCCGCAAGCAGGTCG
Organism: Acidobacteriota bacterium; assembly: GCA_050257975.1. Classification (GTDB taxonomy): domain Bacteria; phylum Acidobacteriota; class Thermoanaerobaculia; order UBA5066; family Gp7-AA6; genus DATBFU01. The sequence goes on from JBLMXY010000039.1 coordinate 13,380, forward strand.
AGCAGCGGAGCCTCCTCGCGCGCGAGGATGCGCGAGATCGCGCCCTGCGCGCGCGCGGCAAGCGAGGCGTCGGCGATCCAGGCGGCCTTGAAGGCTTCGACCAGGCCGGCCCGGAAATCCCGGTCGGGCAGGGTCGCCGCGGCGCGCGGGTCGATCAGGACCACGCGGGGCGGATGGAAGGATCCGAGCAGATTCTTGCCCGCCGCATGGTCGACGCCCGTCTTCCCGCCAATCGACGCGTCGGCCATCGCGCCGGTCGTCGTGGGGACGGCGTTCCAGGCGACGCCGCGCAGGAGGATCGCCGCGGCAAACCCCGTCACGTCGCAAGTCACCCCTCCCCCCACGGCCACGAGGGCGTCGTCGCGACGCAGGCCGGCGGAAAGCGCCTCGTCCGCGATGCGCAGAACGGTCTGCATGTTCTTGGACTCCTCGCGGTCGTCGAGGGAGATGTCGGCGAGCAGCCGCCGCCCGAGGGAGCGCCGGACGGCGTCCGCAGCGGCCCTGGCCGCCGGGGGCGAGACGAGCAGGAAGCGACCCGAGGCGGAAAACAGCCGCGGTCCCGCCTCTTCGAGCAAGCCCGGCCCGATCCAGATCCGCGTGTCGGCGCTCTCGGGCTGGCCCGCCCGAAGGTGAATCGAGTCGAGGGAGCCCTCGGTCACGGTTTCTCGGAATCCGGAGGCGGAGCGATTCCGAGCTCCTCGAGCTGCTGCCGCGGCACCCGGGCCGGCGCGCGCGTCATCAGGCAGATCCCCGAGGTGGTCTTTGGAAACGCGATCACTTCCCGCAGGGAGGAGGCTCCCGCGGCGATCGCGCAGATGCGGTCGAGTCCCAGCGCGATCCCGCCGTGGGGCGGCGCGCCGTATCGCAGGGCATCCAGCAGGAACCCGAAGCGTTCCCGTCCTTCCGCCTCGGAGATCCCGAGGCGGCGGAAGAGGCGCTCCTGGACGTCGACCCGATGGATTCGGATCGAGCCCGAGCCGAGCTCCCATCCGTTGACGACCACGTCGTAGGCCCGGGCCCGCACGCGCCGCGGTTGCGTCTCGAGCAGCGGCAGATCCTCCTCCCTCGGAGCGGTGAAAGGGTGGTTCATCGGAACCCACTGCCCCGACGCCTCGTCGAAGTCGAGCAACGGAAACTCCGTGACCCAGCAGAAGGCGTAGCGCGACTCGTCGACGAGGTTCGACCCGCGCGCGACGGCATTGCGCAGCGCCGCGAGCGCGGCGAGCGCGGCCTTCTCGCCGTCCGCCACAATGAGGAGCAGATCGCCCTCTTCGATTCCCGCCTTCTCGAGCAGGCGCGCCAGAACCCCTTCGGGGAGGCTCTTCTTCGCCGGCGAGGAGACCTCGCCTCCGGCTCGCTTGATCCAGACGAGCCCCCCCGCTCCGTGCTCGCGCGCCAGCGCCGCCAGCTCGTCGAGCTTCTTGCGGCTGAAGGCCGCCCCTCCGGGCGCCCGCAGGCCGCGCACCGCCCCTCCGGCCGAGAGCGCTTTCTCGAAGGGAGGAAAGCCCGACCCCGCCGCTTCCTCCGCAAGGTTGGTGAGCGGCAGATCGAAGCGCAGGTCCGGGCGATCCGTCCCGTAGCGCTCCATCGCTTCGGCATAAGTGAGGCGCCGGAAGGGCCGGGACGCCTCGATGCCGGCCGCCGAAAACGCCGCCGCCAGGAAGGCCTCGACCGCATCGAAGATGTCTTCCTCCGTCGGGAACGACATCTCGAGGTCGATCTGCGTGAACTCGAACTGGCGGTCCGCGCGCAGGTCTTCGTCGCGGAAACATCGCGCCAGCTGGTAGTACTTCTCGAATCCCGAGATCATCAGGATCTGCTTGAAGAGCTGCGGCGACTGGGGAAGCGCGTACCACTGCCCGCGGTGCGCTCGCGAAGGAACCAGAAAATCCCGCGCCCCCTCGGGAGTCGAGCGCGTCAGCATGGGCGTCTCGATCTCGAGGAACCCTCTCTCGTGCAGCGTCTGCCGGATCCGGAATGCGATCTCGTCGCGCAGGATGAGGTTCTTCTGCATCACGGGGCGGCGCAGATCGAGGTACCGGTACTGGAGCCGAAGCTCCTCGGTCGCGTTGGTTCGATCCTCGACGACGAAGGGGGGCGTGTCCGAGCGGGAGAGGAATGTCAGCCGCGACGCGATGACCTCGATGTCGCCGGTCGGCTGATCCCGATGCCGCTGCCCCTCCGCGCGCAGAACGACCTCGCCTTCGATCTCGACGACGTCTTCGGCGCGGGCCTGTCCCGCCGCGTCCACGGCCTCGCCGGGACAGCGCGCGCGGTCGAAGACGACCTGGACGACGCCGCTGCGGTCTCGAAGAGTCAGGAAGATCAGCTCTCCCAGGTCCCGCCGCCGCCCGACCCATCCGCAGAGGCGAACCCGGCGGCCGGCGTCGGCCGCCCGCAAATGGCCGGACGGCTGGCGGGCGTCGCTCAAGTCTCCCTCCCGGCGCCGAACCGGCGCGGCACCTCCGAGCGGGGAAAGGTCTCCTGGTCGCCCGTCGCGAGGCTCTTCCAGGTCACGGTGCCGGCGGCCTTCTCATCGGCCCCGAGCAGGACGGCGAACATCCGGTCGCGGTCGTACCCGCGCGGGGCGGCCTCCTCGTAGAGAAGGCCGGCCCGCGACAGACCCTTTTTGAATCCCCGGGCGAGCAAGTCCACTTCGACGGAGCTTCCGGGCGCGGCGCGGCGGACCTCCTCGGCCAACCGCAGCGCGTCCTCCAGCTGCTCCGGCCCCTGCGGCAGCACGAGCACCAGGCCCCGGGACGGAAGCCGGAACGGCGCGACCTGAAGCAGCCGGTCCTCGCCGATGGCGAAGCCGATCGCGGGCAGGGGCGGCCCGCCGAGCGACTCGACCAGGTTGTCGTACCGGCCGCCCCCCAGGATGGCGTCCTGGGCGCCCAGGTCCTTCGAGACGACCTCGAAGACCGTACGCGTGTAGTAATCGAGCCCCCTCACGAGCGCGGGATCCTCCTCGCACGGGATTCCCGCCTCCCCGAGGAGACGCCGCACCTCGGAATGATGGCGGCGCGAATCCTCGTCCAGGAAATCCCGCGTCCTCGGCGCGTCGGCCAGGCGCGAGGCGACGGCGGGGTCCTTCGACTCGAAGAGCCTCAATGGATTTTCGGCGAACCGGCGGCGGTCCTCTTCGGAGAACTCGGACGCGGCGGGCTCCAGATGCCGGCGCAGCGCGTCCGAGAATGCGGCGCGCGTCGCGGCCGTCCCGACGGAATTGAGAGAGACGGAAAGGTTGACGAAGCCCAGAGCCTTCAAGAAGTCGAAGAGCATCTCGAGCAGTTCGGCCTCGGCCGCGGGCCCCACGACACCGAAGAGCTCCGCGCCGATCTGCCGAAATTCCCGATAGCGGCCGGCCTGGGGCCGTTCGTAGCGAAACTGCGGCCCGAAGTAGTAGAGCCGCAGCGGCATCGGTCCGGTGGCGATTCCCTTCTCGATGACCGCCCGCACGACCCCGGCCGTGTTCTCCGGCCGCAGGGTCAGAGAGCGCCCCCGGCGGTCGGGGAACGTGTACATCTCCTTGTGGACGATGTCGGTCGTCTCACCGACCGACCGGGCGAAGAGGTCCGTATGCTCGAGAATCGGCGTCCGGATCTCGCCGAACCCGCGCGCGCGGAAGATCTCCCGGCAGACGGCTTCTGCCGCCGCCCAGCGCTCCGTCTCCGGAGGAAAGAAGTCCCTCGTGCCCTTGACGGCCCGGTAGCGGGGCGTCATCGCGCCCACTTTCCGTCGACGCGGAAGTACTCCTCTTTGTAGGCGAGGTAGTTGAGGTGAAACTGCTTGAGGTCCTCGACCTCCGCATCCGACAGGGCGCGAACCTCCCGGGCCGGCGCCCCGAGCCACAGCGTGCGGGGCGTCACCCGCGTGCGGGGGACGACGAGGGCGCCCGCTCCGACCAGGGCCGACTCGCCGACGTCGGCGCCATCGAGGACCGTCGCCCGGATGCCGATCAGGGCGCCCCGGCGCACGACGGCGCCGTGGACGATCGCCCCGTGGCCGAGCGTGACCTCCTCCTCGAGCACGGTGTCATACCGCTCCGCGGTCACGTGGATGGTGCAGTTGTCCTGGATGTTCGACCGGTCGCCGACGCGGATGGAGTGGCAGTCGCCGCGAACGACGGAGTTGTACCAGACGGACACGTCATCGCCCAGAACCACGTCTCCGATCACGGCCGCGGTCTCCGCCAGGTAGACCCGCTCGCCCAGCCGCGGGTGCTTGCCGGCATAGCTCTTGATCAACCCCATGAAGACGCGGATATTAGCAGCAGGCGTCGGCGCGCAAGGGCGCCGGAACCGGTGGCCGGGAGCCCTACCGCGCGGCGGCGGGGCCCACCCAGGCGTATGCGCCCGCCCTCAGCAGCTCCGGCGGCGCGGCGGTGGCGTCGATCACGGTGGACGGTTTTCCCCCGGGAGTCCTCCCGCCGTCGATGAGCCAGTCGATGTCGCGGCGGAAGAGCGTCTCCACCGCGTCCGGATCGTCGAGCGGAGGACTCCCCGAGCGGTTCACGCTGGTCCCCGTCACGGGCCCGATGCCCTGCAGCAGCCTGCGAAGTTTCCGATCGGCCGGGATCCTCACGCCGAGCTTCTTGATGCCGCGCGAGGCGGCGATCGGCTGGCGGATGGAAAAGACGACCGTCAGGGGCGCCGGCCAGATCTGGAAGTAGGAGTCGAGAACTCGCGGCGGAGCCTCGATGCCGAGCCGGTCCAGGTGCACGCGCGTCGCGAAGAGAACCGGCAGCGCCTTGACGGCATCCCGGCCCTTCATCGCGCAGATGCGGCGCACTCCGGCCTCGCTCCAGGGGTCTGCCGCGAGGCCATAAAACGTCTCCGTGGGCAGAGCGGCCACGCCCCCGTTGCCGAGAAGCTCCCGGAGCCGGAAGGTCTCGTCGCGGGAGGCGATCAGTTCGTCGATCGAGATGCGGCGCATGGAGAGGAGTCAGTGATCAGTTGTCATTGTCAGTTGTCAGTCGTCCGTCGATCGCGGACGAACTACCTCCCAATGTATCTCGCGTACAGAGCTCTGGCCGCCGCAGTGTCCTCGGTGCCGCGGACGACGCACCGCCCGTCGGAAAAGAGGGTCAGGTGCACCCCCTCGATCTCCGCCGAGAGAAGCTGGGGGGAGCGCCGCACCGGCCCGACTCGCGAGAGAAGCTTCTCCAGGGCGTCGAAGTCGGGGCGCTCGCGGCCGGCCGGAGCGACCTGAACCGAGCGCCGCCCGCACAGCTTGACGACCTGCGACGCCGCCTCCCCTTCCAGGGCGGGAAACCGGGCCCCCGAGCAGACCGGGCAGCTCGAGGAAGGGCGAGCCTCGGCGAAGAGGCGCTGCCCCGTGAGCGCCCCCTTCCAGGCCTCGAGCCGCCAGAGACCGGGGCTCGCGGTCCCTCCCGCGGCCAGGCGAAGGACTTCGGTCATCGCCGCCGCGGCCACCAGCGCTGGGAGTGTGGGGACGACGCCGACCGTGTCGCAGGTCGGGCCCGAGCCGGCGGGCGGCAGCGCCTCGAGGTAGCACCGCAGGCAGGGAGTCTGCGCCGGAATCGAAACCGCCACGAGCCCCTCCGAGCCGACGCAGGCCGCGTAGAGCGACGGAAGACGCAGGGCCCGCGCCGCGTCGGAGACGAGCAGGCGGGTCTCGAAGTTGTCCGAGGCGTCGAAGACGAGGTCGTGGCCGGACAGAAGCTCGCAGGCATTGCGGTAGTCGAGGTCGGCCACGACGCCCTCGACCGCGATCCCGGGCGCGATCTCGGCCAGACGCCGCCGCGCCGCCTCCGCCTTCGGGAGCACCCGGGCGGCGTCCTCCGCATCGAAGAGGAATTGCCGCGACAGGTTCGACTCTTCGACCACGTCGCGGTCGATCAGGGTCAGGCGCCCGAACCCCGCCCGCGCGGCCGATTCCACGGCCGCCGCTCCGACGGCTCCGACGCCGACGAAGACGAGCGAGAAGGCCGAGATGCGCCTCTGGCCGTCCGGCCCGATGCCGGGAAAAAGGATCGACCGGGAGTGGCGGCCCTCCGCCGCGGCCGGAACCGGGTTCACCGCCGCGCCTCTTCCAGGAGGGCGCGCGCGTGCCGCACGGCCGTCTCGGGCACCTTCTCCCCGGCGAGCATCCGCGCGACTTCCTCCACCCGCTCCCGGCCTTCGAGCCGTCGCACCGTCGCGACGGTGCGCCCCTTCTTCTGGCTCTTCTCCGCGAGGAAGTGGCGGTCGGCGAGCGCCGCGATTTGCGGCACGTGCGTGACGCAGAGGACCTGCTCCTGCCGCGCGAGCTCGCGAAGCTTCCTTCCAACCACCTCGGCCGTGCGGCCGCCGACCCCCGCGTCCACCTCGTCGAAAACAAACGTGCGCTCCCTGCCCTTCCGGCCGGCTGCCACGGACCGGATGGCGAGCTGCAGGCGCGACAGCTCTCCGCCGGAGGCGATCCTCTCGACGGGTTTCTCGGGCTCGCCCGGATTCGGAGCGAAGAGAAAGGAGGCGGTTTCGAGGCCGGCCGCACGGGGCGCCTCCCCGGAGAGAGGCTCGAGGGCGACGCGAAACCGGGCCTTCTCCATGGCGAGCGCCTGGAGCTCCTTCTCGACGCCGGTGGAGAAGCGGCCGGCCGCCGCGCGCCGCTTGCCCGAAAGGCGCCCGGCCGCCGCGCGGTAGGACTCGCCCGCGCGGCCGGCTTCCCGCCGGCGGCTCTCGAGCGCGTCCTCGATGTTCGCCAGCTCCGAGCGCTCGCGGCGCAGCCCTTCGAGCAGCGGCGGCAGCTGCGCCGCGGTGACGGCGTGCTTGCGGGTCAAGCGCGAGATCTTTTCCAGGCGCGTCTCGATCGCGGTCAGCCGGTCGGGATCGGCCTCGATCCCGGCCGCGGCGTCGCGGGCGGCCGCGGCCAGATCGGCGATGCGCCGCTTGAGCTCCTCGGCCTCGTGCCGATGCGGCTCCTCCCGGGGGTCGATCGCCGCGAGATCCGCGAACGCCCGCGCGGCCTCGCCCAGGCGGTCGGCCGCCGAGTCCTCCCCTTCGGAAAGCGCATGGAGCGCCGTCTCGCCGGCGAGGCGGATGCGGTCGGCGTGGAGCAGCCGCTCGCGCTCGACGGCGAGATCCTCGTCTTCCTTCGGCGACGGAGAGACCGCCTCGATCTCCCGGATCTGGAAATCGAGCACGTCGAGCCGCGCCGCCCGGTCCCGCCGCGAGGCCTCGAGCGTTTCGAGCGCCTCGCGCGCCGCCTTCCACGCGGCCGCGGCCGCGGAGGTGGCCTCGCGCTCCTCCTCCGCCCGGGCGAAGGCGTCGAGCAGCTCGAGCGGCGCTTCCCGGTCCGTCAGCTCCTGCTCGGAATTCTGTCCGTGGATCGCGACGAGCCGCTCGCCCAGCCGCGCGAGCGTGCGCACCGCGGCCGGCTCGTCCTCGACGAACGCGCGGCCGCGCCCGTCCGAGGCCAGCTCTCGACGGACCAGAAGGGTTTCCGCGTCGGGCAGCCCGGCCTCCGCGAGGATCGCGCGCGCGCCCGAATCGGCCTGGAACTCTCCGGCGACGACGAGCTTGCCGGCGCCCTCGCGCACCAGGTCGGCCGAGCCGCGCCCGCCGGCCAGCAGCGTGATGGCGTCCACGAGAATCGACTTGCCCGCGCCGGTTTCTCCGGTGATCACGGTCAGCCCTCCGTCGAGCTCGAGCTCGAGGTCCTCGACGATCGCGAGATTCTTGACCGTCAGCCGGCGCAGCATGCGAAGAGTTTAGCCGTCCGCTCTCGGATTCCCGCGCCCCGCCTCCCGCGCCGCGGATCCCTCGCCGGCTTCGGGCCAGGCCCGGGTCGGGACGGCTAAGTCAGTACCTTCTTCTGCCCGATCGGCTTCGCCGGGATCCCGGCGGCGATGACCCCGGCGCCGATCGGCTTGGAGGCGACCCCCATGGAGCCCACCATCGCGTCGTTTTCGATCACGACGCCCGACATGACGACCGAGTGATAGGTCACGCGGACGCGGTCGCCGATGACCGTCTTGTGGAGGGTGACGTCGTGAATGTCCTCGACGGCGTGGGAGTGGGAGTAGATGTTGGCGTAGTCGGAGATCGAGACGTCGTTGCCGATCACGACCTCGCCCCGATCGTCGATCAGCACGTTCCGGTGGATCGTGACGCCGTCGCCGACCGAAAGGTTGTAGCCGAAGGAGAGCTCGACCTCGTGGAAAATGCGCACGTCCTTGCCGCAGCGCTTGAAGACGCGACGGGCCAGCATGGCGCGCATCTGGGTGCCGAGGCGGACGTTGCGGCCGACCGGCGAATGGTCGAACATCTGCCAGAACCAGAGAAGCGGCTTGACGGGGGCCCACTTCGCGAGATCGATCTCCCGGTAGTACTCCGCCTCGAGCGTCCCGTTGCGGGGGTCGAACGAGGCGAGCAGCGTCTTCCTCGCCAAAGGCACGCTCGGATCGGCGAGCTCCTTCTCGAAGTCGGGAACCTCCCCCAGGTAGAGCATCGCGAGCGCTTCGCGCGCCACGACGTTCCGGTCGAGGGACGGGTCGTCGAAGCGGCCGGCCAGCTCGGCGACGAAGCGGGGATAGACTTCTTCGCCGACGGGGCCGATCGGATACTGACGGAGAGGCATATGAGGACGGGCACCGTAACAAAGCGCCCCCACCCAGTCAAACTCGCCATTCCGGCGGCGCTTTTCGCGGCGTTCGTCACCGCCCAGGACCCGGCCGAACCGCCCGGCGGCAAGCCCCGCCCGGCGCCGGTCCCGCCCCCTTCCGGGGCGGTGACCCGCGCGGAAGTGGATGAGAAGGCCATGCGCGCGACGGTCGAGGAGCTCGCATCCTGCGGGACGCGGCATTCGCTCTCCTCCTGGGATGATCGAAAACGCGGCGTCGGCTGCGGGCGGGATCGTATCGTCTCGCGGTTCGAGGCGATCGCGAGGGAATCCGGCGGGCGCCTCCAGGTCGTCGTGGACCGCTTCGAGGCCACCGCCCCCCGCACGCACGACCGGCCCGCTCCCCTCGAGAACGTGATGGGCCTGCTGCCGGGCGCCGATGCGCAGCTTTCCAGGACGGTCTTCCTCGTCTCCGGCCACTACGACTCGATGCCGTCCTCGGTGATGGACCCCTCGACCGACGCTCCGGGCGCCGACGACGACGCCTCCGGCGTCTCGGTCTCGATCGAGTGCGCGCGGCTTCTCTCGAAAGGGACGTACCGCGCAACGCTCCTCTTCGCCGCCGTGTCGGGAGAGGAACAGGGTCTGCTTGGCGGCAAGCGCCTGCTCGCGTACCTGAAGGAGAAGGGCTACACGGTGGGAGGGTTTCTCGACAACGACATCGTGGGAGCGGACTTCGCGCCCGGCGGCCCGCACCGGGTCCGGCTCTTTTCCGGCGGAGGGCCGGATGGCGTCGATTCGCCTTCGCGCGATCTCGCGCGGGCCGCCGAGGAAATCGCCGGAAGGGAGGCGGTGCGGCTCGTCTTCCGCCTCGACCGGCTCGGCCGCGGCGGCGACCACCGGCCCTTCGTCGAAGAGGGGCTTCCGGCCGTCCGCTTCACCGAGCCGCTCGAGAACTACGATCACGAGCACCAGACGCCCCGCGTCGAGGAGGGCCGCGAGTTCGGCGACTGGCCGAAGTTCCTGAGCTTCCCGTTCCTCGGAAACGTCGCCCGCGTCAACGCCGAGGTGCTGCGCCAGCTGGCGCTCGCCCCCGAGGCCCCCCGGGACGTCACGATCGCCGGCGCCGTCACGCCCGACGCGAGAATCGCCTGGTCGGCGCCGGAGGATGCGATGCGGGCCGGCTTCGAGATCCTGTGGCGCGAGACGACGGATCCTCGCTGGTCGGTCTATGACTTCGCGCCCGCGCCGGGCGAGACCGTGCTTTCGGGCGTCTCCACCGACAACCACTTCTTCGCGGTCCGTTCGGTCGGGAAGAACGGCGCCCGCTCGATCCCGGTCGCCGCGACCCTCAAGCCGCCGACCCGCAAGTGACGGGACGAGGGCGGAGCCGGGACGGCCGCCGGCTCAGCCTCCGAAGCGGCGTTTCAGGAACTCCACCGCGAGCGCGACGCCGAAGCCCGTCGCGCCCGCCGGGAAGCCCGCCTGTTCCTTCTCCGTGTGCGCCACGCCCGCGAAATCGACGTGCGCCCAGGGCACCCCTTCGGGAACGAACTGCTTCAAGAAGATCGCGCCGTTGATGGTGCCGGCGTTTCGGCCGCCGGTGTTTCTCATGTCGGCCCATTCGGACTTCAGATTCTCCAGATACTCGTCCCAGACCGGCAGGCGCCACAGGCGCTCTCCCACCGCGGCGCCCGCCTCGACGAGCTCGCGGCCGAGGGCGTCGTCGGGAGTCATCAAGCCGGCGCACTCGAGGCCGAGAGCCACCAGAACGGCCCCGGTCAGCGTCGCGAAGTCCAGAAGCACGTCGGGCCGGAACTGCTCCGCGTAGGAGAGCGCGTCGGCCAGGACCAGGCGCCCCTCGGCGTCCGTGTTGTCCACCTCGACCGTCTTCCCGTTGCGCATTCGGAGGATGTCCCCCGGCCGACAGGCGGTGCCGGAAGGCAGGTTTTCCGTCACCGGGGCCAGGGACACGACACGGACCGGAAGCCTCAGCCGCCCGGCCGCCTGGAGGATCGCGAAGACCGTCGCGGCGCCCATCATGTCGTACTTCATTTCGCCCATCGAGGGCGCGGGCTTGATCGAGATTCCTCCCGAGTCGAACGTGATCCCCTTTCCGACGAGGACCGCGGTTCCCTTGGGCCTTGCGGCGCGGTACTCGCCGATCACGAAGCGCGGCGGGCGCGCGCTGCCGGAGTTGACGGCGAGCAGCCCCGCCATCGCTTCCTTTTCGATCCTCTTCTTGTCGAAGACCTGGACCGAGAGTCCGTGGCGTTTGCCCATGGCCTCGACTTCGCCGGCGAATTCGACCGGGCCGAGGTCGTTGGCCGGGGTATTGCCGCGGTCGCGCGCCCAGGCGGCAGCGTCCGCCACGATCGACGCTTCGCGAGCGGCCGGCGAAAGCCGCAGACGGGCCGCGCGGTCCTCGACGAGGACCGAGCCCCGCGCCTTCGCGGCCCTGCGGCCAGAGTCCTTCCGGGAGCGGTAGCGGTCGAAGCGGTAGTCGAGGCCGGCCAGCTGCGGAAGGACAGACCGGACCTGCTCCTCGGCCACGCCTCTTCCGAACAGGAACCCGACCCGGGCGACGCCCGGCTTGAGCGCCTCGGTCGCGGCACGCCGGATGGCGCGCCGCAGGAGCCCGGCGCCGGCCGGCGATTTGCCGAGGCCGACCAGAATCCACGGGCCGTCCCGGCCGGCCGCGGTGGCGGTCTCCTTCCACTTCCCCCGAAAGGCCGCGGCGCGGCACGCCCGCGAGAGAGCCGCCCGCACGCCCGCCGGTGCGCCGGCCGCCGGATCCGCGGCCTGGTGGAGAAACGCGACCCGGCGGGCCGCCGGGCCGGCGGGAAGAGACCCCGTGATGTCGAGCTGCATGACGCCAAAGATTAGCAGACGGTCGGGCGGCCGTCGGGGATCGCCCGCCTCCGCCGTGCTATAAGACTTTTCCTCGATGCCGGACGTGACCGAGACGCATCTTTCCGTGGCCCGTCTGTCGCGCCGGGGGAAGGTGCGCGACCTCTACGACGTTGGCGATGCGCTCCTGCTCGTCGCGAGCGACCGGATCTCGGCCTTCGACTGCGTGCTGCAGCCCGGCGTTCCGGACAAGGGAAAGATCCTGACCCAGCTGTCCAACTTCTGGTTCGCGATGTTCGCCGACGTCGAGAACCATCTGCTCGAGACGGAGGTGGAGCGGTTCCCCGAGGAGCTGCAGCCGGCGGCGGACCAGCTGGCCGGCCGCGCCGTCCTCGTCCGCAAGGCCGAGGTGATCCCCTTCGAGTGCGTGGCGCGCGGTTACCTCGCGGGCTCCGGCTGGGCCGAATACCGAAAGACCGGCGAAGTCTGCGGCATCCCTCTTCCGCCGGGGCTCGCGGAGGCGGAGAGGCTTCCCGAGCCGATCTTCACGCCGGCGACCAAGAACGAGCGAGGGCACGACGTGAACGTCTCCTTCGCGCGCATGGCCGACGAGCTCGGGGCCGAGGAGGCCGAGTGGCTACGCGCAACGACTCTGTCGCTCTATGCCCGCGCGCGGGACTATGCCGAGTCGCGGGGGCTCCTGCTGGCCGACACGAAGCTCGAGTTCGGGAGGCTGGAGGGCAGGCGGATCTGGGTCGATGAGGCCTTCACGCCCGACTCCTCGCGTTACTGGGACTCGGCGCTGTACCGGACCGGCAGGAGCCCGGCTTCCTACGACAAGCAGTTCGTCCGGGACTGGCTGGAATCAACCGGGTGGAACAAGAAGCCGCCGGCGCCGCGGCTCCCGGAGGGAGTCATTCGGACGACGCGCGAGAAATATCTGGAAGGCTACCGCCTGCTGACCGGGCAACTGCCTCGCCACGTCGTCCCGTAAGGAAAGAGGCCGGCGCTTCGGACCGCGGCGCCGGCCTCACTCGCGGACAAACCGCCCGGACGGCTACTTCGGCGGATAGCCGGCGAACATCTTCTCGGCCGCCGCGTTGACGTTCTTTTCTCTCTCGTCGACGGTCGCCGAGGGATCGAGTGTCTTGCTCGCGGTTCCCCGCCACTTGAGCTGGTTCTCCTTGGCATCCACCAGGTCGACGATCAGCGTGCCCACGGGAATCTTGGAGACGGTCGTGCTGCTCATGCCCCCCCCGCCGTACCCGTAGCCTCTCCATCCCCATCCGTATCCCCACCCCGTGTCGTAGGTGTTGATCTGCGTCTGCTCGGAGAGCCGCGTGTGGTAGACCACCCAGAGGTCGGGGTTGGCTTCCACCTTCCGCAGCCCCTTGGCCGCAAGCTGGCTGTCGACGGCGCCCTTGATCCGGTTTTCGATCAGCTCGTTTTGCTTCGCGTCGACGTCCTTCCATGCGTACGTCTTGTACTGCGAGAAATTGGCGCCCTTGTCGTAGTCGGCCGAAGTGGTGATGCTCGAGCAAGCCGTCGCGGCCGCCAGAGCGACCGCGAGCAGAGCCCCTTTCCATTGCGATTTCATGCGACTGCCTCCTTCAAACCGTCCGCCGTTGCCCGTCCGGAGCACCCATCCTATCCGACCCGCGCCCCGACTCCATGATGTGAATGAACTCCTCCACGCGGTCGACCGGCCGGACCGCGAGCTCGGGGAAGGCCGCAGCCTCTCCCGCATTTCCGGCGGGCAGGTAGACCTCGCCGAAGCCGAGGGCGCAGGCTTCCTTGAGGCGGGAAGCCGCGGCCGGGACGCGTCTGATCTCGCCGAGCAGGCCGACCTCTCCGAAGAAGACGGCCCCGGCGGGAAGAGGTCGCCCCGACGCGGAAGACGCCAGGGCCGCGACGACCGCGAGATCCGCCGCGGGCTCCCCGACGTCCACGCCTCCCGCGCACGACACGAAAATCTCCCGGGTGGCCAGAGGCAGCCCGGCCCCGTCGAGAACCGCGAGCAGCAGCGCCAGACGCGCCCCGTCGAGCCCCAGCGAGACTCGCCGCGGAGACCCGGGCGCCACCGGGCCCACCAGAGCCTGGATCTCCACCAGCAGGGACCGCGTCCCTTCGCGCGCCGCCGTCACCGCGCTGCCGGGCAGGCCCTCGCGCCGCTCGGAGAGCAGCGCCGCCGAGGCATTGGAGATCTCCGCGAGTCCCGCTCCGGTCATCTCGAAGAGGGCGAGCTCGTCGACCGGGCCGAACCGATTCTTGGTTGCCCGAAGGATCCGCCGGAGAGAGCTGCGTTCGCCTTCGATCGACACCACGGCATCCACGAGGTGCTCGAGCGACCTGGGGCCGGCCAGGCTCCCGTCCTTGGTGACGTGCCCGATCAGGATCACGGGCACGCCGGAGCGCTTGGCCAATCGCTGAAGCTGCAGCGCGGACTCGCGGACCTGAGAAACCGTGCCCGCCGCCGAGGAAAGCGCGGAGTCCCGCACCGCCTGGATGGAATCCACGACGAGCAGCGCCGGCCGAGTCTCCGCCGCGAGCGCGGCGATCCGGGAGACGTCGGTCTCCGCGACGACAGAGAGCCTTCCCTCGCGGATCCCGAGCCGCTCGCCGCGCAGGCGTACCTGGCTCGCGGATTCCTCTCCCGTCGCGTAGAGGACCTCCCCGGCCCGCGCGACGCCGCGCCCGGCCTGCAGGAGCAGCGTCGACTTGCCGATGCCGGGCTCCCCTCCGAGCAGCACGACGGAGCCGGGCACGAGCCCGCCGCCGAGGACCCGATCGAACCCCGGAAGGGTCGTCGAGGTCCGCTCGCCGGCCTCCGCAGGAACCTCTCCGATCGCCACCGCGACCGCCTCGGCCGCCTCGGCCGGACTCTCGCCCCGCAGCTCTTCGACGTAGGAGTTCCATTCGCCGCAATCGGGGCAACGCCCGAGCCACTTGGGCGACGTGGCTCCGCAGCTCTGGCAGGCAAAGACGGTCGAAGCTCGGGCCCTCATCCTTTCGGGGGTCTCACGGGCGGATGGGCACGGAGCCCAGCAGGTACTTGATGTCGTCGTCGGTCCAGCGCAGACCGGCGCCGAAGAAGATGGAGTCGGAGTGGCGGCTCTTGTTCAGGAAGTCGTCCCACCCTCCCGTCACGTAGACGGACGGCGAGAAGTAATAGCGGGTCGATATCTTCGCGTGCGGCGCGAAGTCGGACGGGCCGCGGTTGAAGTCCCACATGTCGGCGGAGAAGCGCAGCCGATTGCGCAGCGTCGCGAAGTCGATCCCGCCGCCCCCGCGCGACTCGATCAGTCCGCCGCGCAGCGTGAACTGGTTCCACTTCCAGCCGACCATGGCGCTGATCGCGAGCTCGTCCTTGAACTCCGTCCTGTTGACGGTGAAGACCTCCGTGTGGCCGTCCGGGAAGGTGATCTCGTAGATGTTGCTCGTGTCCACACGACGCCCTCGCGGCTGCGTCGAGAGCTCCAGGCGATAGAACCGGGGCGAGTCGGGCGGCTGGATGTCGAGCGTGAAATAGCCTTTCCCGCCCCAACTGCCCGAGGTGGATTGGTTGGTCGCGAGGTACTCCCCGCGGAACCCCATGTCGAAGTGAGTCTTCTGAACGTGGTCGAGGGTCTTCGTCAGGCTGGCGACGCCCTCCTTGACGCCTTTCAAGGCGTCGTTCAGGTTCTCGTGCGTCTCCTCGCTCTGGACGAGCTTGCCGATCGTGCCGTGGCCCGATTCGATCTTGCCCGTGATCTCGTTCAGATTGTCCGCCGTCTTCTCGAGCTTCTGCGAGATGTCGCGGATGTTGGCGATGCCTTCCGTCACGTTCTGGGAGTTGGACTCGACCAGCCGGTCCACCCGGTCCACGAGCCGGGCCATCGTCGCCGAGAACTCCTTCATGTTGGCGAGCGTGGCGTCGACGTTTCCCTTGTTGGTGGAGACCAGGATGCGCAGGTCATCCGTGATGATCTTGACGTTGTCCACGATCGTACGCAGCCGCTCCTCACCCTGCGGACCGCCCAGCGACTCGTTCAGGTTCGTCGAGATCTCCTTGATCTGCACCTCGATGTCGCGCGCGAGCTTCGTGATCTCGTCGAAGTTGACGGGCGTCTCGCCCTTGAGAACGGTTCCCTCCGGCAGGCGCGGGCCGCCGGCCGGGCCGGGGTACAGCTCGACGTACTTCTCTCCGAGCAGCCCCAGGTTGGCGATCTGGGACGCCGCGCCCTCGCGCAGCTCGACGCCCGGGTCGATGTCGAGCTCGACTAAGGCCTTGCCCGTTTGCGGATCGACGCGGATGCGGCCGACCTTGCCGACCCGAACGCCGGCCACGCGCACCGTGGATTTCTCGTCGAGACCGGCCACGTCCTTGAACTCCGCGGTGATCTTCTGCGGTCTCCCGCGCCCGACGTGGATCTCCTCGATCCGCCAGATGAGCAGCGCCGCGAGGACCAGGATCACCAGGAAGAAAGCGCCGACCTTTGCCGCGGTGTTCATGCCCCCTCCGAAATCCGCTTGCGGCCGATCCCCGCGATCCCATCGGTGAGGGGGCCCTCGGCCCTTCCCTCGACGAATTGGCGCACCGAGGGGTCGTTCGAGCGGAGAAACTCCTCCGGCGTCGACTCGAAAACCAGGTGCCCGCCAAAGAGCAGCGCGATCCGGTCTCCGATCTTGCGCGCGCTCGGAATGTGGTGCGTGATGGTGACGATGGTCGCCCCGGTCTTCTCCCGCATCTCCAGGATCACCTCGTCGATGATATCGGTCATGATGGGGTCCAGGCCCGTGTTGGGCTCGTCGAACAGCAGGATCTCGGGCTCGTGGGCGATGGCGCGGGCAAAGCCGACGCGGCGGCGCATGCCCCCCGAGAGCTCGGCCGGGCGCTTCTCCTCGACGTTCTCCAGGTGCACGATCTCGAGGCACTCCTTCACGCGCCCGCGGATCTGCGCCGGAGAACGCCCGGAACGGCGCAGCGGAAAGGCCACGTTGTCGAAGACGGTCATCGAGTCGAAGAGCGCGCCCTCCTGAAAGGACATGCCGAACTTGCGCCGCAGGTGATTCTGCGCGAGGCCCGAGAGCGCCCAGAGGTCCTGACCGTCCACGATCACGCGGCCCGAGTCGGGCCGGATCAGGCCGATCAGGTGCTTGAGCAGCACGCTCTTGCCCGTGCCCGAGGGCCCGACGATGGCGAGCGACTCGCCGTCCGCCACGGCGAAACTGATGCCGTCGAGGACCACCTTCTCGCCGAAACTCTTGTGTAGGTCCTCGGCTACGAGCTTGGGCGCGGTCGCGGGGGCGTCGCTCATCTTCAGAAGAGAAGCTTGGTCAGGAAGAAATCGGTCAGAAGCACCGACAGGCTTCCGGACACGACGGCCCGCGTGGTCGCCTTCCCGACGCCCTCGGCGCCGCCCCGGGTGTCGTACCCCCGCACGCAGGCGATCAGCGAATAGACGAGGCCGAAGACGGCCGCCTTGATGAGGCCGGAGACGATGTCGTCGTGCACCGTCAGGTACTTGAAGGACTGGTCGATGTACGTCACGGGATTGGCTCCGAGAAGTTGAACGGCGACCAGATACCCGCCGTACATCCCCACGACGTCCGCCATCAGCACGAGCAGCGGCATCATCGCGACCGAGGCGGCCACCCGCGGCACGACCAGGTACTGCACCGGCTCGGTCCCAAGAGAGGTCAGCGCATCGATTTGCTCGGTGACCCGCATCGAGCCGAGCTCCGCCGCCATCGAGCTGCCCACGCGGCCGGTCACCATCAGCGCGGTTAGCACGGGAGAGAGTTCTCGCGTGATGGACAGCGCCACGACGCTGCCGACCCACGCCTCGGCGTGAAAACGGGCAAACCCGTTGAAGGTCTGAAGCGCCATGACCATCCCGGTGAAGAGGGCCGTCAGGAAAACGACCGGGATCGAGTCCCAGCCGACCCGCACCATCTGGCGAAGGAGCTCCGGCACGTCGTAGGGCGGGCGAATGGCCCAGAAGGCCGTGCGGCCCAGCATCTGGAAGAAGCGCCCGATCTGCTCCAGGACGCGCAGGACGACGCCGCCCAGGGCTTCGAGCGGCCTCATCTCACGCCGAAACGCCGTGGGGGGCGTAGACGCGGGGCACGCGCGCGCCGACCCCGCACAGGATCTCCCAGGGAATCGTCCCGTCGGCTCGCGCGAGGTCCCAGGCCGTGACCGACTCCGCACCGGCGCGCCCCATCAGGACGACGCGGTCGCCCGGCTCGGCACCCGACTCGGTCGCATCGACCAGGGTCAGATCCATGCTCACTCTCCCGACGACCGGCGCCCTCTTTCCCCGCAACAGCACCGCGACGCGTCCCGAGAAGGAGCGCCGAAAGCCGTCATGATAGCCGATGGGCAGGGTGGCGATGCGCGACGACCGCGAGGTGACGAAGGCGCCGCCGTAGCCGAGCGGGGTGCCGGCGGGAACCGTCTTGACCGCGAGCACCCGCGTCTCGAGCTCCATGGCGGGCACGAGACCCGGATCGCGGAGGGACTCGGAGGGCAGCAGGCCGTAGAGCGAGAGGCCTGGCCGAACGGCGTCGAAGAGCGCCTCGGGGTGCAGGAGCACGCCGCCCGAGTTGGCCACGTGCACCGTCGCGGGCGCGATTCCCACCCGAGAAAGCCGCGCAAGGCCCGACCGAAGGGTTTCGACCTGGGAGCGCGTGGGTTCCGCGGCGGCCTCCTCGCCCGAGGCGAGCTGCGTGAAGGCGCCCGCGACGGCGAGCCCCCGCGCGCGGCCGAGGATTCCTGCGAGCTCCTCGACCGCCTCCGGCCGGATTCCCAGACGGCCCATCCCCGAGTCGAGCTTGACGTGGACCGGGAGAGCCGGGACGAAGGACGCCGTGGCCTCGGCGAATCGCCGCGCCTGGTCCAGGTCGTGAATGGCGGGCACCAGGCCGTAGCTCCTGTGCAGTGCGGCGTCGGTCGGATCCGCGGCCCCGAGGATCAGGATCTCCCGCCGGACGCCCGCGCGCCTCAGGGCGATCGCCTCCTCGACGATCGCGACGCAGAAGTCGGCGCCTTCCCTCTCGAGCCGAAGGGCCACGGGCACGGCTCCGTGGCCATAGGCATCGGCCTTCACGACGGCGTAAACCCGACGCCCGCCGGCGCGCTCCCTGAGGACACGGTAGTTGGACGCGATCGCTTCCAGATCGACGACGGCGCGGGTCGGACGGTCCATGAGATGGCTGCCTAAGAATGGATGCGGGCGTCTTGTCCGCGGCGCTCGGCCGCAGGCGTTCGCGGCGCGAAGAGCGGCCGGAAGTTTTCAATCTCGAGGCCCGGGCCCGCTCCCGTTCCACGCGCCGCAGGCGGCTCCTGGCCCTCGTTTCCGCGGGCCGAGCGCCCGCTCGCAGATCTCGCCCCTCCTCGAGGATGCCATGGCATCACCGCCGAGGCGCATCCTCGCATCGGACCTCGCGGCGCTCGCAACGCCATCCCCACGCCCTTCTTCAGCAACCTGCTAGAAGGGCGATCCGCCTTCCGGCGCCGCCGGCGCGGGGCCGGCGTAGTTGGCGAACGTCATGTGGTCGGCGAGGAAGACCAGCGGGAAATCGCCCGTCGGACCGTTGCGCTGCTTGGCGATGATGACGTCCGCGATGCCCTTGCGCTCCGTGTCGCGGTCGTAGAGCTCCTCGCGGTACAGGAACACGACCACGTCGGCGTCCTGCTCGATCGAGCCGGAATCCCGCAGATCCGCGAGCTGCGGCTTGCGCAGCTCCCCTTTTCGCTGCTCGGGCTGGCGGGAGAGCTGCGAGAGGGCGATGATCGGCACGCGCAGCTCCTTGGCGAGGAGCTTCAGCCCCCGCGACATCTGCGAGACTTCCTGGGTCCGGTTGTCGAAGCGCCCGTGGCCCATCATCAGCTGAAGGTAATCGACGATGATCAGGTCGAGGCCCTTCTCGCGTTTCAGGCGCTGGGCCTTGGCGCGCATCTCCGGCACCGAGAGCGCCGCGCTGTCGTCCAGAAAGAAGCTCGCGCCCGCGATCTTGGCCTGCGCCGTCACCAGCCGCACGGTCGCTTCGCGCGAGGCGTAGCCGTCGCGGACTTTCTTGGCGTCCACGTCGGCCTCCGAGCACAGAACGCGGAATCCGATCTGCTCCTTGGACATCTCCAGCGAGAAGAAGCCGACGGAGCGCGCCTCGCGGAAGGCGACGTGCTGCGCGATGTTCAGGGCGAAGGAGGTCTTTCCCACCGAGGGACGAGCCGCCACGATGATCAGGTCGGTCGGCTGAAGGCCGGAGGTCATCCGGTCGAGCTCGGTGAACCCGGTCGGCAGGCCCGAAAGCATGCCCTGCCGGTTGCGCGCCTCCTCGATCACCTCCAGGTTGTGCTTGACGATGTGGCCGATCGACGTGAAACCGCCCCGAATCGCGTTCTCCGCGATGTCGAAGATCTCGCCAGTCGCCGTTCCCAGAAGCTGCTCGGCGGACTGGTCCTGCGAAAGCCCCTGCCGGACGAGACGCTGGCCGGCCTGGATCAGGCGCCGGAGGGTTGACTTCTCCTTGACGATCCTCGCGTAGTGTTCGACGTTGGCGACGTCGGGAACCGCGTCGACGAGCGCCGCGAGGTACGCCGCGCCGCCGGCCTTCTCGACACCGCCCGTCCGGTCGAGCTCTTCCTTGAGCGTGAGCGTGTCGATCTCGGCCGACCGCTGGGAGAGCTCGAGCATCGAGCGATAGATGCGCCGGTGCGTGTCGGGGAAGAAGTCCTCCTGCCCGAGGACGGGCACGACGAAGGACAGGGCCGAGGAGTCGAGCAGGATCGCGCCGAGAACCGAGCGTTCGGCGTCGAGATTCTGGGGCAGGCCCTTCTCGAGGGTGATTTCTTCGAGCATCGGGGAGAGCGCGCGGATCTTTTACCCCCGACGAAACCCTGTCAACGGCCGGGAGCAATATCCGCAGCCTTTCGACGGCCGCCGGCGCCGGTGGGCACCGCAAAAAAATATTTCGGCCGCCTTTTCCACAGAGCTATTGGAGCCTGCGGAAACGGACAAATGATGTCCGACGCCGCGGAAGGCGATGGGGGCTCGGAACCCTACTTCTTCCCCGCACGGGCGCGCAGGATTCCGAGCATCTCGCCGTCGCCGGCGACGCCGCCCGGGCGCTTGCGGCCCTCGGGCGTGCCGTGGAAGTCGCTGCCCGCCGTCACCGCGAGCCCGAGCTCGTTGACGAGCTGACCCAGGTGGG
>JBLMXY010000040.1:0-31361 GCA_050257975.1 Acidobacteriota bacterium
CGGCGGCGGCCGCCGCGCTCGAATCGCAGATGGCGGCGCTCGATCTGAAGAAGCGCGAACTCGAGACACAAATGCAGGTCCTCGCCGCGGAAAACGACCGTACCCGAGCGGAGCGCGACGCGCTGTCGCAACGCCTGACGGGCGCGCTCTCCCACGTCGCCGAAACCAAGAACACGGCGCGGGGCATCGTCGTCAGCCTTCCCGACATTCTCTTCGATACGAACAAGGCGACGTTGAAGAGCGGGGCCCAGGTGACACTCGGCAAGCTTTCCGGCGTCCTCTCGGTCTTCCCCGACCTCAACCTCCGGATCGAGGGATACACGGACTCGACCGGCACCGACGCGATCAACAACAAGCTCTCGAAGAACCGCGCCGCCTCCGTCGTCGCGTTTCTCGCCAAGCAGGGCATCGCGGCCTCCCGCATGACCTCCGAGGGATACGGGTCGAAGTACCCGGTCTCGCCCAACGACACCAGGCAGGGGCGAGCCAGGAACCGGCGGGTCGAGATCGTTTTGGCCGAGGGAGTCATCGCCGCCCCGACACCGTAGCCGAGAGAGCCGACACGAAGGCAAGGCCGGGCCCCCGGTCCGGCCTTTTTCGTCCGCCGATTCGCGGGTCTGCCCGACCCGGCGTCCCGGGCCGTAATCCTTCCGCGGCCCGGACCGTTACCCCGGTTGAGTCGACACGGACGGAAGGAGCGCCCATGCACCGGCAACGGTTGTTTCTCGGAATCGGCCTGGGAATTCTCCTGGTTGGGGCCGCGGGCGCGGCCGCGCCGGGCGATCTTTCGGGAACCTGGAAGCTGAACCGCGACGCCAGCGACGATCCGCGCAGGAAGATGGAAGAGGCCCGCGCCGAGGGCGGCCGATCGGGCGGCAGCGGCTGGCGCGGCCGTCACGGCGGGCACCGGGGCGGCGGGGACTTCTCCGGCGATCGCGCATCACCCGGCGACACGGAGCCTCCGGCCGAGGCCGACACGATCCGGATCGACCACCAGGATCCCGGGCTCGTGATCACCGACGGCGCGGGCAGAGAGCACGTCCTCTACACGGACGGCCGGAAGCTCGAAGAGGAGCGATCCTTCGGCGGAACCACGAAGATCACCGCGCGATGGAAGGACGGCCATGTCGTGGTCGAGGCCGAACCGGAGCGCGGGCCGTCGTACACGGAAACCTACGCCGTCACGGCCGACCACAAGCAGCTGACCGTCACGCGGCACATCAAGGGCCGAGGACGGCGCGGGGACATCGAAATCCGGCGGGTCTACGACGCCGTCTCCCCGGACGACCACGCGACTCCCCCGCCCGCGCCCGCGAACGCTCGCCCTGCCTCAGCGGGGGAGGCGTGCGAGGGTGCGGCGCCAGGAGGTCCGGTGCGGCTCGAGTCGTAGCGCCTCTTCGAGCGCCACGCGGGCCCGGCCCGAGCGGCCGAGCCCCTCCTCGAGGCGAGCCAGGCGCTCGAGCATCTCGCCGCGGCTCGGATCGCTGGAGCCCGGACACGCGGCCAGACAGGCCTCCAGGTCCCGCGCCGCGCCTTCCAGATCCGCTCGCGACGCGAGGGCGATGCCGGCGAGCTCGTAACCAGCCGCTGTCGGCTCGGCTTCGAGGACGTCGAGCCAGAGCCGCCGCGCCTCGGCGAAGCGGCCCTTGCGCACGAGGAACGCCGAGAGCGCCCGGCGGGCGCGCAGGGACCCCCGCGGGGACGTCTCGACCGCGCGCCGGTACTCGGCCTCGGCCGCGACCGGGTTCTTCTCGCGCTCCGCGAGCTCTCCGAGAAGCTCGTGCCCGCGCGCCGCATCCCGGCCGAGGACCTCCTCGGCCTGTCGCCGCGCCTTCCCCATGCCGCCGCCCAGAAACGCGGGCGCGCGCATGTCGTAGGTCGCCAGATCCGCCCGCGCCGAAACGTTGTCCGGATCGAGCTCGACGGCCTTCTCGAAGAACGATCGGGCGCGCCGCGCCAGATGGACCTGCTCGAGAAGCTGCGAGTCCTTCGCCTTCAAGCCGTACGCGCGGCCGAGCAGGTCGTGGGCGACGGAGTTGCGCGGGTCCGCCTCGATCGCCCTCTCCCCCGCCCGGATGGCGCGGTCGAGATCGCCCCGGTCGAGAGAATCCGCGAGCTCGACGAGAGAGCTCGCCGCTGGCGATTCGGGAAGCGCCGGGGCGCGCTCGCCTGCAAGCGCCGCCGGCGCGGGCAGCCCCAGGGCGAGGGCCAGGAGAGCGGATCCAACGCTTCTCTTCATCGGGATGCCGAACTGGCGAAAACGGCGGTCGTAGGGGCTTTCTTCCCGCAATCGAACGTGTCCTCTTCCGGCAACGGGTGATGCGAATAGATCTGCCGCGCCCGCCGTTACTCTGGTCTGATCTAGCGAGAGGAGGTAGGCCATGGCATCGAAAAAGCCGACCACCACCCGGCCGCCCAAGGCCAAGCCGCGCAAGCACGGATACCGGGGCTACGGATCCGGCCTTGCCCGCGACAGGGCCACGTACGGGGGAGCCGTGCACATCGGTCGCGGGTTCGCCGGCGTCGAGCCTCTCGGAACCGGCCGGACGACGCTCCCGGAAGCCGAGCTCTTCTCCGAGGATCTGAAGGAGAAGACGCCGAAGTCCTGAGGAGCCGCCGGAAGACCCGGCCGGACGCCGACGAGTCGCCCGCCGGCTAGCGGGGTGTCCGAAGCCGGCGCGCGGCCTCGGCGCGCAGGCGCTGCATCGCGTCGGTCTCCTGATCGGAGTAGCGCTCCTCCCGCCACGGGTCCGCGTGCATGTGGTACCCGTTCTCCTCCCAGAATCCGGGCGCATTCACGTCCAGAAACTCCAGAGCCCGCGCCCATTTCGCGCTCTTCCAGAAATACAACTTCGGGACGACGAGGCGACAGGGCCCTCCGTGATCGGCCGGCAGCGGCTCGCCGTCGTGCCGTGTCGCGAGCAGCACGTCGTCATCGATCAGGTCCTCGAGCGCGACGTTGGTCGTGTAGCCGCCTTCGCAATGAACCAGGACCGCCAGAGCTCCGCGGCCGATCCCGACGCGCTTGACGATCTCGCGGATGTGCACGCCCTGCCAGCGGTTGTCGTACCGGCTCCAGCGCGTGACGCAGTGGATGTCGGAGGTGATCTCGACCCGGGGAAGCGCCGAAAACTCCTCCCACGTCCAGGAGGTCTCCCGTTCGACCAGGCCGAAGCAACGAAACGACCAATCGGAGAGCGCGATGCCCGGCGTGGCGCCGAAGGTCAGCACGGGCCATTTGGCCGTCAGGACCTGGTTCGGAGGCAGTCTCTTCTCGGCCAAGACGAAACCTTGAGGCCCATTCTAGCGTTCTTGTCTGTGACGTCCGGGGAAAGCGGACCCCGGGCGCGCGCGTCGTTTTCGGATCCTCGGAAAGGAGGGACGCTCATGTCCCAGCGGAGTTTTCCTGACGAGCCGCGCCGAGCGAGCAAGAAGACGCCACGGCGGCGCGGGTATCGGGGATACGGCTCCGGCCTCGGCCGCGATTCGGCCTCATACGGCGGCAGGGTGCACTGGGGACGCGGATTCACCGGTGTTCAGTTTCCGGAGGTCGGCGGCGAGAGCCTGCTCGCAGCCGGACTCTTCACGCAGGGATCGAAGGAAAAATCCTCCAGGGGCTGAGATCACCGGGCAAGCCCGCCGGCGACCGGGCTGACGAGCGGCGCCCGCGGGGCAGCGGACCCGACACTTGCGATCTCGCCCGTGTGTCCGAGCCCGGGCCCCCGGGCGCTATTCGGCCGCTCCCTTCTCCTTGAGGATCTTCCACACCTTCTCGGGCGTGATCGGAATGTCGATGTGCCGCACGCCCAGATGCGAAAGGGCGTCCACGACCGCATTGGCGACGGCCGGCGGCGCGCCGACGGTCGCCGATTCCCCGACCCCCTTGGCGCCGAGGGGATGGTGCGGCGAGGGCGTCACGGTCTTGTCCGTCTCCCAACGAGGCGTCTCCATGGCGGTCGGAAGCAGGTAGTCCATGAAGCTTCCGCCCTGGACGTTGCCCTCGGCGTCGTAGCTGATTTCCTCGAAGAGCGCCGGCGCCATGCCCATCGTGAGCCCGCCGTGGATCTGCCCGTCCACGATCATCGGGTTGATGATGTTTCCGCAGTCGTCTACGGCGACGAAGCGGCGAATCTTGACCTCGCCGGTGCCGCGGTCGACGTCCACGACACAGATGTAGCTTCCGAACGGGAAGGTCAGGTTCGGCGGATCGTAGTAGTCGACCGCCTCGAGCCCCGCCTCCATGCCCTGGGGATGATTCGTGTACGCCGCGAAGGCGATCTCCTGGATCGTCTTGGCCTTGCCGGGCGCCCCCTTGACGGAGAACTTGCCCGGCTCCCAGACCAGGTCCTCCTCGGCGACCTCGAGCAGGTGGGCCGCGATCTTCCTCGCCTTGTCGCGGACCTTCCGGGCGGCCACGGCCCCCGCGGCGGCCGCCACCGGGGTCGAGCGGCTCGCGTAGGTCCCCAGGCCGTAGGGCGCGGTGTCGGTGTCGCCTTCCTCGACCTCGACGTGCGCCGCCGGGATGCCGAGCTCTTCGGCGATGACCTGCGCGTAGGTCGTTTCGTGCCCCTGTCCCTGCGACTTGGTGCCGAAGCGCGCCGTCGCCTTGCCCGTCGGATGGACGCGCAGCTCGCAGGAGTCGAACATCTTGATGCCGAGGATGTCGAAGTGCTTGGAGGGGCCCGCGCCCACGATCTCCGTGAAGCTCGAGATGCCGATTCCCATCAGCTCGCCGCGCTTCCTCTTTTCCGCCTGCTCCCGGCGCAGCCCCGCGTAGTCGACGATTTCCATCGCCTTCTTCAGGGCCGCGGAGTAGTTGCCGCTGTCGTACTCCCACCCGAGCGCCGAGCGGTAGGGGAACTTCTGCGGCGGGATGAAGTTCTTCAGGCGCAGCTCTGCCGGGTCCATCTTGAGCTCCTGCGCCAGGATGTCCGTCATCCGCTCGATCGCGTGCACCGCTTCCGTCACGCGGAACGAGCAGCGGTAGGCGATGCCGCCCGGCGGCTTGTTCGTGTAGACGCCGTCCACTTCGGCGAAGGCGTTCTGGAAGTCGTAGGAGCCGGTGCAGATCGAGAAGAGGCCCGCCGGAAACTTCGAGGGGTTGGCCGCGGCGTCCGCATACCCGTGGTCGGCGATCGTCTTGATCCGCAGCGCCGTCATCGTGCCGTCCTTCTTGGCCGAAAGCTCCGCGTCCATGTGGTAGTCGCGGGCGAAGGAGTCGGCCTGCAGATTCTCCATCCGGTCCTCGACCCACTTGACGGGTTTGCCCAGGACCACGGAGGCCGCGACCGCGATGACGTAGCCCGGGTAGACGGGAACCTTTCCTCCGAATCCGCCGCCGATGTCGGGCGAGACGACGCGGATCTTTTCCTCCGAGAGCCCGACGTGCCCGGCCACCAGAGCGAAAACCGTGCGGATGGCGTGCGGCGCCTGGGTGGTCATGTAGACGGTGAGCTTCCCGCGGACCCGGTCGAAATCGGCGACGCACCCGCAGGTCTCGATCGACGCGACGTGGATGCGGGGGATGTAGATGTGCTGCTTGACGACGACCTCGGAGTTCGCGATCGCCCTGTCGGTGCCCGCCTTGTCCCCCACTTCCCAGTGGAAGATCTTGTTGTCCTTCTTGCCCGGCTTGTCCGTGCGCAGCACGGGCGCCCCGGGCTCGAGAGCCTTGAACGGGTCCACCACGACCGGCAGCGGCTCGTATTCGACCTCCACCGCCTCGACCCCGTCGGCCGCGGTGTAGCGGTCCGTCGCGATCACGGCCGCCACCTCCTGCGCCTGGTACATCACCTTCTCGGTCGGAAGGACCATCTGGGTGTCCGACATGAGCGTCGGCATCCAGTGCAGCTTGAACTGCGCGAGCGTCTCGCCCGTGATGACGGCGAGAACGCCGGGAACCTTGAGCGCCTTCTCCGTCGAGATCTTCCTGATCTTCGCGTGCGCGTAGGGGCTGCGGACGATGTCCATGTGGACCATCCCCGGCAGCTGGATGTCGTCGACGTAGTTTCCCTTGCCGCGGATGAAGCGCGGGTCCTCCTTGCGCTTGATCGAATGCCCCATGCCCCCGACTTCGGGCGAAGTGCGCGGTGTGGCCATGGCGTCCTTTCTACTTCGCCCGCGCCGCGGCGGCCGCGTGCTGGACGGACTTGACGATGTTGACGTAGCCGGTGCAGCGGCAGAGGTTCCCCGAGATCGCGCGCCGGATGTCGCCCTCGCTCGGGCTCGGGTTCGCCTTCAACAGGGCGTATCCGGTCATCATCATTCCCGGCGTGCAGTAGCCGCACTGCAGTCCGTGCTCCTGGGTGAAACCCTCCTGGATCGGGTCGAGCCTCCCGTCCTTCTCGAGCCCCTCGACCGTCATGACCTCTCGCCCGTCGGCCTGCACGGCGAGCACCGTGCAGGACTTGACCGGCTGGCCGTCGAGCAGCACCGTGCAGGCGCCGCAGTGCGTCGTGTCGCAGCCGATGTGCGTTCCCGTCAGCCTCAGCGACTCGCGCAGCAAGTGGACGAGCAGCAGCCGCGACTCGACCTCGACCTCGTGCCCGGTTCCGTTGACCGTGACCCGAATCCTGTGCTTCGACATGGCTACGCTCCCTGCGCCCGCGAGACGGCCTTCGCGAGCGCCCTCGCCGTGAGGACTCGAGCCATTTCCCGCTTGTACTCGACCGAGCCCCGGCGGTCCGCCTCGGGCGAGGCGGCCTGCGAGGCCAGGCGCGCCGCCTCCGCGATCGCGGCGCCGTCCGGCTTTTTGCCCTGCAGGAACCGCTCGGCCGCCTCCGCCTTCACGGGCGTCGGGCCGGCGTTGGTCAGGGCGATGCCGGCGCGCGCGACCTCGCCGTTCTCGCCGAGCGTCACCTGCGCCGCCGAGGCGGCGGTGGCGAAGTCGCCGACCTTTCGCTCGAGCTTGACGTAGGCGCCGCCGCTGCCGGGCGGCGGCACGGGGATCCGGATCTCGGTCAGGATCTCGTCGGGCGCGAGCGCGGTCGAAAAGAGCCCTGTGAAGAACTCTTCGATCCCGATCGTCCGCTCCCCCTTCGGCCCGGTCGCGACGACCTGCGCGCCCAGAGCCAGCATGGTCGCCGGGTGGTCGTTGGCCGGGTCGCCGTGCGCGAGATTGCCCCCGATCGTCGCGAGGTTGCGCACGATCGGGTCGGCGATCACCGCGGCCGTGTCGGCCAGGATCGGATACCGGGAGCGAATCAGATCGGAGGCCTCCAGCGCCGACTCGCGCGTTCGTCCCCCGATCTTCAAGAACCCTCCCTCCTCCTTGATGTCCTCGAGGCCCGGGACCCGCCCGATGTCCACCAGGTGTCCGGCGGATCCGAGGCGCAGCTTGAGCAGCGGCAGGAGGCTCTGCCCGCCCGAGAGGACTTTGGCATCCTCCCCGAACTTCGCGAGCATCCCGATCGCCTCCGCGAGGGTCCCGGGAGCGTGGTAGTCAAACGATGCAGGGATCATCGGCCCTCCTCTCGAGCTTTGAACGCCGCCTCCGGAATCCGAGCCTCATCCGGCCGCTCCGGATCCGGCCGCCGCTCCGAAACGCTCGGGGGCCGCCACGAACCGCTCGCGGCAGCCCCCGCAGCAGAAGTAATAGGTGACGCCGTCCACTTCCGCCCGATGGCGGGCGGTCGAGACCTCGACCGTCATGCCGCAGACCGGGTCCCGCGCCTCGCGGGGAGCGGCGGGGACCGCCTCCGGCGCCGCGATGATCTCGCCGATTCCACTTCGTCGCGCGGCGACGACCTCGGCCAGGATGCTGAGGGCGATTTCCTCGGGAGTCTGTGCCCCGATGTCGAGGCCGGCCGGGTTCTTGACCCGCGCAAGCTGCGCCTGGGAGGCGCCGCGGGCGATCAGCGACTGGCGAATCTGCCCGAACCGCTTTCCGCTCGCGACCACCCCGAGATATGCCGGCCGCGCAGCGAGCGCAGCGAGGACGGCCTCCTCGTCCCGCTCGCCCATGGTGGCCACGACGGCGAAGGACCGGCCGCCCGTTGCCGGCGCGGGCGGGCCGGGCTCGGTCCAGAGGCGGTCGGCTTCCGGAAACGCGGTCCGGTCGGCTTCCGGGTCGGCCACGTCCACCGCATAGCCCATCGCCTTGGCCAGGCGCGAGAGCGCCCGGGCCACCGGGGAGAGGCCGAAGATCAGGAACCGGGCTGGAGGCGAAACGGGCTCGATGTAGATGTCCACACTGCCTCCGCTATGGCAGGTCATGGGGAAGACGACGACGCCGGGGCGATGATCCGCGCCCGGATCGGGAGACAAGGCGATCAACCGGGGCAAGCCGTCCGCGAGCGCGCGCAGCGCCTCGCGAACGACGGTCGGCTGCGTGCAGCTGCCCCCGAGCCATCCGTGGAATTCTCCCGCCGCCGTGACGAGCGCCATGTCGCCCGATTGCGCGGAACTGGCGGGCTGCCGCCGCACGACGGTCGCCATTGCGAACGGCTCCTCGCGCCGAACGAGGTCCGCCGCCAGGATCAGGAGGTCGGGACGCACGAGCCTCTTCGGCCACCGATGGCCGGGGGGTCGAGCCGCGCGGACGCCCGCGCCCGGCTGCCGGCGGCCGGCAACGGGACGGCCCGCACGACGATTTCGGCGGTCACCCTCCTGTCACGCACGGCCGCCTCCCTCGAAAGGAGCCTCAACCTATACCGGCTGGCCGACGCCCGTCAACGAGACCGCTTCGCCTGCGACGGCGTAGCGCCGCTTGGTCGCACGCGGTGTCGAACGGACCGAATCCGGGGTCCGGCGGCCAACCTTGAAGGCGGGATGCCCGTAGAAGAAAACGTCGGCTCGGAACGCGGTCGGCGCGGTGCCGACCCATCACACGGAGGTTGGAATGAAACGGTTCCCGGCTCGGTTCCTCGGTTTCACGCTTTTGATCGGAAGCGCCGCATGCGCGCCGTACACGAGCGTCGGCGTCACGGCGAGTGAGTCGGTCGTCTCCGGCTGCCAGAAGGTGGGCGATGTCGCCGCCAGTCCCTCGGCGGCTCCCAACGAAGTGAACGGCGCGCTCTCCGACGCCGCCCGCGCCAAGGGCGCCAACTACGTCCTCGTCGCCTCCGACGGGGCGCGCGCCGGAACCGCCTACCGCTGCTCGATGCCGACGGCGGCTTCGCGCTGATCCGGCGCGGCCCCCTTAGGCCCGGACGGTCATCACGGGACAATCGGCCGCCGCGACGACCCTCGACGCGACGCTTCCCAGGAAGAATCGCGCGGCCCCGCGGCGGCCGTGCGTCCCCATGACGATCAGGTCGGCGCGGTTTTGCCGCGCGGCGTCCAGGATCGCCTCGTCCGCAAAGCCGGTCACCAGCAGCGCGTGCGCGTCGACGCCCTCCTTCCGAGCGCGCACGACCATCTGGTCGAGCTTCTCCTGGACGCCTTCGCGCAGCTTCTGCTCCCATTCGTCGTAGACGGCCGGCGGGGCGTAGCCGAGCTCGGTCGAGACGAGCTCCTGGGAAGCGTGGGCGACCAGCAGGGTCGCCCCCTGGTTCTTCGCGAGCCGGATCGCCCGCTCGAAGGCCGGCAGCGACGTCGGCGAGAAGTCCGTGGCCAGGAGGATTCGCTCGAACATCTTCACGGCACGCTCCTTCCTTCCGGACGACCGGCCGCCTACTCCATCGCGGGAAGAGACTCGGCTGTCTTCTCCGGAATCTCGGTCAGGGTCGCCTCGGTCAGGAGCAGGACGCTCGCGACCGACACGGCGTTTTCCAGAGCCACCCGGACGACCTTCGTCGGGTCGATGATGCCCCGTTCGCTCAGATCCGCGTACTCGTTTCGCGCCGCGTCGAAGCCGAAGTTGCCCTTGCCTTCGCGCATGCGGGCGACGACCACCCCGCCGTCCACGTCGGAGTTCGTCGCGATCTGCCGGCAGGGCGACTCGAGGGCGAGCTTCAGGATGCGCAGCCCCGTGCGCTCGTCGCCGCCGGACTGCGCCTCCTCCGCCGCGACCGCGTCGATTGCCCGGAGCAGAGCCAGGCCGCCGCCCGGCACGATTCCTTCCGCGACGGCCGCCTTGGTCGCGGAAATCGCGTCCTCGAAGGCCTCTTTGCGGCTCTTCATCTCGGCCTCGGACGGGGCGCCGACGCGGACGACGGCGACCCCTCCCACGAGCTTCGCGAGGCGCTCGCGGAGCTTTTCCTTGTCGTAGTCCGAGGTTGCCTTCTCGATCTGCTTGCGCAGGTCCTGGCACCGCCCCTCGATGGCTTCTTTGGCTCCGCCTCCCCCGATGATCGTCGTGTCGTCCTTGTCCGACACGACGCGGCGCGCCTTCCCGAGGTCGTCCAGGGTGACCTTCTCGAGCTTCAGCCCGATCTCCTCGGAGATGACCTTGCCGCCGGTCAGGACCGCCATGTCTTCCAGCATCTCGCGCCGGCGGTCGCCGAAGCCCGGGGCCTTGACGGCGCAGGCCAGAAAGGTGCCGCGGATCTTGTTGACCACCAGGGTCGCGAGCGCCTCCCCGTCCACGTCCTCCGCGACGATCAGCAGGGGCCGCCCGGACCGCGCGACCTGCTCCAGCAGCGGGAGCAGATCCTGCAGGGTGCTGACCTTCTTCTCGTGAAGGAGGATGTAGGGCTCCTCGAGGACGCATTCGAGCCTCTCCCGGTCCGTGATGAAGTAGGCGGAGAGAAACCCTCGATCGAATTGCATCCCCTCGACGACCTCGAGCGCCGTCTCGGTTCCCTTCGAGTCTTCGATGGAGATCACGCCTTCTCCCCCGACCTTCTCGACGGCGTCGGCCACGAGCTCGCCGATCGCGGCGTCGTTGTGGGCGGAGATCGCCGCCACCTGCGCCTTCTCCTTCCGGCTGGAAACGGGCCGCGAGAGGGTCTTGAGGGCTTCGATCGCCGCTCGGGCGCCGCGATCGAGGCCGCGTTTGAGGTCGATCGCGGAAGCGCCCGCGACGACGTTGCGCACGCCGTCCGCGAAGATGGCATGCGCGAGGATCGTCGAGGTGCTCGTGCCGTCCCCGACCACGTCGCCCGTCCGGGTGGCCGCCTCGCGAAGCATCCTCGCCCCCAGGTTCTCCTCCGCGTCCTCGAAGTCGATTTCCTTGGCAATCGTCAGTCCGTCGTTGCAGACGACGGGGCTTCCCCACTTCTTCTCGATCAGCACGCTCTTGGACCGGGGGCCGAGCGTGATGCGGATGGCCTCCGCCATCGCGGTCGCCCCGCGGAGCACCTTCTCTCGCGCTTCCGATCGGAAGAGCAGCTTCTTGTGCGCCATCTTCGCCTCCCGCCGCCGGCCCGGCCGCGCCAGACGGGCGTTCCCGGCAGTTTCCGCAGCACGGCCGTCGAACCCACGATCGCATCCGGGCCGCGCGCCGGCCATGATGCGTTCGGATCAGACGGAGGCGCGGGGAGACGCGCAGGATTCGACAGGGCTGGACGAAAGGCGGCTGCCGCGGGCGGGAGTCTCGCGACGGGCGACGTCCTGCCCGCGACCGGATGCGGATAACGTTGCACGCCGAGACGGAAAGGAGCGACCCCATGAGCCAAGCCGACCGTTCCGCGGCCATTCTCGCCCCGTCGAAGGCGGCGTGACGGTCGGGCCGTGGCGATCCTCGTCCTGAACGCCGGCTCGGCCACGTTGAAGTACGGTCTGTTCGAGACCGGCACGACCGAGGCGACCGCCCGAGGAACGATCGAGGGAACCGACCTCCGGGCCTCGCTCGGCGAGGCGCTCGCCGCGGCCGCCGGGCAGAGAATCGAAGCGGTCGGCCACCGCGTCGTGCACGGCGGCACGGAGTTCCGAAGCAGCGTGCGAATCGACCGCACGGTCCGCGCGGCGCTCGAGAGGCTCCGCGAGCTCGCGCCCCTCCACAATCCGCCGGCGCTCCAGGGCATCGCCGCAGCGGAGGAGGCCCTGCCAGGGACTCCGCAGATCGCCGTCTTCGACACGGCCTTCTACGCGGGGCTGCCTCCGAGGGCCTACGTCTACGCGGTCCCCTACGCGTGGATGACCGACTGGGGAATCCGCCGCTTCGGCTTCCACGGCATCAATCACGCCTGGTGCGTCGAGCGGGCGGCGGAGCTTCTCGCCGCCCGCGCCGGAGCGGGGCGCTTGGTCACCTGCCACCTCGGCAACGGCGCCTCGGCCACCGCGTCGCGCCGCGGCCTCGCCGTCGCGACGACCATGGGCTACACGCCCATGGAGGGCCTGATGATGGGGACCCGCAGCGGCTCGATCGACCCGGGGATCCTGCTGGCCGTCCAGCGCGAGCGGGGCCTCTCGGCCGAGGAGCTCGACGAGATCCTGAACCACGGTTCGGGGCTCCTCGGCGTCTCGGGCGTTTCGTCCGATTTCCGGGAGGTGGAGGCGGCCGCGCGGGCCGGCGACGCGCGGGCGCGGCTCGCCCTCGAGATCTACGCGGACCGCGTGCGCTCGGCAATCGGCGCGCTCGCCGCCACCCTGGGCGGCCTCGACGCGCTCGTCTTCACGGCGGGCATCGGCGAGAACGCGGCCGCGCTTCGCGCTTCCGTCTGCGAGGGGCTCGAGTTCCTGGGCCTGCGCCTCGATCCGTCCGCCAACGGCGATTGCCGGCCGGACGCCGACGTCGCCGCAGGAGACTCCCGGGCGCGGATCCTCGTCCTCCGGGCCCGCGAGGAGCTGATGATCGCCCGAGAGACGCGCCGCGTCCTTAGCGGAGGCGTTTCGTGAACGGTGCTCGCGATCTGGTCTGCGGCATGAAGGTCGATCCCGCCGGGGCCCTGTCGGCCGACTACCAGGGACAGACCTATTTCTTCTGCTCCGAGTTCTGCCGGGACACCTTTCTCGCCGACCCGCAGCGGACCCTCTCCGAGCCCCGGCCGCCGGACCCGGAAGACGATCCCGCCTCCCGACGGATCGCGTACTTCTCGATGGAGGTGGGGTTGGACTCGCCGATGCCGACTTACAGCGGCGGCCTCGGCGTCCTCGCGGGGGACACCCTGAAGTCGCTCGCGGACCTCGAGGTCCCGGCGGTGGGAGTCACCCTGCTCTACCGGAAGGGATACTTCGACCAGGCCCTCGATGCCGGCGGCAACCAGTCGGAGCTCCCGGTCGCCTGGAATCCCTCCGACTTCGCGCGGCCGCTGCCCGCGCGGGCCGAGGTCACGGTCGAAGGGCGCACGGTCGCCCTTCGGGCCTGGCGCCACGACATCGTGGGCTCCGGGGGCCACGCCGTGCCGCTGCTCCTCCTCGATACGGATCTCGAGCCGAACGCGGAGCCGGACCGGCGCCTGACCGACTCGCTCTACGGCGGGGACGAGCGCTACCGGCTCTCCCAGGAGATCGTCCTCGGGATCGGCGGCGTGCGCATCCTGAAGGAGCTCGGCTACACCGGGATCGAGAAGTTCCACATGAACGAGGGGCACGCGAGCCTGCTCGCCCTCGAGCTGCTGCGGCGCGAGCCCGATCGCAACGCGTTGGCCCGTGACCTGAACGAAGTCAGGAAGCGCTGCGTGTTCACGACGCACACCCCGGTCCCTGCGGGCCACGACAAGTTCCCCTGGGTCCTGGTTCGGCAGGTCCTGGGCGAGCCGCTCCCGCTCGAGGAGCTCCGGATGCTCGGCGGCAAGGAACATCTCAACATGACGCTGCTGGCGTTGAATCTCGCCGGCCACGTCAACGGCGTCGCCAAGCGACACGGCGAGATTTCGCAGAAGATGTTCCCGGGCTACCCGATCGACTCGATCACCAACGGCGTGCATTCCCCGACGTGGACCTGCGACGCCTTCCGCGCGCTCTACGACCGCCACATTCCCGGCTGGGCGAGGGACCCCTTCTCGCTGCGCTACGCGATTCAGCTTCCGCCGGAGGAGGTTTGGGCCGCGCACACGCAGGCGAAGACGAAACTGCTCGACGCGGTCGCCGAGCGCACCTCTCGCCGCCTGCGGCCAGAGGTCCTGACGATCGGCTTCGCCCGGCGCGCGACCGCGTACAAGCGGGCCGACCTGATCCTGTTCGACACGGGCCGGCTCATCGAGCTCGCGAAGGCCGCGGGCCGGGTCCAGCTCGTCTTCGCCGGCAAGGCGCATCCGAGGGACGAGCCGGGCAAGGAGCTGATCCGGCGCCTCTACCGCGCCGGCGATCAGCTGCGCGGCGGCGACCTCACGGTCGTGTACCTGCAGGACTACGACATGGACCTGGCGCGGCTTCTGACTTCCGGCTCCGACGTCTGGCTCAACACGCCGCTGCGCCCGCTCGAGGCCTCGGGGACCTCCGGCATGAAGGCCGCCCACAACGGCGTGCCGAGCCTGTCCATCCTGGACGGCTGGTGGATCGAGGGGCACGTCGAGGGATTCACCGGGTGGTCCATCGGCACGGAGACCGCGGAAGAAGGCGAGGAAACCGCGGCCGTGGACGCGCGGGACGCGGCCGACCTCTACCGGAAGCTTTCCGACGTCATACTCCCCCTCTACTATGGGAATCGCGCGGGCTGGATCGACGTGATGCGCCGCACGATCGCCATCAACGCTTCCTTCTTCAACACGCACCGGATGGTCGGGCAGTACGCCGCCCACGCTTACGTCTGAAGAGGGCGCGCCGGGCGCGCCTCCCCCGGACGCGGCGCCCGACCGGCGGCGCGTCGGGCCGGACGCTTTCGAACAGCCTCAGGCCTCGGGCGGCGGAGGCGGAGCGGGCCGGAACCGCCCGGTCAGGACCGCCATCCTTCTCAGCCGGGCCGCATCCTCCGGCCGAAAGGCCCAGCCCGGAGCGCGCCAGCGCCAGTTGCCGGCCGCCTCGGCCGGAGTGTTCATGCGCGCCTCGCTGCCCAGGCCGAGAACGTCCTGCATCGGGACGATCGCCCGCCGCGAGACCGAGGCGTAGGCCGCGCGGGCGAGGTCCCAGTGGATCTCGCGCCCGTCGGAGCCCAGGTAGTCCCAGACGCGCTCCCGCTCCTCGGGATTGAGCGATGCGTACCAGCCGCGCGCCGTGTCGTTGTCGTGGGTTCCCGTGTAGACGACCGAGTTCGGGACGTGCCGGTGGGGCAGGTACTCGCTGTCCGGCTCGTAGAAGGCGAACTGGAGCACCTTCATCCCCGGGATCCCGATCGATCCCAGAAGCTCGCGCACGTCCTCCGTGATGATGCCGAGATCCTCCGCCACGATCGGCAGGCTCCCGAGGTCGGCGCGCACGGCGTCGAACAGCGCCCGGCCCGGGCCCGGCAGCCACTGCCCGTTCAACGCCGTCCTCTCGGAGGCCGGGACCGCCCAGTACTGCGCGAAGGCCCGGAAGTGGTCGATGCGCAGCAGGTCGCAGGCGCGCAGGTTCGCCCGAATGCGCGCGATCCACCACCCGTAGCCCTCCTCGGCGATCCGGTCCCAGCGGTAGAGGGGATTTCCCCAGAGCTGCCCGGTGGCGCTGAAGTAGTCCGGAGGCACTCCCGAGACCGACGTCGGGAAGCCCTCGGCGTCCAACGTGAAGAGGCGCTCGTTTGCCCACACGTCGGCGCTGTCGAGCGCCGTGTAGATCGGGATGTCGCCCATGACGGCGATCCCCAATTCGTTGGCGGCGCGCTTGACGCGGCCCCATTGCCGGAAGAAGAGGAACTGCAGATACGTCTGGTAGGCGATCTCGGCGGAAAGCTCGCGCCGCGCCCGCTCGAGCGCGCCCGGGTCGCGGGTGCGAAGCTCGTGGCCCCACGAGAGCCAGCCGCGGCCATGGTGGCGGGTCTTCAGCGCCGCGAAGAGCGCCCAGTCGGAGAGCCAGTCCGCCTGCTCGGGAGCGGCGCAGAAGGCGTCGAGCTCCCCGCGAAACCCGGAGTTCGCGTGCTCGCGGAAATGCTCCCACGACTGCCGCAGGATCCTCTCCTTCCAGGGGATCACCGAGTCGAAGTCGACCCGATCGTCCGGAGAGGCGGGGCGCGCCTCCGGCGCCCAGGCCGGCAGGAGGCCCTCCTGCCGGAGAAGCTCCGGCGAGATCAGCAGGGGATTTCCGGCGAACGCGGAAGAGCAGCCGTAGGGCGCGTCGCCATGACCCGTCGGGCCGAGCGGCAGGACCTGCCAGAGCGTCTGGCCCGCCGAGGCGGCCCACTGGAGAAAGCGGTCCGCTTCCGGACCGAGGTCCCCGATCCCGAAGGGGCCCGGGAGCGACGTCGGATGAAGCAGGATGCCCGCGGCCCGCGGATCGGCCTCGGGAGCCTTCGAGTCGGCGCGGGCGGCCACGGCGAGCTCCCGATCAGCGTTTGCGGGCCGGCGGCCGGGGCCCGCCGGGCGCACGGGCCGGAGCCCCGGAGGGCGCGCCGGCGGAGGACACGGCATCTTGCTGGCGCGGCTCCGGCTTCAGGAAGACGGCCGCGAGGGGCGGAAGCGTCAGCGCCAGGCTGTGCGGCCGCCCGTGGGCGGGTGCCGGAAGCGCATCGAGGCCGCCGAGGTTGCCGACACCGCTTCCCCCGTACTCGGCCGCGTCGCTGTTTGCGACCTCCTTCCAGCGCCCCGCCGTCTCGACGCCGACTCGGTAGCCGTAGCGCGGCACGGGCGTGAAGTTGAACGCCGCGACCAGTCGGTGGGACGCGGCCTTGCCCTTGCGCACGAGGCTCACGATGCTGGCCTCCGTGTCGTTGCAGTCGATCCAGTCGAAGCCGGCAGGATCGAAGTCCATCTCGTGGAGCGCGGGATCGGACGCGTAGAGGGCATTGAGGTCCCGGACCCACTTCTGGAGGGCCGCGTGCCGGGGCCGGTCGAGAAGGTCCCAGTCGAGGCTCGCGTCGTGGTTCCACTCCCGCCATTGCCCGATCTCGCCCCCCATGAAGAGGAGCTTCTTGCCCGGCTGGGCCCACATGTACGCCAGGAGCAGTCTCAGATTGGCGAATTTCTGCCACTCGTCGCCCGGCATCTTGGAAAGGAGCGACGCTTTCAGGTGCACCACCTCGTCGTGCGACAGCGGCAGCACGAAGTTCTCCGAGTACGCGTACACCCGCCGAAACGTCAGCTTGTCGTGGTGGTACTTGCGGTAGATCGGGTCGAGCTCCATGTACTCGAGCGTGTCGTTCATCCACCCCATGTCCCACTTCATGCTGAAGCCGAGCCCCCCGACGTACGTCGGCCGGGAGACCATCGGCCAGGAGGAGGATTCCTCGGCGATCGTGACCGCGTCCGGGAAGTTGCGGCCGACTTCCTCGTTGAATCGCCGCAGGAACCCGATCGCCTCCAGGTTTTCCCGCCCTCCGAACTGGTTGGGGATCCACTCTCCGGGCTTGCGCGAAAAGTCCAGGTACAGCATCGACGCGACGGCGTCCACGCGCAGCCCGTCGGCGTGGTACCGGTCGAGCCAGTAGAGGCCCGAGGAGATCAGGAAGCTTCGCACTTCGTGCCGGCCGTAGTTGAAGACGCAGCTTCCCCAGTCCGGCTGATACCCCTTGCGGGGATCCGCGTGCTCGTAGAGATGCGTCCCGTCGAAATACACGAGGCCGTGCTCGTCGGAGGGAAAGTGGGAGGGCACCCAGTCGAAGATCACGCCGATGCCGGCCTGGTGAAGCGTGTCGACCAAGAACATGAGGTCCTGGGGCGTCCCGAAGCGGGCCGTCGGCGCGAAGAAGCCCGTTCCCTGGTACCCCCAGGACCCGGCGAAGGGGTGCTCCATGATCGGCATCAACTCGACGTGCGTGAAGCCCATCTCCTTCGCGTAACGCGCCAGAAGCGGCGCCGCCTCGCGGTAGGTCAGGGACCGATCGCCCTCTTCCGGAACGCGCCGCCACGAGCCGAGGTGGACTTCGTAGATCGACAGGGGGCGCTCGGTGAACGGGAGTCGGGCTCGCTCCTGCCGCCATGCCCCGTCGTGCCAGTCATGGTCGAGGTCCCAGACGATCGAGCCCGTCTTCGGCGGAACCTCCTGGCGCACGGCGTAGGGATCGGCCTTGTCCACCCGGTAGCCCGCGTAGCGAGAAGCGACGTGGTACTTGTAGACGGCGCCCTTGCCGACGCCCGGGAAGAACCCCTGCCAGATGCCGGACTGGCCCTGCGTCCGCAGCGGATGGGTCTCCTTGTTCCAGCCGTTGAAGTCCCCCATGAGAGACACCGACGCCGCGTTGGGGGCGAAGACGGCGAAGGAAGTCCCGGCGACGCCGTCCACCTCCCGAAGGTGCGGCCCGAGGCGCTCGTAGAGGCGGGTGTGGCTGCCCTCGTTGAAGAGGTACAGATCGTCGGCGGTCAGCAACGGGACGTCGTACCGGGGCGAGCCGGCCGGGGTTGAGGAGCGGGGCGCGCTTTCCTGCAAGCTGTCTCCGCCGCGAGTCTACTTCCTCGGCGGCCCTGGGGTCGCTTCGCGCACGTCACAGGCGCCGGGAAGGGGGCCCTGGACGAGAGAGCCCAGCGTCCGCGTCGGGCAGGACGGCATCCGCTCGCGCAACCGGGACAGGTCCACGTCGGCAACCGACGCGCTTCGGCTCACCGCCCCGCTTCGCAGTGCTTGAGATGTCATCGAGGAGACCCATACAAACCTCCTCGCTTTCTCGAAAGCGGCGCGGCCTCGGATCGGCGCCCATTCGGCGGTCCCCCGGCTCGAGCATGACGACCGAGGCCTCGCCGTCTCGCCGACAGCGCACGATGCGAGCGCCGCACTCACGGACGAGTCGCCATGCAAACGCATCAAATTGCGTGCCTTTCGGGGCATCGCCACCGAAGTGCGGCCGGGCGGCACGCCCGGGCCATTGAGGGATCTCGCGTCGAGGCTAAGCTCTCCGGATACCCAGGAAAGGAGGAGACCCAATGTTCCGGATTTCTCCGGTGCCCGCGGTGGGGATTCCGTTGAATCGCGCCCTCTTGTGTCCAAACGACGACACCCTCTACGACTCGGCGCGGTGGAAAGCCTGCCCGACCTGTCAGAACGAAGACCGGATCTTTCTCTCGAAGCTTCTCGGCACGGGATCGGCAGGCCCGCGCTACGCGCTTCCCTTCACGCGCGCGAGGCTCGCCGCCGCCTCTCAAGGCTGAAAGTCCGAGTCGCGCCCGGGGCGCCGCGTGCACGCGGTGCCCCCGTCGGGCGCGTTCGAAGCGGCGCACTCGCCGGCCACCCTGGAGCCTGCCAGGGGGCATATCTCGAGCCGTACCGCCCGAGTCTCCGAATTCCGAAAAATTGGGAATCTCGCGTCGGGCCTTGGATAGACTTCTTCCGACTCGTACGCCCGTTACGGGCGGCCTTGCGGGGCCGAGAGTCGTCCTGGATGTTCAGTGAGAACACGGACTCGTCGAGTAGTTTGGCAAGCCTGCAACGGGAGAGGTCGCGCTCGCCCTCGTTCTCGGGTTCCAACGTCGTCCATGGGAGGCACCTATGCGATTTCGTGCACTTTTCGTCACAGCGATTTCGGTTGGCCTCGGATCCCTGCTGGCTACGAATGCCCTGGGCCAGAACACCCGAGGGCCCCGGGTCTCCTCCGCGGTCCGGCACGACACGTCGCCACCGCTTCGCGAAGCCTCGCCCAAGCCGGTCCGGCCGGGAGAGGACCGGGAGATCCGGATTCGGATCCCGGACCGGATCGCCGGAAAGCCCAAGGCTTCTGCCGTGGGGGAAGATGCGCTGCGCCAGCGTGAGCTCGGCACCGCCCCGCCGGCGCCTCCGTCCCTCAACTTCGAAGGGCAGAGCGACGACGACAACGCCGCGGTCTTGGGCTTCCGGATCGTTCCGCCCGACACCAACGGGGACGTCGGAAAGGACCACTACGTCCAGTTCATCAACCTGATCCTCTCCGTGTACGACAAGAAGAGCGGAGCGCGGATCTTCGGACCCGTCGCCGGAAACAGCATCTGGAGCGGGTTTGGCGGAGTGTGCGAGACCCACAACGACGGCGACCCCGTCGTCCTCTACGATCACCTGGCCGACCGCTGGATCGTCAGCCAGTTCGCCATCGCCGCCGACGGGCACCAGTGCGTCGCCGTTTCCGCGACGGGCGATCCGACCGGCGCCTATCACCGCTACGATTTCGTCGTGAGCCCGGGAGCGTTCAACGACTACCCGAAGCTCGGCGTCTGGCCCGACGCTTACTACCTCTCGGCGAATCAGTACAGCAAGAAATTTGACGGCGTCATCGCGGTCGCCTTCGAGCGCGACAAGATGCTCGCGGGCGAGCCCGCCCGATTCGTCGAATTCGGCCCCTTACCGTGCGCGGCCGAGTGTCCCTTCGCCCTTCAACCCTCGCACCTGTCCGGCCCAGCGCCCGCCGCGGGGACGCCGAACACCTTCGTGATGCCTTTCGACGACCAGCTCTTCGGGACCGGAACGAAACCGGACGGATATCGCCTCTGGAGTTTCCACGTCGATTGGTCGAACGTCGCGAGCTCCACCTTCACGGCCCTCGGGCAGCTCGACACGGCGGCGTTCGACTCGAACCTCTGCCAGTCCAACGTTCACTGCATTCCGCAGCCCCACCCGGGCGAGCGCGTCGACAGCCTGGCGGCCTGGACGATGTACCGGGCGCAATACCACGCCTTCCGCGACCACGCCTGCCTCGTGGTCAACCACACGGTCGACGTCAACGGGAAGAACCTGGCAGGCATCCGCTGGGTCGAGCTGCGGAACACCGGCGCCGGCTGGTCCATCCACCAGACCGGCACTTATGCCCCCGACGACGGGAATCACCGGTGGATGGGCTCGATCGCCATGGACGAGGCAGGCGACATCGCTCTCGGCTTCAGCATATCGAGCCGCTCGACCTTCCCTTCCGTCCGTTACGCGACGCGAAAGGAAGGCGATCCTCCCGGCACGCTGCCGGGCGCCGAGGTCGAGCTGTTCGCCGGCAGCGGGGTCCAGAAGACCTCTTACGGCAGATGGGGCGACTATTCCACGATGAGCGTGGACCCGTCCGACGGCTGCACCTTCTGGTACACGCAGGAGTACTACGAGAACACCGGCAGCTTCGATTTCAAGACGCGGATCGCCTCCTTCAAGCTGCCGGATTGCTCGAAGCCTTGAGCCGATCGACCGCGGCCGTCGGAACGTCCGGTCAGGGCGACGGCCGGCGCCTGGGGCGAAACGGGGCGTCGAGGGCCCGCGCCAGAGGCGGGTCTCGCCCGTAGGGATCGCGCTTGAAGACCGTGCGCCCCTGGCTGTCCGGGGCGATCGTCCAGTACATGAGCAGCACCGGAACCGGCCGCCGCAGCCGGACGGTGCGGGTCTTCCCCGCCGCGACCACCTCATCGATCGCGCGCTCATCCCACTGGTCGGGATCGTTCAGGAGGAGCCGGGTGAGCTCGAGCGGCCGCTCGACGCGAATGCAGCCGGAGCTGAAGGCGCGCGCGCTCTCTTCGAAGAGCGCCTTGCTGGGGGTGTCGTGGAGGTACACGGCATAGGGGTTCGGGAACATGATCTTGACGCGTCCCAGGGCGTTGTCGGGGCCCGGCTCCTGCCGCAGCACGTAGGGGAAGCTCCGGGCGCTCTGGCGCGACCAGTCGATGCCGGCCGGGTCGACCTTCCTGCCGCTGCGATCGATGACGTCGAGTCTCTTATGGGCCAGATAGCCGGGGTCGCGCCGGACCGCCGGAAGGATGTCCTTGGCGAGGATTCCGGGCGGCACCGTCCAGGTCGGGTTGAACACGACGTGCTCGATCTCCGACTTGAAGATCGGCGTCTGCCGGTAGGGTTTCCCGATCTGGATCCTCGCTCTCCAGATGGGCTCCTGGTCCTTCACGTAGGCGACCTCGAAGCCGGCGACGTCGACGATGACGAGCTCGCCGGGGGTGATCTCGTGCAGTGCCCATCTCGCCCGCTCGAGGTTGACGCGGATCTGAAGAATCCGCGCCTCGACCGGAACGTTCAGCTCCGCGAGCGTTCCGGGCCCGACGGCGCCGTCCTGAGGGA
Organism: Acidobacteriota bacterium; assembly: GCA_050257975.1. Classification (GTDB taxonomy): domain Bacteria; phylum Acidobacteriota; class Thermoanaerobaculia; order UBA5066; family Gp7-AA6; genus DATBFU01. Next base: position 21,775 of record JBLMXY010000040.1, read on the forward strand.
GGCGGTGTCTCGCCTGGAACGCGCCCACGGCTGCGGCCAGGGGCTCGTCGAAGACCGTGCTTTCGAGCGACTCTCCGGTCAGCTCCCCGGTCGCGGCCAGCCGATGCCGCAGCGCCGGGACTCTCGGGTCGCTCATCCCGGCCTTGAGCGTCCGCCCCCCTGGAATCACCCCCCAGCCGCCTCGCGCAGCCAGGCCGCGGTACTCCGCGAGGGCGGCGCGGGCCCTCTGGTACCACCAATGATCCAGCCTGACCGCCTCCACCGCCTCCCGCAGCCGGCCCTGAGTCAGCGCGTCGAGCACGAACCCGGTCCCGCCCTGCTCGCCGATCGGCCGCGGTTCGAAGTTCCAGCGGGCGTCGAGCGACTTCGGGTCCACTTTTCCGAGATACAGGTGATAGACGAGCAGAGCGAACGCGTCCGTCGCGAGCAGATCGACATTCGCCCGCGTGACGGCGTCGGCGCCCGCAGTCCCGAGAGCCGGCGCGAGGCGGGACAGCGCCGCCAGGTGGTAATCCTCCGGCGTCAGGCCGTCCTTTTCCGATTCCCGCACGAGCTCCAACAGGACGCCCAGCCGTTCGGGCGTCCAGAACGGGCGGTATCCGCTCCTTTCGTAGATCTCGGACAGGCCTCTGCGGAACACGAGCTCCGTCTTCTCGACCTCGACGCGCCCGGTCGCCTGCATCTGATCGAGCCGCTCGCGCAGGGTCTCGGCGATCGACCGCTCGGGGTTCTCCGCCGGTTCCGCCGCGGCGGCTCGACCGTGCGCCAGGAGGGCCAGAACGCCGGCGAGCACACCGGCCACCGTCCCTCGCGCCCCTCGCGTCATGATGCCCGACGGCCATCATAGAAGATCCCGCGCCGCCGGCCTCGCGGCCCTTCGGCCACCCGCCCGGAAGCGACGCCCACGGGAGCCGATCGTCCGAGATCGCCGGACGGGCGTCGACCATGTAGACAATCTACACCCTGAGACGTAGACTGTCTCCATGCTCGAGGAGCGGATCATGATGAGGAAGGACCGGGCTGCCTCGCGAATCGAGCCGCGGCAAACCGTGGCGCCGACGGAGAATAAGACATGAGGCCTCGCTTGCCCTTCCGAAGCCGCGCGCGCCGCGACGAGGAGCTCAACGAGGAGCTTCGCGCCCACCTGCGCATGGCCGAGGCCGACCGCGTTGCCCGCGGCGAATCCCCCGCGGATGCAGCCGCCAATGCCCGCCGCGAGTTCGGCAACGTGGGCCTGGTCAAGGAGGTCACGCGGGAGACGTGGGGCGGCGTCTGGCTCGAGCGGCTGATCCAGGACGCCGGATTCGGCTTCCGGATGCTCCGGCGCAGTCCGGGCTTCTCGCTCCTCGCCCTCCTGTGCCTGACCCTGGGAATCGGCGCGAACGCCGCCGTGTACAGCTGGATCGAGGGAATCCTGCTCCGTCCCTACCCGGCGGTGACCCGGCAGGATCGGCTGCTCGTCCTCGCGGGAACCGCCCGCGGCGAATCCGACTTCGACGACGTCTCGTGGCCCGACATGGTCGATTTTCAGAAGAGCTGCACGCTCGTCGAATCGTTCATCGCGGACAAGATCATCGGGACGACGCTCTCGATCGGAGACCGCGCCGAGCGCATCGTCGGGAGTCTCGTCTCGGCGAACTACTTCGATGCTCTCGGAATCCGCCCGGTCCTGGGTCGGGGCTTCGAGCCGGGCGAGGACGCGGGGCGCAATGCCCATCCCGTGGTCGTGATCGGCTACCGGCTGTGGAAGGACCGCTTCCGGGGCGATCCCGGCATCATCGGAAGGACGCAGCTCTTCAACGGCTTCCCGCACACCATCGTCGGCGTCGCGCCCGAAGCGTTCCACGGGACATTCGTCAACTATGCGATGCAGTTCTGGGTTCCGGCGTCCATGCAGGAAGTCTTCGATCCCTCGGGAGCGGGCTCGGGATACGGGTTGGAAGACCGCGGCGCGCGCTGGATCGAAGGCTTCGTGCGGCTCAAGCCCGGTGTGACGCGCGAGCAGGCCCAGGAACAGATCTCCGCCGCGGCGAGAAGACTCGAAGCCGCGTATCCCGGGACCAACCGCGGCCGCGGGATCCGGCTCATTCCGCTGTGGCGATCGCCGTTCAACGGAGCCGGAGAATTGATGCCCGTGCTCCGGATCGTGCTCGCCGTAGTCTTCTTCGTCCTCCTCATCGCGTGCGCCAACGTCAGCAACCTGCTTCTGGTCCGGTCGTTCGCGCGAAAGCACGAGATGACCCTTCGGCTCGCGCTCGGGGCCGGGCGCGGGCGGCTCGTCAGACAACTCCTCACGGAGGCGTTGGTCTTGTCCGCGCTCGCCGCGGCCGGCGGGCTGCTCGTCGCGTACCTGTGCCGGAACGTGCTCGTGCTCTTTTTCCCGCCGCGCGGCGGAATCCCGCTCGACCTTCCGGCGGCGCTCGACGGGCGCGTGCTCGGGCTCTCCGCGGCCGTCTGCCTGGTCTCGACGGTGCTCTTCGCGCTCGTCCCGGCATTCCAGGCGAGCAGGATCCGCCTTGCCGTCGCATTGAAGTCGGGATCGGGGGGCGTCGTCGAAGGCGGCCGGCGAGCGCGCGTCCGCTCGAGCCTCGTCCTGATCCAGGTGGCGTTGAGCTTCGTCCTGCTCGTCGGGGCCGGCCTGCTCGTCCGGAGTCTGCAGGGACTGCGAGCCGCCGATCCGGGTTTTTCGACCCGGGTGCTCACGACGGGCGTGGGCCTGAAGTCTGCCGGCTACAGCCTGTCGCGCCAGAGAAACTTCCTGGACGAGCTGATGGATCGCGTGCGAGCGATCGGCGGAGTCGAATCCGCCGCCTACGGGCGGACCAGGCCCTTCGGCTATTACCCGTTCGCCTCCGCTCCCATCGTCGTCGAGGGCTACCTTCCCGCGCCGGACGAGCGGCCCGCAGCGGAGTACGACGAGGTGAGCCCGGGGTATCTGGCAACCCTCGGAATCCCGCTCGTCTCCGGCCGCGAGTTCACGCTCGCCGACGACGAGAACGCCCCGCCCGTCGCGGTGGTCAACGACGCGATGGCCGCGAGGTACTGGAGCGGCCGGGACCCTGTCGGCCGCCGGCTGCAGCTCAAAGGCAGATGGCTGCAGGTCATCGGCGTCGCCAGAGCCTCGAAGTACCAGACGTTGCTCGAGCCGCCGAGGCCGTTCCTCTACGTGCCGCTGCGCCAGGACTTCCGGGGCACGGTGAGCCTCTTCCTGCGGACGTCGCGAGCGCCGTCCGCCGTGGCGGCAGCGCTCGCCCACGAGATTCATAAGCTCGACCCGAACCTCGCGCCGTCGGAGGTCATCACGATGCGCGAGCAGGTCGATCGCTCGACCTCGACGCAGCGGGTCGCGGTCACGCTGCTCGGCGTCTTCGGCGGGATCGCGCTGTTGCTCGCGGCGATCGGTCTGTACGGCGTGATGTCCTACGCGGTATCGCAGAGCAAGCGCGAGCTCGGTCTGCGGATGGCGCTCGGCGCGAACGCATCCGATCTGGTGCGGCTCGTGATGTCGCACGGCCTCGCGCTGACGGCTGGCGGAGTCGTCCTCGGGGCCGCGGCGGCGCTGGCCCTCACCCGCCTGATCGGTAGCCTGCTCTACAAGGTGAGCCCGCTCGACCCGTCGGCCTTCGGGTCGGCACTGACGGTCATGACGATCGCCTCGCTCGCGGCATGCTTCCTGCCGACCTGGCGCGCGGTTCGGACCGATCCGGTGAGGGCGTTGAAGGACTGACTCCGCCGCGGCGTCGCCGAGCCGCAGCCCGTCACTCGTCGAAGACCGGCACGTCGGGCCCGCGCAGGCGGCCGGGGCCGGCGAGAAGGTCGATGGCGACGACCTTCCCGCCGACGGCCCACACCGCTCGCGTCACGCGCGACGTAGCTCAGCGCCAGCCGTTTGGCTCCTCCGCAGCCGGCTAATGGGAGGCCGGGGCCTGCGAGAGCCGAGCCGCCTCCCTGGGCTTGGGCCGCTGGGCGGGCTGATAGGTCCCGGCCGGCGCGCGGAAGGCGATGTTGAGGCGGTTCCACCCGTTGATGGCGACGACGCCGAGCGTCAGGTTGGCGAGCTCGGCGTCCGTAAAATGCCGGCGAGCCTCTTCGAACACTTCGTCCCGGACGCGTCCGTCGGCCAGGCGCGTGACGGCTTCGGTCCACGCCAGCGCGGCCCGCTCGCGGTCGGTGTAATACGGGGATTCGGCCCACGCGTCGAGGCCGTAGAGGCGCTGCTCGTTCTCCCCCTGGCTGCGCAGGTCCTTCCAGTGCATGTCGATGCAGTAGGCGCAGCCGTTGATCTGCGAAGCCCGCAGCTTCACGAGATCCATCAGCTTCGGTTCCAGGCCGCAGCCGGCAAGATACTTTTCCAGGCCGAGCATCGCGTGCATGACTCCCGGCGCGACTCTGGTGTAGTCGATTCTTCGTTCCATCGTTACCTCCTGATGATCCACGCGGCTCACGCGTGGCGTTGCCTTCCCACAAGCCCGGGGCCGGGCGGCGCGGCCATCGCCCCGAAGGACTTCGGCATCGCGAAGAGACGCCGGCGGATCGAATCGAGCGGGCGGTCCGGCATCACGCGGCCGAGCGTCCCGAGCAGCCTTGCGTGCTTTCCGACCGGATACCGCGCCCGCGGCCGTCGCGCCGTCAGCGCGTGGCAAACGGCGCGCGCGACGACCTCCGGCGGGCTGCCGTTCGACTCGAGCTCGTAGGACCGCCGCGAGAATTCCCGGTACATCGGACCGTAGCGCCGGGCGTCCTCCGGCGGGAAGGACGCGATCGCGCCTTCGACGTCGCCGAACATCTTTTCGACTGCCGGTGTCGAGATCGCGCCCGGCTCGATCAGACACACGCGGATGCCGAAGGGATGGAGCTCCAGCCGCAGCGCGTCGGACAGCGCGCCGAAGGCGCTCTTCGCACCGCAGAGAACGCCGCCGAAAGGCATCGTGATGTGGCCGCCGACCGACCCCATGTTCACGATGCGCCCTCGGCCACGGCGGATGAGCGGCAGGAACGCCTGGATGACGCCGATCTGCCCGAAGACGTCCACCTCGAACGAGCGCCTCAGAGCGTCCATGGGAACCGCTTCGACGGGAGCGGCGATCCCGATGCCGGCGTTGTTGACGAGCCCGTCGAGCCGGCCGACGGACTCCCGGACTCTTCTCTCCGCGGCGGCAATCGAGTCGGCGCTCGTCACGTCGAGCTCGATCGGCACGAGGTGCGCACCACCCTCCGCTTCGAGCGACTCGGCGTCCTTCTTCTTCCGGACGCCCGCAAAGACCCGAAAGCCGTTGTTCACGAGATGGAGCGCCGTGGCGCGGCCGATGCCGCTTGAGGCGCCCGTCACGACGGCGGTCCTGCGGGCCGCCGGGGCCGTCCGGCTCTCGGGTTCCGAAGGAGCGGGCGCGGGGACGGCCGGCTTCGATACGGAAGTACTGGCCATTCGATTCTCCTGGTCTGGAAGTTCCTCCATCGGAGCGGGTTGGATGGCGGCTGGCGCGGCGGGGCTCGGGACCGGCGGGCGCGAAGGAAATTCGAGGATGGGGAAGGTGTCGTTTCTCGCCTCCTGCCGCGAATGGGGCCGCGGATCGGCCTCTCTGACTCGTCAAGTCCGCGGGCTTGTCTCGAATTCCCGGATGCAAGAACGCTGCCGAAATGACCGTTGAAAAGGTGCTATGGATTCCTCGAGAAACGTTCATGTCGTCCTTCTGGGACTCTGCCGAAAATGTTGCGCGTTTCGCGGCGCGCGAGCCGGATGTGCGCCTGACGGAGCTCGTCCGCGAGTACGCCGATCCGGCGGCGACACGCGTGCTGGATCTGGGCTGCGCCGGCGGCCGCAACACGGCCTTCCTCGCCGAGAAGGGATTCGACGTCGAGGCGCTCGACGCCTCTCCCGCCATGGCCGCGAAGACCCGGGAGCGCGTCGCGGCGATCCGGGGAGAAACCGAGGCCGCCCGCCGCGTGCGCGTGGGCCGCATGGACGACCTCTCCTTTGCCGCCGACGGCCGCTTCGATCTCGTCGTCGCCCTGGGCCTCTATCACTGCGCGCAGAGCCGAGCGGAATGGGACCAGGCACTGTCCGAGACGGCGCGGGTGCTCAAGCCCGGCGGGAAATTGCTCGTCTCGGTCTTCACGCCCGAGACGGATCTGACCGGGCGGGGGACGCACCCCGTCCCGGGCGAGCCCGACCTGTACGAAGGTTTCGACAGCGGGCGCCACTTCCTCGTCGATGCCGCGAGGCTCGACAGCGAGCTCGCGCGTTTCAGCCTGCGCCCCCTCGAGCCGACACGCACCGCGCGCCCGAAGACCGAGGTCGGCCGCCGCGTCTCCGCCAACGGGCTGTACCGCAAGATCGGTTAGTGCTCGGGACGCGTGAATCGTCCCGCAGCGCTCGCGGCGCGTCGGAAGCCTCTCGAACTTCTCACCGTCCGGAAACTCCGCCGGCCCATCGAGCGTGAAGCGTGGCATGGGCCTTCTTCGGGTGGGGGTCGACGCCTGGAGCGGGAATTTCGAAGGGCCGCGCCGAATTTGTGCCAGGCGGGCGGCGGGAGGGCCGGCCGGGCGCCCGCGAGAAGCCGCCCTTCCCTTCATTCGAGGGAGGCGTCATGCCGAGCGCCCCAGTCGAAAACGACGTCCTGATAGTTGGCGCCGGGCCGGTCGGGCTCTTTCTCGCGAACGAATGCGCTCGCCGGGGCCTCCGATCGCGCCTCGTCGAGGCGCGCTCTTCCCAGTCGGCGCATTCCAAGGCGCTCGCGATCTTTCCCAGGACGCTCGAGATCTTCGACATGGCGGGCCTCGTCGGTCCGTTCCTCGACCGCGCAAACCGGGCCACGGCGGTCGCCGTCGTGGCGCACGGTCGCCGGCTCGCCCGCATCCGGTTCGCGCCGCCGGAGAGCCCCTATCCGTTCATCGCCATGGTCCCGCAGGACGTCACCGAGAGACTGCTCGTGGAACGGCTCCGGAGTCGAGGCGCTGTCGTCGAGTACGAGACGTCATTCGTCTCGGCGGCCCAGCGCGACGAGCGCGTGAGCGTCACGCTGGAGAAGAACGGCCGGCGCCAGGAGGCGACCGCCGCGTTCGTCGTCGGCTGCGACGGCGCGCACAGCGCGGTTCGGCATTCCTTGAACCTGCCGTTCGAGGGAGCGCAATACGAGGCCCTGTTCCTGCTCGCGGACATCGAGACGAACGACGCCCTTCCCGCCGACGAGCTGCAGCTCTGCCCGAGCGAATTCGGCCCGGTGGCGATCTTCCCCATGAGCGCCACCCGGCGGCGCATCGTGGCGACCATCGAGCAGGCGGAAGGAGACGCCCCCTCGCTCGATCTCGTGCGGAAGATCCTGAGGGAACGGGCGCCAACGGGAATCGAGGCGCGCGCTCTGGGCTGGAGCAGCTACTTCCGCATCCATCACCGGCAGACGGCGAAGCTTCGCGCCGGGCGAATCTTCATCGCGGGCGACGCCGCGCACATTCACAGCCCCTTCGGAGGGCAGGGGATGAACACCGGGCTGCAGGACGCCTGGAATCTCGTCTGGAAGCTCGACCTCGTCCGGCACGGCCGTGGCCAGGAGCGCCTGCTCGAAAGCTATGGCGCGGAACGCCGCCCCGTGATCAAGCACGTCATCGAGACCACGCATCGGCTGACCCGGGCGATGGGAACGGCGAGCACGGTCGCACAGACCCTGCGCGATACCGTCATCCCGATCGTGTCGCGCCTCGCTCCCTTTCAGCATGCCTTCGTCCAGAGGCTTTCGGGGCTCGATATCGCCTATGGCGGGAGCCCGATCATCGAGGGCGCCGGGGAGCGCTTCTTCGATGATTCCCTACGCGGCGGCGACGGGATTCGCAGCCGTTTCCTGCTCTTCGTCGATGACGGCGCCGACTCGTCGATCCAGGAGGCTGCAAAGCGGCTCGCCGGATCGCTGAGCGACATCGTCGAAGTCCGACAGGGGCTCCGGCCCGGTATCACGCTCGTCCGGCCGGACGGGTATGTCGCGTATTCCACGCCCAGCAACCGGGGAAGCGCCGCGCTCGAAGCCGCGCGCTCGCTCCTGGAACGCCAGATCACTTAGCACAGGCCGCGTCCGATTTCGCAGACCGCATCTTCAAGTTCGAACGGAAGCCCCGGCTGCGCTGGCCTGCTCCTTCCGTCGCTCGGCGTTCACGCCCTTCACGATGAGCCACGGCGGCAGGGGCAACTGCGCGAGGGCGGAGCCGCCGGCGATCGCCAGGACCCAGCTCACGACCCGAATGCCGCTGCCCGCCCGATGGCAACGGCCTCTTCGGAAAATCAGAAAATCACGTCTGATCCCGGGGAGGCGCGCTACATCTTCCCCTTCGCGGCAGACGCCTCGATCCTGGAAACCTTGATCGTGTCGCCCGTCTTCTCGCCCGTGAGCTTCACGGCGTGTCCCGCGTGCTCCTCGAGCCCGGCGAAATCCTGGTTCTCGATGTTGTAGATCTTTCCGCCCTGGACGAACACGTACTTGGCGCCGTTCTTGACGCAGGCGAGGACGCAATCGTGGTCGCTCATCTTCTTGCCACCGTGTTCGATGGCCGCCTTGTGGGAGTGGCCGCACATGCTGTCGCTGATCGTGCCGCTCCACGTCTGGTCGGCGGCGAAGGCCATCGCCGCGCCGAACAGAATTCCGACCGCAAGAACGAGGGTTCGTTTCATGTCTATTTCCTCCAAGTCCTAAGGCTTGTGCAACAACCGTACCGACGGCCGACGACCGCTTGCGCCAATACTTAGTCGCCATCGCCATGTCCACCCGATTGTCTTCGGCGCCGTCACGGCGTAGCGCCCGCAACGCTCTTTTTTCAGGTCGTAGAATTCGCAGAAGAGGCAGGAGGATTTCCGGATGAACAGGGGACACCGAGGCATTTTTGGTAGCGACGTGCCCGAAGGGGGCTCCGCATCCCTTGAGAGTGCCGCGTAACATGAATGCCCATGAACGATTCCTCTGCTCCTGCGGGCGTTGCTACTCGTTCAGCGAAGCCCAATGGCTCGTAAAGGATCGTGACGCGATCAAGAAAGAGCCTCCCAGGAGGAAGTAAGCCTGCTCCCTCGCCAGCAGCCCACTCGATCTCGGGTTCCTTCTCGTTGTCTCCGGCCGGCAGCTCCTGCGCTGGCGGTACCACTTCAACCGTGACGGCCTTCGCCTTCTCCGATTCTCCGGCCTGCTGACGCGAACCTCGCGCACGGAAACGGGGCTCCCGTGCGCATGGTTCCTGGCCCGCCGCACTTCCGACTGACAGCCGCCGACAAGGGCGGCTTCTTGCCTTATGCAGGGTGCAGGATGTAGAAACACTGACGAGATGACTCCTTCTGCGATAGCGCCGCCAACATCGTCCGCTTCTCGTCCGTCTCGAAGGGCGCCTTCGCTCCCTCCCGGCCGCGCAACGGGTCGGCGATGAGAGGAGATTTCCTGCACTCCTGCGGCCCGCCGCCACACCGCAGACGGACCGCCAGGCTGAAGGGGTTGACGCCGATCAGGCTCCGGATCTCGGGGTGCGCGGCGAGAATGCGCGCGGTCCGTCTGCGGTGTGGCGGCGGGCCGCAGGAGTGCAGGAAATCTCCTCTCATCGCCGATCCGTTGCGCGGCCGG
>JBLMXY010000041.1:0-12526 GCA_050257975.1 Acidobacteriota bacterium
TGGAGCTCCTGCGCTATGTCCCGCGCCGAGGCCCGGTCGCGGCAGCAGCGATCTCCTGCGCCGCGCCCAGGCGGACGGCCACATGGTGAGAAAGACCGTCGTCCGCGAGCGGAATCGAAGACGGGTCGACCGGCCGGCCGTCGAGCTCGACGTGCGACACGCCCCGCCTGCGCCCCTCGGGGTTCTCGACGGTGATGTCATAACGGGCGGATCCGAAGCGCCACGCGATCGAAAAGCCCGGCCAGGAGCCCGGCACGCACGGGTTCACGGAGAACGTACCTCCTTGCCGCGTCAGGCCCAGGATCCCCTCGAGGCCGACGCGGTACATCCACGCCGCCGATCCCGTGTACCAGGTCCAGCCTCCGCGCCCGCGGTGCTGCGGATGGTCGTAAACGTCGCCGGCCACGACATAGGGCTCCGTCTTGTAGCGCTCGAGATCGGCGGCAGTCCGCGTGTGGTTGATGGGGTTGAGCATGTGAAACGACTCGACCGCCTCGTCCCCGTTTCCCAGGCGCGCGAGCGCCAGGACGACCCATTCCGCGGCGTGCGTGTACTGGCCCCCGTTCTCTCGAACGCCCGGGACGTAGCTCTTGATGTAGCCCGGGTCGAGCGCGGTCCGATCGAACGGCGGAGAGAGGAGGAGGATCACCTGCGAGGCCCGGCGCACGAGGTGCGCCCGCACCGCGTCCATCGCCCGTTCGGCGCGCTCCCGCGGGGCCGCCCCGGAGAGGACGGCCCAGGTCTGCGCGACGGAGTCGATCCGCCCCTCGTCGTTCTGCGCCGAGCCGAGCGGCGTTCCGTCGTCGAAGTAGGCGCGCCGGTACCAGTCGCCGTCCCACGCCAGCTCGAGCATCGCCGACAGCCGCTCCCTCTCCCTCCGGTACCGGGCAGCGCGGCCGGCGTCGCCTCGGGCTTCGGCGAGCGGCGCGAAATCGGAAAGGACCGCGAGGAGGAACCAGCCGACGAAGACGCTCTCGCCGCGTCCTTCCATCCCGACACGGTTGTAGCCGTCGTTCCAGTCGCAGCTCCCGATGAGGGGAAGCCCGTGCGGGCCGAAAGCGAGGCTCCGGTCGATGGCCCGCGCGCAATGCTCGAAGAGCGTGCCCGCCTCTCCCGACTCCGAGGGGAGACCGTAGGCCTCGGCCTCGCCGGGAGCCAGCTCCGGCGCCGTGAGGAACGGCACGACCTCGTCATAGACCCCGACGTCACCCGTGGCGAGCGCGTAGCGGGCCGCCGCCCACGGCAGCCACAGAAGATCGTCGGAGCAGCGCGTCCGCGTGCCGCGGCCCGACGTCGCGTGCCACCAGTGCTGCACGTCCCCTTCGACGAACTGGCGGCCGGCCGCTCGCACGAGGTGCTCGCGGGTCAGATCCGGGCGCGACCACGTCAGCGCGAGCACGTCCTGCAGCTGGTCCCGGAACCCGTAAGCGCCGCTCGGCTGGTAGTAGCCGCTCCGCGCGAACACGCGGCACGAGAGGTCCTGGTAGAGAAGCCAGCGATTCATCATCAAATCGAAGGAGTCGTCGGGCGTCTTCACCGCGACAGAGCCCAGCGTCTCGTCCCAGAACGCCTCGACGTTTCGTAGCTCCGATTCCGCAGCGTCCGGCGCCGCGTGCCGGCGCACCAGCTCGCGGGCTTCGGCGAGGCCCGAGGCCTGCCCCAGCACGAAGACCACACGCCGCGTCTCTCCGGGCTCGAGCGCGACCGACACGTGGAGCGCCGCGCACGGGTCCAGCCCCGCCCCGAAGCGCCCCGCGAGCGGCAGCCGGCGGAGGGCCCCCGCGCGCGACAGGGACCCGTTGCGGCCGAGCACCTCGAGTCGGTCGCCGGTCGCCGACACGACCGGCTCGCTCGACGCTGCGAACGCCACGCGCCCCGCGAACTCCGCGTTGTACGGATTCCGCGCCAGGACCGCTCCGCTCTCCGCGTCGCGCTCGGTCACGACGAAGCGCGACTCGCCCGTCCGGGGAGGCCCGAGGCTCCACTCCACGTAATGGACGAGGGCGAGACGGCGTCGCTTCGGGCCCCGGTTGGTGAACGTCAGGGCCGAGAGCTTCACGGGATCGTCCTTCGCGACGAACACGGCGAGCTCCTGCGCGATCCCGTCCGCCGACCGCGAAAAGCGGGTCACGCCGGCCGCGTGCTTCACGATCCAGCGCGGCGACCGGGGCGTGCGCTTCAGGGGCGCGGGTGTGGCGCCCCAGAGGCGGCCGGTCTCCTCGTCGCACACGAAGATGGCTTCGGCCGTCGGGTCCGAGATCGGGTCGTTCGCGAACGGCGTGAGCCGGTTTTCCCGGCTGTTCTCCGACCACGTCGTCGCCGCGCCCGAGGCCGTCACGAGCGTCCCGAAGCGCGGGCTTGCGATGACATTCGCCCAGGGAAGCGGCGTTTCGGCGTCGCCCCGGAGGACGACCACGTACTCCCGCCCGTCCGGCGTGAAGCCGCCGATCCCGTTGGCCATCACCAGGGGCGGCAGGTCGGCTTCGACCGGCTCCGCCCCGACCTCGTCGGCGAGAGGCCCCTCGAGCGACGCCGGGGGCTCGGGGCCGGTTCGATCGAGCTGCTCGACCAGCTCGCCGCGATCTCCGTAGAGGACCGCCCGCGCGACGGTGAGGAGGAGCAGGCGCTCGCCCTCGGGCATCGCGTCGCCCCGCAGGAGGAAGACGCCGCCGGGACGTCCTTTCCACGACGCCCACGATCCACCATCCACGAGGCCGCTGAGATGGCCGTGCATCTCGTTGAGATAGCTGACCGGGTGATCATTCAGAATGACGAGGTCGGCCTTCAGCCCGATCAGGCGCCAATACTCCTGAGCCTTCAGGACCTGTGTGACGAGCGGAAGGTCGTCGGGCTCCACGACGCGCACGAGGACGATCGGAAGATCGCCCGAGATGCCGTGCCCGAAGAGCCCGGTCTGCCCCAGCGTGCTCTTCGAGAGGACCTCCCCTTCCGCGCGCAGCGACGCATCCGAAAAAAAGACGCGCGAGCCGAGCCGTTCGAAGAGCTGCGCTTCGTCCGCTCCGATCCCGAGGTGACCGCGAGCGACCTGCACGTGAGTGTGGGCGAGATGGAACGTCCGGGCCGCCGCGCCCGGATCGTGATACTTCTGCGCCAGAGCGCGGGCGCGGTCCTCGTCCTTCGCGACTCCCGTCGCGAAGCAGAGACGTGCGGCGCCGCCCGGCGCGAGCCGCACGCGCGTCCTCAGGCTGAGGATCGGGTCGAGGACGGCGCCCGTCGTTCCCGAGAGCGCCCGCCCGTCGAGTGCCCGCGGGTCGTCCGGTCCGCGCCCGCGGCCGAGGAACTGGGCCCGGTCCGTCTCCCACTCGATCGGCGCCTGCATGTGGCCGCCCAGGCTGAGGACGTGCAGCGCCCAGAGATCCGGCTCGCCCGCGGCATGACTGCGCCGGTGTGCGAGAAGCGCGGTGCTCTCTCCGGCCCACGACGTCTCGACGAAGAGCTTGCCGAAGCACGGCTGCGCGAAGTCCTCGGCGATCGACCCGAGGGAAATCTCGATGTAGCTCGTCAGCTCGATCTCGCGGGGTCTCTCGCTCCGGTTCCTGAGATCGATCCGCCTCACCTCCACGTCGTCCTCGGGCGAGACGCCGATTTCGAGCCGTGCCTCGATGTCGTGATCCCGCCGCCGGAAGACCGCCTTCTCGGACAGGAAGTCGACGACGTACTCCTCCGCCTTGCGGCACGTCGGCTGATGCGTCGCGGACCAGACCTCGCCCGTGTGGACGTCGCGCAGGTAGAGGAACTGGCTCCCGGGATCCGTCGTCGGGTCCTCGCGCCACCGTGTGACCGCCCGATCCCGGTAGAGGCTCGCCCCACCCCCCCCGTTCGTCACGACCGTGACGTAGGCGCCATTCCCGAGGACCTGCGCGCGCGGGAACGGCGTGTGCGGCGAGCGGAGGCGGCGCGGCAAACCGGCGGGGACGGCGGCCGCCCTGTGCGTCTCCTCGGCGGGCCGGGGATCGATGATCGGAGCCTCGCGCGGAACCCGCTCCTGCAGCAGCAGCTCCGTCGCCTTCACCCGGGGATCGGCGTGAAAGCGCTCGACCATCACGCCGTCGCGAAGGGCGTTGGCGATGGCGACGAGCGTCATCCCCTGATGGTGCGCGAAATGTGCTTTGACGACGACGGCGGGGCCCCCCTCGTCGTGCTCTTCCTCCGCCGGCCGCCGCACCGTGTGATCGATCGACTCGTAGAAGCCCCACGGACCCCGCCCGCCCTCCCGGCCGAGCTGCCTCAGGTTGGCAACGGCCGCGGAGGGGTCCACGAGGGCCGCGAGCGCCGTGGCGTACGGGGCGATGACGAGCTCGTCGCCGAGACCTCTCTTGAGCCCGAGACCCGGAACGCCGAACGTCTTGTACTGGTAGTTGCCTTGTCGGTCGACCAAAGCGTAAGCCGATTCGGACATTCCCCAGGCCACGCCGCGCTCCCTCGCGTACGACTTCTGCCGCCGCACCACCATGCGGCAGGTTTCGTGAAGGAGCGTACCGGGATAGCTGCGGGTCAGGAGGAGCGGCGTCAGGTACTCGAACATCGTGGCGCCCCACGACACGAGCGTGGGGACGCCCTCCACGCTCACGACGAGTCGGCCCAGGTGGAACCAATGGCTCTGCGGTACGTCTCCTTTCGCGATCGCGAAGAAGCTCCCCAGACGCGCCTCCGAAGCCAGGAGGTCGTAAAAGGACCCGTCCGGACGAGCGGGTCCGCTCGCGTCGGCCAGGCGGTATCCGATCGCGAAGAGCTGCCGCTCGCGGTCGTAGAGGAACCCGAATCGCATCTCGTTCGCCAGCTTCGAGGCCCGGGAGGCGAGAGGGGCGAGCCGGGCCTCCAGATCGCTTCGCGCGCGCGCCAGGCCGAGAAGCCCCTGGGACAACGCGACGAGGGAGCACGCGAGGTTGCCGCTGTCGACCGTCGAGACGTAGGGCGGCAGGAGCGGCGCGAGCGTCCGCGTGTCGTACCAGTTCAGGAGGTGCCCCTCGTGACGCTCGAGCCCTTCGACGGTCGAGAGCGTCCGCTCGAGGCGATCCGCCATCTCTTCCACCGATAGAAAGCCGAGGTCGTGGGCGGCAAGCGTGGCGAGGAGGCCCATGCCGATGTTCGTCGGGGACGTCCGGTGTGCCACGGCAGGTTTGGGATTCTCCTGATAGTTGTCCGGCGGCAGGCCGTGGTCCTCGTCGCCGCCGAGCTCCTCGAAAAAGCGCCACGTCGACCGCGCCACGCCGAGGAGATACTCGCGCTCGTCATCGGACAGCTTTCGGCCCGGCGTCTGGCGCGGCCCGCTGAGCCAGTACGCCACGATCGGCGCCGCGATCCAGAGGGCCGCCAGCGGGAGCGCCAGCGGGAGCGCCCTCGGCCTCGTCGCCGCCGTGAGCGCAAGGACCGCCACCGCCACGAGCGGGCTCGCCGCCATCTGCACGACGAACGAGCGCACGCCTTCGCTGAGGAGCCCGGCCGCCCGCGCGGCCTGAGCCGCAGCGGTTTCCCACTCCAGGAGGCGCCGATGGGTGACCAGCAGCCGGACGAGCGTCATTGTGATGGCGTGAATCGTTTCCCACGCCCGCTGGGCGAGGAGGACGAGCGTCAGGAGAGCTTGCGCGCCGGCTGCGGCGAGGTCTTCCAGGACGCCGCGCAGATGGACGCGCGCGGGTCCCTCGCCGCGCGGGACGAGCGAGCCGCCCATCAGAGCGAAGACCATCGGGAGCGCGAGGACCGAAAGGCCGAAGAGCGTGAAGAGGAGGGGATCTCCGGGGAGCACCGTCCAGGCGGCCAGAAAGAGCGCGAGGAGCGCCGGAGCCACCAGGCTTCGACGCAGGTTGTCGAGGATCTTCCATCGGCTGATCACTGGAAGCCGGTTGCGGACGATGCCGTGCCGTGAGGGTACGAACGGGAAGAGCCACAGGAGAATCTGCCAGTCGCCGCGCACCCAGCGGTGCTGCCGCCGCGCGTGCGCCAGGACGTTCGCGGGATAGTCGTCCACGACCTCGACGTCGGAGACGAGCGCCGTGCGCGCGTACAGCCCCTCGAACAGGTCGTGCGACAGGAGCGCGTTCTCCGGGACGCGCCCCTCGAGCGCGGAGACGAAGGCGTCGACCTCGTACAGCCCCTTTCCCGTGAAGATCCCCTCGCGGAAGAGGTCCTGGTACGTATCGGAGACGGCCCGCGAGTAGGGGTCCACCCCGGTGTGACCGGAGTAGACGCGGGCGAAAAGGGAGCCCGCCGAGCTGGACTGCGTGATGCTGACGCGCGGCTGCAGGATCCCGTACCCCTCGGTCACGCGTCCGAGCCGGGGGTCGACGTGAGGCCGGTTGAGGGGATGCGCGAGGATGCCGATGAGCGCCCGGGCCGTTCCGCGGGGGAGCCGCGTATCGGCATCGAGCGTCAGGACAAAGCGAACGGAAGACGGGATCGTCGCGTCGCCGACGTCGGTCACGTATCGGGTCCCCGTGGCGCCACGCAGGAGAAGATTGAACTCCTCGATCTTCCCGCGCTTCCTCTCCCAGCCCATGAAGAGACCCTCTTTCGCGTTCCAGCTTCGAGCGCGATGGAAGAGAAAGAAGCGGTCGTTTCGTCCCGCCGCGTGGCGCCGATTCAGCTCTTCGATGCCGGCCCGCGCAGCGGCAAGGATCTCGCCGTCGTCCGGCGTCGTCTCGGTTTCGGCGTCGCAGAAGTCGCCGAGGAGAGCGAAATGGACGTTCGGATCGAGATTTCCCAGCGCCTGCACCTCCAGGTGGTCGATCAGCCCCCGCACGGAAGCCACGCTCGAAAGCAGCATCGGAACGACGACCATCGTCCGGGCGCTCTCGGGCACGCCGCCGCTGAGGTCCAGTCGCGGAAGCCGGCGCGGAGGAACGAGCGCCGCTGCCAGGCGCTGGACGAGAGCGCTGGCGATCTCGCTCGAAGGAATCAGCACGAGAAGCGCCGCGGCGACCCGGGCCCCGAGCGACGCGCTCTCCGCCCGCAGCAGTGCGACTCCGATGACGACACCGAGCAGCGTGAGCGCGCCGATGGACGAGAGATACACCGCAGTGCCGTGAGCGAAAAGAAAGCGTCTCACCCGCCCAGGGAGCTTCGGGCGAAAGGCCACATCCGTCTCCAGGTCGCGCCGTCCCCCTCCGATCAGGTGATGGCCCACGTGCCTCAGCCGATCCCTCGACCCCGGCCGCTCCGCCGCCTGGCGGGCGCTCGCGACGGCCCGAAGCGCCACGCGGACCTGCGCCTCGCCGGTGGGATCGGCCAGGTCCTCCACGGCGTGGCGGTAGCGGTCCCGGCTCTCGAAGTCCATCCGCCCGTAGACGTCGGCGGGGTCGCGCCGGAGGATCTGCTCGACGAGGCTGACGCTCTCGACGTACCGGCTCCAGTCCATCGTCGACACGAGGAGGAGGCTCGTGACCGAGTTGCTCATGGAGGCCTGCTCGGTCGCCTGCCGCTGGTGCTCGGCCCGGACGGTGTCTTCCGCGCTCGTCCCCTGCTCGGCAAGACGTCGCGTCAGCTCCGCGCGCTGGGCGGAGAGCCGCGCATCGAACTCGCGCATGTGCGTCAGGAGTTGGGCGACGAACCCCGGCTCGAGCACCTTCGGGAGCGGCACGGCACTGTCGCCGCGCTCGAAACGCGCCCGGATCTCGTCGGCGGCGCGCCGCTCCTCGCGCCAACCCAGAACGCCATCCGAGAGCCGGCGGAGGTTCTCCAGGAGCGCCAGCTTGAGGATGCTGGGCCACGCCCAGAGCTCGCCCATCGTGAGCGGCGCGACCGTCTGATACGCCTTCATGAAGCGTGTCAGCCGCTCGAGATCGAGGCGCCCGTCCCCGGAGCGGATGAGCTCGACCGCCATGGCGTAGAGCCGCGCCGCCCCGGCGTGCTCGCGCGAGGCGAGCTTCGGGAGCTTGCGGTAGTAGCGGGGCGGGAGGTCGTGACGGACGGCCCGGGCCTCGGCCTCCACGAGGTGGAAGTTGTCGAGCAGCCACTCGGCCGCGGGCGCGATCGGCTCCCCGCGATGGACGTCGTCGGCCAGGACGATGTACGCGTGGCGCAGCCGCTCGATGTTTTCCTCGAGCCGCCTGAGGACTTCGCGGCCTCCCCTGTTCGAATCGCGCGAGAGCGTGAAGACGGCGGCGAGGTTCTTGGCGCGCTCTTCCAGCCCCTCGAGGCTCAGCACCTCACCCCTCAGCGGCGCCGCCTCCACGGAACGGCGCCGTCCGAACACGGATCGCGTCAAGCCGGCCGCCGACCCATCGTGCCGTTCAGCTCCCACGCGCCGCCACTAGAACGGGATCGCGAGCTGATAGGTCCCGTCGTTCGAGACGTTATTCACTTCCACGGCGTAGCAGACGGCGTTCCGTGTCGCCTCGAAGACGATGCCGCCGTTTCTGAGCGGGATGTTCACGGAGTACTGCGCCCATCCGAATCCGGCCATGTTGAAGCTGAACGGGTCCCCGACGAGATAGAAGTCGCTGTCGAAGGCTCGAAGAGTGATCGTCTGCGGCGCCGAGGAGTTGCTCGCGCATCCGATGTTCGTCCGGAAGTTCGAGTTGACCGAGATCCCGACCACGTAGCCGGGCCGCTCCGGGGTGACCGTGCCGAGGTCATCGGCAAACTGCACGGAGGTCGTGAAGCGGGCTGCGCCCGTGTCGACATAGACCTGCGCCGACACGATGAACCGGTAAGCGTCGTTTCCACTGTCGAGATCGATCGCCCCTCCGCCGTAGTAACCGAAGACGTCCGAGAGAAAGTTGTCGAACGTCACCGTTTCCCCCGAAAGTATCGGGATGGAGCTCGCGGCGATCTCTCCGTTCCAGGTGCTCAGGCCCGCCCGGATCGCGTAGTCGTAAGTCGTCGGGTTGAAGATGCTCACCTTCGTCTTGAAGACGGCGTCGAATTGCCCGTTCACATTCGCAGACGTCGGGAGAAGCAGATGGGACACGGATCCCACGACTGTCGGTGTCGCCGTACGGAGCGACTCGGCGCCGAGAGGCGTCGAGAGCGTTGCCAGCAGGACGAAGCAGCTGATCCAGCGTGTCTGTGTCATACGTCCTTCCTTTCGATTCGCGGTCGACGACATGAGCTCCTCTCAGCCCTTCTCTCTCTCGTCGGGTTGATCTTTCTTCTTCTGGTCCTTGCCCTTGTTGTCCTGTTCCTTCTTCTGGTCTGGCGCCGTGGGCTTGGGCTGCGCGGCCTTCTGCTCCTTCGCGCGCGGCTCCTGCTGCTGCTTCTGCTGCGCCGCCTTGCGGGCCGCCTCCGTCTCCTGTGCCTTGCGGGTGTCGAGCTGCTGCTTCTGCTGCGCCGCCTTGCGGGCCGCCTCCGTCTCCTGTGCCTTGCGGGTGTCGATCTGGGCGGGTCGAGCGCCCTCGCCGCCGCGCGGCTCCGGCGCTGGTGGGCTCTTCGTCTGGCCAGGGGGCACCTCACGCGTACCGGCCGGCGGCGCCTCGCGGCGCGCCTGACCCGGCTTGGCCTCGCGCGTCACCGGCACGGGCGCCGGACTCGCGCCTTGCGGCTTCTTCGGCGCGAGGGTGGCACGGCCCGGCTCGGGGACGACGGAACGCGTGGGCCGGATGGCCCGGTAGGCCGGTGCAAGCCGTGCCGCCTGCGCGGGGTCCACGGGCGCGCCACGGTTCTCCTTGATGAGGTTCGCCTTCTCGCGGAAGGGCGCCGGCGCCGGGGCGGGGGCGAGACGCGTCACCACGGCCCGGTTCAGGGCCGCGGCCGGCGGGCGTGGCGCCGATCCGGCGCTCTTCGTCGAGACGCGGATCGAGGCTGCCACCGGCACGACCGGGAGCGGGCCGCGGACGACGGGCGCCGCGGAGATTTCGCGCACGACCCTCGTGTCGCGGATCGTGTTCGTCGCGACTGGTCGACCTGAAATGAACGTGTTCTGGTTGACCACCGTCACGTACGTTTGGTTCACGTACGTTACGTTCGTGATCTGGGTGACATTCGTTTCGCGGGCCCGCGAGCCCCACCACGGAACGAGCGGGTCGCGGGGCGCCAGCGGGAACCAGCCAACGTACCCGCCTCCGCCAACCGAAACGGAGACCGAAAAGCCGGGCCCGCCGACGAACGCGACGAGCGCCGGCGCGTAGCGGACCGCCCGGACGTCCGGCCCGACCGGTACCCAGTACCATCGCGCTCGCGACCTCACCCAACGTCCGTAGTGATAAGGAGCCCAACCCCAGGGCTCGGTCGAGACCCAGCTCCAGCCCCAGGGGTCCTGCCAGACCCAGCGTCCGGCGCGGTAGGGCTGCCAACCGGCAGACACTCTCGCCGGGCTCCAGCAGGAGCCGTATCCAGGGACCTGTGACCAGGTCCCGTATTGATCGAGGTCGTCGACGCCGGAGACGTAGGCGTTGACATACCGGCGCGAGCGGTCCTCGCGGAAGCGCCGCCAGCGCGTCTCGACCCACCGGTCCCAGGAGTCGGGGCGCGGGAGCGACGTGACGTCGTAGACGGGCGAGTCGATTCCGTCGATCGACATCAGTTGTCCCGCCCCCAGCGGCACCTCGCCGCCGGCCGCAGCCACGCTCGCGTACCCGTGGTTGACGATGACACGAGTGTTCCCGTCGCGGTCGACGTCGATCCGGTATTCGCCGGCACGGTCCAACGTGACCGCGGCGTTCGGGGTGTCGATCTCGATGGACTCCCCGAGGGCGATCTGGCGGATGAGAAATGACGCGGACCCCATCCCCAGCGAGAACTGCTTCACCTCGTACGTGAGATTCAGCGCGGCGAGGTCCGTCTCGGGCGCCAGGTAGATCGCGCCGCCCTCGGTCTCAAGCTCCAGGCGCGAGCCTCTCGCCGTGTAAAGGCGATCGCCCAGCGTCATCGGGTAGTTGAGGGACGCCGGCTGCCAGTCGTCCGGGTTGTCGCCGCGGCTGTACGAGACCTCCCCGGAGAAGTACGAAACGCGCAGGACCGTCTGCTGGATATCGTCGCCTTCCGGCGGCTGCGCTCGGGAGGTCGACGCGAGCGCGAACGCGCCCAGAAGCGCGACGAGCGCACGGCCGCCTCTGTGAGTGCTGTTCATGATTCATGCCCCCTTATGCCGGGGAAGGCACCATTCCGCTGCGCGCAGCGGGAATGCGGGCTCCTCAGGCTCTGTTTGGGAATCCGACATGACGTTGGAGAAGAAGATCAACACGCCTTCGATGCCGATCTGGAAGAGGCCCGGCGGCTTCTGCCGGCCAGCGTGCCGGTCAGAAAACCCAGGATGAGACCCGCCCCGAGGGCGCCCAGAGCCACAGACTTGGGACGGGACTTGACGTAGGGGTCGACCTTCCCGCTCAGGTCGTTCCAGGAGTTCCTGGCCGTACGCTTGACGTCCTGCGCCGCTTCCTTTCCGTGTTCCCAGCCGCTCTTCAGATGACCCGCCGCCGAGGCCAGGCCCCCCGATTGATCACCTGACGCCGGTGCGTTTTTCTGTTCCATGGTGTCCTCCTCCCCTCTTCATGAGGACTTCAGCGCAAGGCTCGTGCCGCACCGCTCGCGCGGGTAGCCCGCTCCGGGGTGGGACGGGAAGTGCGTCCGGAAGGACTGCGGAGGCGTGAAACCACACCCCTCCGCCGATTTGACGGCACGAGGCTCCACGAGCTTTATCTTGAAAACATGACAAAACGATTGGAGAACATGACGGGCCTGCGGCCGAAGTGTCCGTGATGTCCGTCAGGTCAGCCTTCGCCGCTGGATGAGGTTGAACAGCAGGACCACGACCGCGACGACGAGCAGGATGTGGATGAGGCCGCCCATGGTGTACGACGTGACCATCCCGAGGGCCCAGAGGACCAGGAGGATCACGAGAAGCGTCCAGAGCATGATGTCTCCTTTCTTCCGTCTCTAATCCTTTCGGGTTCGGGCCGGGCGTGGCGGCGACGGACTCCCGCCGCGGCCGAACCGGAGTCGTGGAGGTCAGTCGAAAAGTCGACCGCCTTCTTGACGCCCTTCTTCTTATTCATTCTCACGAGTCTCCCGACGACATCACCGCAATTCCCCTGCCAGCATCAGCCGGCCGTCTCGACCTCGTTTCACCTGCGGAAGCCCGGGCAGCCGGCCCATCACCCTCCAAGCTTCACGGTGATGTGACGGACTTTGTCGGCACCGGTCTCGTCGATGACCGTCACGCGCTGGCCCACCGCCACCGCCTGGTCGACGGAATAGACCACGTCCTTGTCGTCGAGGCTGAGGCTGTGCATCTTCTTCTCGCCCGTCATCACTTCGATCTTCTTCCCGGGAGTGAAGGCGGTGACCGTTCCGACGGTCGTCTCGGTCGTCGACTTGGCGGTGCCCGAAGCCGTCTCGGACTTGGTCTCGGTCTTAGCCTCGAGCGTCGTACCGACCTGCTTGGACTCGCTCGTCGTGGTGACGGTTCCCCCTGAGGTCTGCGTCGTCGACTCGGTCTTCTTCACGGTGGTGTCGGGCGATGGGCCGCAGGCCGTCGCAACGGCGAGGAGGCCGGCGGAAAAGAGAGAAGCGATCTGGCGGTGAATCATGTCCTTTATCTCCTGATTCGTCGTAGCAGGAGCCGTGCCAG
>JBLMXY010000042.1:0-32342 GCA_050257975.1 Acidobacteriota bacterium
CGTGGACGGGACATCGCCTCTCGCCGTCGAGCTCCTTCTCGGTGTAGAAGGCCTCGCAGCTCGAGCAGTACCAGCCCTCGTGCCGGGCGGCGTAGAGGTCGCCCGCCGCCTCGATCCGGGCGATGAGCGCCTCGACCCCGCGCCGGTGGCGGGGCTCGGTCGTGCGGATGAAGTCGTCGTGCGCGATTTCGAAGCGGCGGTAGAGGTCGTGGTAGCGGGCGACGACCCGGTCGGCGAGCGCGATCGGGGTCGTCCCCTGTGCCGCCGCCGCTTTCTCGATGTTCTGCCCGTGCTCGTCGGTTCCGGTCAAGAGACGCGTCGGGTCCCCGATCAGCCGGTGAAACCGCGTCGCCACGTCGCAGACCACCGTCGAGTAGATGTGCCCGATGTGCGGCAGGTCGTTGACGTAGTAGATGGGGGTCGTGAGGTAGAAAGGGCGCATCGGGAAGAAGTTATCAGTTTTCAGTCATCAGTTATCGGTTCCGGAGCCGACAACGGACGACGGACAACGGACAGCTCCTCTTCACATCAACCCCGCCTCCCGAAACGAGACGCATCCATCGCGCGCCACGACGATGTGGTCGAGCAGGCGAAGGCCGACCGCGTCGGCGGCGGAGGCCAGGCGCCGCGTGAACTCGCGATCCTCGCGCGAAGGCGTCGGGTCCCCCGAGGGATGGTTGTGGTACACGATCAGCCCCGCGGCGTTGGATAGGAGCGCCCGCTTCAAGAGCTCGCGAGGCTCGACCACGGCGCGGTCGAGAGTGCCGCGGTAGATCTCGGGATCGTGGCGGATGAGGCGGTTGCGGGCGTTCAGAAACAGGGCGCCCGTGCGCTCCTGAGTGCCGTCGCCCTGCGACCTGCGCAGCGACTCCTTGACCAGGCGAGGCTCGTTGAAGAGGTCCCGCCCCGCGAGCGTCTCGGTCGCCAGGCGCCGCGCGATCTCGACCGCCGCCTCGATCGCGGCGCCGCGGGCCTGCTTGATCCCCCGCTCGCGCCGCAGCTCCGCTCCCGAGAGGCCGGCCACACCGGCGAGGCCTCCGTGCGCGGAAAGAAGCCGCCGGGCCCGGTCGAGCGCGCTCTCGCCGCGCGAGCCCGTGCCGAGAAGCAGAGCCAGCAGTTCTTCGTTGGAGAGGGCCGAAGGCCCGAGCCGCATCAGCCGCTCGCGGGGCCGGTCCTCGTAGGGGATGTCCTGAATGCGGAAACTTCGTGCAGACGTCGGCTCGGTCATGGTCGTTGCCGGAGGACGGACCCGGGGAGGGTCCCGCGTGAGGACTCTCGCATCTTCTCACCGGGAGGAAGAGAATTCAACCCGTGCGCCCGCTCCTCATCGCGGCCGGCCTGGCGCTCCTGCTCGCGGGGCTCCTCTGGCCTCTGCTCTCCCGGTACCTGGGACGCCTGCCGGGTGACATCATCGTGCGCCGGCCGGGATTCACGCTCGTCTTCCCGATCGTGACGAGCCTCGTCCTGTCGCTGCTGCTCACCCTGCTCCTCTGGCTCTTTCGCCGCTAGCGGCCTCGTTTTCGCGCAGGAGGCCGCGGTAGAGCGCCTCGATCCGGTCCAGGCGCTTCTCGACGGTGAACCCCGCCAGGACCCGCTCGCGGGCCGCAAGACCGAGGCGCCTTCCGAGCCCGGAATCGTCGAGCAGGCGGGAAAGGGCCGCGGCGAAGGCCGCGGGATCGCGCGGGGGAACCAGAAGCCCGCAGCGGCCGTCCTCGACCAGCTCGGGATTCCCTCCGGCCGTGGAGGCGACCACGGGCTTTTCGAGCGCCATCGCCTCCCGCAGCGTGCCCGTGATGCCGAGGCCGCCCCACGAGAGGTCCGCCACGACGTCGGCCGCGGCGAGGACGTCCGGCATGTCCTGCCGGTAGCCGATCGCGAGCACCCGGTCGCCGATGCCGAGAGCGCGCGCCTGAGACGCGACCTCCTGCTTTACCGCGTCGTCCGGGCAGGCCACGAGGGCGGTGACGAGCTCGGGATGCTCGCGAGCGAGCATCGCCGCCCCGGAAAGCAGATCGCGCCACCCCTTGTACTCGCGGGCGGAGACCTGCACGAGAAGCTTCCGGCCGTCCTCGACGCCCCACTCGCGCCGGATGCGGTCCCCGTCCGCCGCGGCCGGGTCGAAGACCGCCGCATCGACTCCCGCGTAGACGACATGGACCTTCTCGGGCGCAAGACCGCCGGAGGCGACGACGACCCGCTTGATGTCCTCGCACACGGCGACCACGGCCGAGAGGCGCACGCGGTACTTCCAGCGGTTGAAGAGGTCGAGCGGAAAGGAAACGCCGCGGTTGGCGACGAGAAGGGGGCGGCGCTTCGAGAAGAACGTCGCCTCGAGCGCGACCGAGTGCGCGGTTCCCTTGTGCGCGTGGACGAGATCGACCCGGCGCTCCTCGTAGACGCGCGCCAGGCGGCGGGCGCTGCGAAGGTCGAACTCGTGCGAGAGGGGCAGCTCCACCACCTCGAGGCCCTCCGCGCGGGCGCGGGCGGGAATCTCGCCGTTCGGCCTCGTGACGACCGCGACGCGGTGCCCGCGCGAGGCCAGGCCCCGGGCGAGCTGGTACATCTGAACCACGCTGCCGGTGTTGAAGTTTCCCTTCTCGAGAATCTGAAGAATCGAAAGGCGGCCGCCGTCGGTCAAGCGATCACCCGATCACGATCGCGCGATCCCCTCAGTCGCCGTCGGGCCAGCCGGGCTGCGCGCCGGCGACGGCGAGCACGATCTTGCCGTGCTGCTTGCCTTCCTCGAGCCGGCGATAGGCCTCGCCTGCCTCCCGGAGAGGGAACACCCGGTCGATGCGCGGGGTCAGCCGCCCTGCCGCGACGGCCGAGAGCAGCGACCGGAACTCGTGGTCGTTGGCCATCGTGGAGCCGAGGATCGAGATGTGCTTCCAGAAGATCAGCCGGATCTCTTCCTTCGGGTTGGGACCCGAAGTGGCTCCGCAGGTCACGATCCGGCCGCCCTTGACCACGGCCTGAAGAGAGCTCATCCAGGTCTTCTCGCCGACGCTGTCCACGACGACGTCGACGCCGCGCCGGTTCGTGATCGTCCGGACGGACTTCGCGACGTCCTCCTTCGTGTAGTCGATCACGGCCTCGGCGCCCGCCTCCTTCAGCCGCCGGGCCTTCTCCTCGCCCGACGTCGTCGCGATGACGCGCGCCCCCGCGAGCAGCGCGACCTCGACCGCCGCGCCCCCCACGCCTCCCGCCGCGCCGTGGATCAGCACCGTTTCGCCGGCCCGCACCGCGGCCCGACCGACGATCATGCGCCACGCCGTCTGGTAGACGAGCGGAAAGGCGGCGCCCTGCTCGAAAGAAAGGTGCGCCGGGATGGGGAAGACGTTCCTCGCGGGAACGACGATCTTCTCGGCGAAGGTCCCCGCGACGTGCTCGCCCACGATGCCGAAGCGCACGCAGAGACTCTGCTCGCCCTTGCGGCAGAACTCGCAGGTATTGCAGTAGAGGCCCGGCTGGATCAGCACCCGGTCGCCCGGCGCCAGGCCTTCGACGCCGGGCCCCACGGCGTCGACGACGCCGGCCCCGTCGGCGCCCGGAATCTGCGGCAGGGGCACGTCGGGAATGCCGTTTCGCACGAAGAGATCGAGATGATTGAGCGCGGCCGCGCGGAGGGCCACGCGCACCTCGCCCGCCCCCGCCTCCGGCTCGGGGCGTTGCCCGTACTGAAGGACCTCGTTGCCGCCGTGCTTTTCGAAGAAGATCGCTTTCATGAAGTGCGAGCCTAATTCAAATAGCCGAGCGCTTTGAGCTTCTCCAGATACTCCCGATCGCTTCCGCGCCGGGCGGCCGGGGCGGGCGCGATCCGGGGGCCGTAGGTCTCGACGGTCTCCTCGTCGAGGGTCCCGGGCGAAAAGAGGGGCGCCGCGGGTCGCCCGGGCAGATCCCGGGCGACCGGGATGCCGGCGCGGGCCAGGATGGAAGGGGCGACATCCTCCGGGCGGATGCGCACCGTCCGGCGTCCCGCGCCGTCCACGACCAGCGCGCTCTGCGGCGCGCCGGGACTGGCGTGGCTGTCGGCCGCGAGCACGATCAGCACGTCCCCTCTCGTGCGCGCTCGGGCGGCCTCCTCGCGCAGGAATTCGAGGGTCTCCGCGAGAGCCCGGCGGCGACGCTCCGGGTCCCGGCGCAGGATGTCCAACCCCGGCAGGTACACGGTTCGAATCCGCTCGCCGCCGCTGGCGCGCGCCCGGAAGATCTCCCGCGCCATGCGATCGGCCTCCAGCCCGTCGCGCGCGCCGGCCAGGATCTCCTCGTTTCCGGCGACCGCGGCTCCGGGCCAGGGTCCCGAAGCCCACCACCCGACGGCGAGCGTCGGAAGACCCGCCGAGGCCGCGACCTCCCAGAAGGCGAGGCGGCGCCGGTCCTCGGCCGAGACGGGGGCGCTCGAGACGAGTCGCAGAGCCGGTCCGAGGCGCTTCAAGTACCAGGCGGTCCCGAACGGCGCCCGCACGGCGAGCGGCGAGCCCGACGGCCGGACCCTTTCGAGCGCGCGAACGCCGTGCCGGTCGGGCGGCTCTCCCGTGGCGAGGTTCGTCCAGATCTCGGGCGGGGAGGCCGCACGCGCGGGCCACCAGCCGGCCGCCGCTTCGGGGAGGATGCCCGCGGCGCTCCCCTGCGCTTCCCGCGCCAGGCCGTCGACGGCGACCACCACGACCGCTCCGGGCCGCGCCGAAGGCCGAGGCGGCTCGACCGCCGCGGGCTCGCGGCGGGAAGCAAGCAGCACCAGGGCGCCCGCCACCCCCGCCAGCGCCGCCGCCGCGAGCACGATCCGCTCCCGCCGGCGAGACGGCAGCACTCGGGAATGGGCGTAGGCCTGCGCGAGGAAACCGGCCCGCGCGCTGACGGCCGCGAGCAGCGCGGCGGCCGCGATCGGAATCCCCCACAGCAGCGCCCGCGCCGGCAGGCCCCGAGCCAGGCTGTAGACACCGGCGACCCACAGCGTGAAGACGGCCGCCGCCGTCGCAAGACCCGCGGCCGCGGCGGCTCCCCCGGGAGCGCGGGAGCGGTCGGCCAGAAAGGCGAGCAGCGCCGCCGCCAGCGCCGCCGGAAGGAGATTCGCGAGAAAGAGATGGGCGAGCAGCGCCGTGACGGCGGAGGCGGACGCTCCGAATCCCGCCTCCGTCGACTCGACGGCCGCGACCGACGCCAGCGCGGCCGCGAGCGCGCCGATCAGGACCACCGGCAGAAAGAGGCCGCCCCTGCCCTCGAAGGCGCGGCGGAAGAGAAACCGCTCGACGCGGCCGTCGAGGTAGCCCAGCTCCTTCAGGCGCCGGCGCGCCTCCTCGAGCAGCAGCGGAGGCGGACCGCTCACGCGCGGCGCTCGCGCACGGCGCGCGCGAGGTCGGAAAGTACGCGCGCGCGGCGCCCGAGCGGCCGCAGGGCCTCCACCGCCGCCGCGGACAGCTCCTCCACCAGCCGCCGGGAGGAGGCCACGCCGAGCAGCCGGGCGAAGTTGGCGCGGTGGGCGTCGCGCCCGCGGTCCTTGCCCATGAGCGTTTCGTCTCCCTCGAGGTCGAGCAGATCGTCGGTGATCTGGAAAGCCAGCCCCAGGTTGCGGGCGAACCGGGTCAGGGCCTCGAGCTGCGGCTCGCGGGCCCCGCCGGCGAGCGCGCCTCCCCGCACGGCCGCCACGAAGAGGGCTCCGGTCTTCCGGGCATGAATTCCCTCGAGGTCCTCGAGGCGCAAACGCTCGGGAGTCGCTTCCAGATCCGCCGCCTGCCCGGCGCAGCAGGCCTCGACCGCCCGGGCCAGCTCGCGCGCGAGCCGCGCCCGGGTCGCCGCCGAGGTGCCCGGCGCGCCGCCGACGAGCTCGAAGGCGCGCGCCACGAGACAGACGGAGACGAGCTCGGCCGTCGCGGCGCCGTGGACGAGGTGGAGCGCCGGCTTTCCGCGCCGCCGCCGGGCGTTGTCCATGGAAGGCAGGTCGTCGAGGACCAGGGAGGCGGCGTGCACGTACTCGATCGAGACCGCGACCGCGGAGGCCGCCGGGGCGGCGGCGCCCGCGAGGTCTCCGGCGGCCAGCGCCACCAGCGGGCGCAGGCGCTTTCCGGGAGAGAGGACCGCCTCGGAGATCGCCCGCGCGAGGCTCTCGGGCGATACCTGCGGGAGGCAGCGCGCGAGCTCCGCCTCGAGTGTCGGGCGCGCCGTCTCGGCGAAGTGGTCGAAGGGGCTTTCCGCGAAGGCCATCATGGCGGGCCAGCCGTTGCGGCGCCCTCCCGCCGCCGAGGCGTCCGGGCGGCCCCCGGCCGCCGCCCCCGCGCCGGCCCGGCCGGAATCAGGCCGCGTAGCTCGCGACGGCCTCCGACTCCGACTCGTAGACGTCGAAGACGGTGATGAGCTGGGTCACGGTGAGCACGTCGCTGATCTTGGGCGGAAGGTGCAGCAGCTTGAGCCGGCCGCCCTTGTTGGTGACCGAGGTGTAGCAGCCGACGAGCTCGCCGATTCCGGAAGAGTCGATCGTCGTCACGTCCTGCATGTTGATCAGGATGCTCTTCTTGCCCTCCTCCACGAGCTTGTTGATCGTCTCGCGGAGCTGAACGTCGCCCGATCCGATCGTGATCTTTCCCTTGAGGTCCAGGATCGACACGCCCCGGACCTCGCGAACGCTCGTCTTCATGGCTTTACTCCCTCCTCTTTGCTCCTCGCCGAATTCAGGTTCTTCGTCAGGACGATCTCCATTCCACCCGCCTCGTGCCGCCCGAAGCGGACGTCGTCCATGAACGTCTTCATGTAGAAGATCCCGCGCCCCGACGTCTTCAGCCGGTTCTCCGGCGCCAGCGGATCGCTGACCTTTTCGGGATCGAAGCCGG
Organism: Acidobacteriota bacterium; assembly: GCA_050257975.1. Lineage (GTDB taxonomy): Bacteria > Acidobacteriota > Thermoanaerobaculia > UBA5066 > Gp7-AA6 > DATBFU01. Next base: position 6,825 of record JBLMXY010000042.1, read on the forward strand.
ACCCCTCGTCCCGGATCCGGATCTCGAGGGTCTCGTCTTCCACGCGCATCTCCACATGCACTCGCTTCGACAGGTTCTGACTGTTGCCGTGTTTGATGGCGTTGGCGAGCCCCTCGCGCAGCGCCATGAGAATCCAGTGCCTGGTCTCCTCCGAGACCTCCCGTCCCTCCAGCAGCTTACCGCACAGGTGCTGGGCCATTTCGATGTTTTCGAAGCGGCTCGAGAGCGACATGCGCACGGGGCCGGCTTCGAGGGACGGTCTGGAGGCGTTCATTGGCAGAGATTGCAAAATCCGGCGGATCTTATGCGAAATTCCACAAAAAGAGGAATCGGGACCGGCAGGCGGCGGCATCCATCGCGGGGCGCCCGGCATGCTACCCTGCCCGGCGTGAGACCCGTCCGGCCGCTCGCCGCGCCCTTCTTCGCGGGCCTCGCGGCGATCCTCTGCGGCGCCACGAGCCTGCTTCCGGCCAAGGTGTCGGAGTTTGCCCGGGTGGTCGAAACGGTGCGGGGGCGCAAGTTCGACCGGGCGGTGCCGGCGGGAGAGATCGACACCCGGGAGCTCAGAGAGACGCTGCGCGCAAAGCTCGAGGAATCATTCCCGGCGCCGCCGGAAGACACCCGCCGCACGCTGATCGCCCTCGGCCTGATCGAGGACACTCCCCGGCTGACCGAGCGACTCATCGACTTCTACGCCTCCCAGGTGATTGCCTTCTACGACCCGGAGCCGCGCCGGTTCTACGTGGTCCGCGGCGCGCCCGCCGCGCTGGAGGGGGAGGAGTTCGAGGGCGCCGCGGAGAAGCTGATCTACACGCACGAGCTGACCCACGCCCTGCAGGACCAGAACCTGGGCCTCGACCGCCGCATCAAGGCGCTCAAGGACAACGGAGACCGCGCGCTCGCCCTCCAGAGCCTGCTCGAGGGGGAAGCGACTCTGGTCATGATCAAGGCGGCGCTGGCGGACTTGCCGGGCGCCGACGACTCCGTCGAGGAGCAGATCGCTCCCCTGCTCTCGGCGGGCAGCCTCGAAAAGTCGAACGCCCCCAAGGACGTCCCGGCCTACTTCACCGAGCAGCTCTTCTTCCCCTACGTGGAAGGGACGGCCTACGTCCGGCACGCCGTGAAGGCGGGCGGCTGGGCGCGCGTGGACCGGCTCTGGAAGAATCCGCCCCTGTCCACCTCGGAGGTCATGCACCCGGACGCCCCCGCCGTCGTGCCCGCCGCCGACCTGCTCCCCGCGCGGGCCGACGCCCTCGCCCCCTCGGGATTCCGCGCGCTCTATTCGGACACCATGGGAGAGTGGGGCCTGCGCTTCCTGCTGCGGCGAAGCCTCGAGCCCGCGGAGGCGGACCCGGCGGCGGCCGCCTGGCGAGGCGATCGCGTCGCCTTCTTCTCGTCGAGCGGCGGGGCGATTGCCTACCTCTGGCGGATCCGCCTCGACGGCGCCGCCGCGGCCGAGCGGCTCGACCGCGCCCTTCAGAAGTCGCGCAGGGGCAATCCGACCCCCGGCCCCGAAACGACGCTTCGCCAGGGCAACGACCTTCTGGTCGCCGGCGGTTTCCCGGGCGGCCCCGACTGGAAGCGCATCTCGGGCCTCCTGCCGCCATAGGACCTCGGCCGCACCGCGCCTTCATCCCGGAACGCACCGTCGACCCGAGCGACGCCGGGAGACCCCGACGGGCCATCCCCGAGCTCGACAGGCTTCGGGCCGCAGGGCGACATCCCCGGCGATGGAGCTCGGGGTCCTTCGTCGGCTCGGGATTCCCTCGGCCTGGCGGCCTCGGAATGACAGTGCTCGCGCCTACAGCCGAATCGCCTTGAGCACGAGCGGGATCACCACGAACATCTGGATCCCGTCGAAGACGCCGTGCGCCACGATGCACGGCAGAACGTTGCGGTAGAGAGAGAAGGCGACCGAGAGCACCGTCGAGATGACCAGGATCCCGACGAGCACCAGCGGCTGGCCATAGGCGCCGTGCGCCGCGGTGAACATCAGGGTGGCCGCGAGCGGCCCGACGCGCGTCTGAAGGAAGGAGCGGAAGAAGAACTCCTCGACGAACATCGCGGAGACGACGATCGCGAGCTTGACGGCGACCGGTTGGGCGATGAGCAGGAGGATCGTCGGCGACACGCGCGATTCCGACGGAGCGCCCTCCCCCCCGGGCGGGCTTCCCGTGATCAGGTACCAGAGCCCGACGAAGAGGGCCGCCAGCAGAATCGTCAACAGCCAGCCCGCCGCGCCCACGAAGATGCCCGCCGTCAGATCGGGGACCGGACGGTCGCTTCGCAGCCGCAGAAACTCCGCCACCGAGCGCCGGCCCGAGAGCAGGTAGTAGAAGAACAGGAACGCGACCAGGATCGCGTGCACCCCGAAGAGAGAAACGAAGGAGAGCTCGCGCGCCTCGGGCTCCGCTCCGGTGAACCCGACCGCGAAGGGAATCGCCACGGTCAGCAGAAGAACCGCGGCGAGCAGCCCCATGGCCGCCGCGCGGCGGCCGGGAGTCGAGAACCCGTCCTGGGCGAAGACGGCGCGGGAGCGCGCGCGCAGAAACGACAGGAGAATTCCGGAGCTGCCGAGAAGCAGCAGAACCAGAAAGAGGACGCGATTCATGCCAGCGGGGATCTCACGAGGCCGCGGCGGAGCATAACAGCAACGCCCGGTCGGCCGCCGCTCCGGCTGGACTTTGCCGGCCTTCCGGGAGACGATCCTCGCCCGCGCATGGACACCTCTCCGCCGCCGCTCGAAGCCCGGGATCTGGTCAAGTCCTTCGCCGGCCGCCGGGCTCTGGACGGCGTGCGGCTCCACCTCTCCTCCGGCGAGATCCTCGGCCTGCTGGGGCCCAACGGCGCCGGCAAGACGACGTTCGTGCGCAGCGTCGCCGGCCGCGTCCGGCCCGACGCGGGGAGCCTGTCGGTCTTCGGGCTGTCCCCCGCCGACCCGCGATCCTCCGCCCTGCGCGGCTGGGTCCCCCAGGAGATCGCCCTCTATCCGCTCCTCTCGGCCCGGGAAAACCTCTACAGCTTCGGGCGGTACCAGGGGCTCTCCGAGCGGGATCTGCCTGCGGCGGCCGCGAGCAGCCTCGAATGGGCCGCCCTGACCGAGCGCGCCGACGAGCGCACCGACCGCCTTTCGGGAGGAATGAAGAGGCGGTTGAACATCGCCGCCGGAACGATTCATCGGCCTCGTCTGCTTCTCCTGGACGAGCCGACCGTGGGCGTGGACCCTCAGTCGCGCGAGCGCATCTACCGGATGATCCAGGAGCTGCGCGCGGAGGGGGTCTCGATCCTCTACACGACCCACTACATGGAAGAGGCCGAGCGCCTCTGCGACCGCATCGCGATCATCGACCACGGAAAGATCATCGCCCTGGGAACCAAGGACGAGCTCGTGCGCTCGACCCTCGGCAAGGGCCGCACCCTCGCCGTCGAGGCGGAAACGACTTTGCCCGAGGCGTTGCGGCGGCGGCTCGGGCAGCGCGGTGCCTCGCTGCGCGAGGACGCCGCCGTGATCCCCGTCGAGGATCCCGCGCGCGAGATTCCGGAGGTGCTCGAGCTCTTCCGCCAGGAGGGCGCGCCGGTGCGCGACCTGGTGCTCAAGGCCGCGACGCTCGAGTCGGTCTTCCTGCAGTTGACGGGGCGGGAGCTGCGCGAATGATCCTCGCCGTCGCCCGCACGCACCTGGCGCGGCTGCGGCGCGACCGCGCGGGCTTCACCCTCGCCTTCATCGTGCCGATCGTCTTCTTCTCCGTCTTCGCGCTGATCTTCGGGGGACCGCGCGGCGCGACCCGGAGCATTCCGTTGGCCGTCGTCGACGAGGATCGAACCGAGACCTCGCGGCGATTCGTCGAGGCTCTGCGCAACGAGAAGGGGCTTCGGGTCGAGACCGGGCGGATCCCGGAGGGCACCTCGACCGAGAGAGCCTACGACCGCGCGAGCGCCGAAGAGGCGGTTCGGGACGGTTCCCTCCCGCTCGCGCTGGTGATTCCGCCGGGCTTCGGCGCGAAGCCCATTCAGTTCGGGCCGTCCGGCGGCGCGGCGAGCCTCCTTCTGCTCGCCGACAGCGCCGATCCGGTCGCCCCGCAGATCGTGAGGGGGCTCCTCCAGAAGGTCGCCATGACGGGGATGCCGGACGTGCTGGCGGCGGCCGGAATCGCGCAGATGGACCGCTGGGGGGCGTCCCTGACCGAGGAGCAGCGGGCTCGGCTTCGAGACGCGATGGAGAAGCTGCGAGGGAGGACGGAAGGAGGGGCGGCGGCCACGGGGGGCGCCGGATCGGGAGGCCTCGTTGCCGTGGAGGTAAAGGACGTCCTCGGCGGGAGCAAGAAGAGCCCGGCCTCGGCGCTGCTGGCGGCCGGCCTCGGCGTCATGTTCCTGCTCTTTTCCGCCGCGGGCGCCGGGGGCGCTCTCATCGAAGAGTCCGAGAGCGGCACGCTCGACCGGATCCTCGGGACGCGGGTCACGATGACGACGCTCCTTCTCGGCAAGCTCCTCTACCTTTCGGCGGTGGCGGTGGCGCAGCTGCTGGTCATGTTCGTCTGGGGGCAGATCTTCTTCGGCGTCGAGCTCGCCCGCCACCTCCCCGGGTTTCTCGTGATGAGCGTCGTGACCGCCGTCGCCTGCTCCTCCTTCGGACTGGTCCTCGCCGCCGCGTCGAAGACCCGGATGCAGCTCGTGGCGCTCTCCAATCTCCTGATCCTCGTGATGTCCGCGCTCGGAGGGAGCATGGTGCCCCGCTACCTGCTCTCCGAGACGATCCAGAAGCTCGGCCTGATCACGCTGAATGCATGGGCCATCGACGGCTTCCTGAAGGTGTTCTGGCGCGAGGAGCCGGTCTGGAAGCTCTGGCCCCAGGTCGCCGTCCTCGCCGCCGCCGCGGCGGCTCTCTTCGCGATCGCGCGGCGCCTGGCGAGGCGATGGGACGTGACCTGAAGCAGGGGTCAGGGGTCAGGGGTCAGGGGTCAGGGGTCAGGGGTCAGGGAGGAGACGATGAGAAGGCTCGCTCTCGCAACTGTTTTCTTGGCGATTGCCGCGGCAGCGGCGGCCCAGGTTCCGGCGGCTGTCGAGGGCGATTTCGTTCTGCGAGACTTCCGGTTCGGCACCGGCGAGACCCTGCCGCAGCTGAGGATCCATTACCGCACGCTCGGCGCGCCGCGACGGGACGGCAGGGGAACCGTGCGCAACGCCGTCCTGATCCTCCACGGCACGACGGGAACGGGAAAGCAGTTCCTGACGAACAACTTCGCGGGGGTTCTCTTCGGGCCGGGTCAATTGCTCGACGCCGGCCGCGACTATCTGATCCTGCCGGACGGCATCGGGCACGGCGCGTCCTCCAAGCCCTCCGACGGCCTCCACGCCCGGTTTCCGCGCTACACCTACGACGACATGGTCGCGGCGCAATACCGGCTGCTGACCGAAGGCCTCGGCGTCAACCACCTGCGGCTCGTGATGGGCACTTCGATGGGGGGAATGCACACGTGGGTGTGGGCGGAGACGCACCCGACCTTCATGGACGGCCTCGTGCCGCTGGCGGCCGTGCCCACCCAGATCGCGGGGCGCAACCGCGTGCTCCGCAAGATGATCCTCGACGACATCCGGGGGGACCCGGAGTGGAAGGGCGGCGAGTACCGGACGCAGCCGCCGGGCCTCGCGCACGCGATCCAGATCCTCCTTCTCATGGTCTCGAGCCCCCTGCAGTGGCAGAAGGCCGCGCCGACGCGCGACGACGCCGACCGGTTCCTGGCGGAACAGATGAAGGCGCGTCTGTCGGGCGCCGACGCCAACGACTTTCTCTACGCTTTCGACGCCTCGCGCGAGTACGACCCTTCTCCGAAGCTCGAAAGGATCGTCCGTCCCCTGCTTGCGATCAACTCCGCCGACGACCTGATCAACCCGCCCGAGCTCGGCCTGATGGAGAAGCTCATCCCGAGGGTCGCGAACGGGCGCTACGTTCTGTTGCCCATCACGCCCGAGACACGGGGGCACGGCACCCATTCCTGGCCCGCGATCTGGCAGGAGCATCTGCGGGCCTTTCTGGCCGGGCTTCCGGAGGAGTAGCCGAAAGACGAGCCGGAAACGCGCCGTCCCGGGCGACGAAGCTCGGGATTCCTCGGTCTGCTGGCCTCGGAATGACCGTGGATGGGTCTGTGGCAGCCTGATCGCACCGCGCCATCCCGATGTGCCTCGTTCACCCTGCTAGGCTTGGCCGATGAGAGCCAGTCTCAACGCCCTCCCGCGCGCCTGCTGGAAGGCGCTGCTCGTCGGACTCGCCGCGGCGGCCCTCGCGACCGCGCCGAGGGCCTCCGCACAGCAACCGGCCCGTTCCCTCGACTGGAGATCCAAGGTCAACCCGCGGATCCTGGGGACCCCGCCCGGAGAGGAGCAGGAGCTCTTGATCGTGCTGGAGCGGCAGGCGGACCTTTCCGGCGCCCGGAGACTTTCGACCAAGGCCGAGAAGGGGCGATACGTCTTCCAACGCCTGACGGAGACCGCCCGGCGCTCGCAGGGCCCGCTTCTGGCGGAACTGGCCAAGCGCGGCCTCTCCTACCAGAGCTTCTGGATCACGAACATGGTCCTGGTGCGAGGCCGCGGGGATCTCGTCGAGGCCCTGGCGCGGCGGCCCGACGTTGCGCGAGTGGAGCCGAATCCGCGGGTTCCGCTGCGTTTGCCGCCTGCCGGGACGGTTCCATCTTTCGGCCGTTTGGCCGAGGGCATCGAACAGGCCGAATCGGGTCCGGAGTGGAACCTCGTGAAGGTCGGAGCGCCCCAGGTCTGGGCCGCGGGCTTCACGGGACAGGGCGTCGTGGTGGCGGGAGCCGACACGGGTTACGACTGGACGCATCCGGCGTTGAAGGGCAAGTACCGGGGCTGGAACGGCACGACGGCCGACCACGACTACAACTGGCACGACGCGGTGCACGACGCGGGGGCCGGCAATTCGTGCGGCTCGGACGCGCCGGCCCCGTGCGATGACGACTCGCACGGCACGCACACGATGGGAATCATGGTCGGCGACGACGGCGCGGGCAACCAGATCGGCATGGCCCCCGGGGCCAGGTGGATCGGCTGCCGCAACATGGACCAGGGCGTCGGGACCCCCGCGCGCTACACCGAATGCTTCCAATGGTTCCTCGCTCCGACGGACTCGGCCGGCGCCAATCCCGATCCTTCCAGGGCCCCGGACGCGATCAACAACTCGTGGGACTGTCCGCCGAGCGAAGGCTGCACCGACCCGAACACGTTGAAGAGCGTGATCGAGAGCGTCCGCGCGGCGGGGATCGTGGTCGTCGTCTCGGCGGGAAACCAGGGTCCGGGCTGCGACTCGATGGACGTGCCCGAGAAATACGCGGCCGCGATCGACGTCGGAGCCACGGACGCCGCCGACGCGGTCGCGGACTTCTCGAGCCGCGGGCCGGGCGAAAACGGCATCGTCAAGCCCGAGATCGTCGCGCCGGGCTCCGGCGTCCGGTCGAGCGTGCCGGGGGGAGGCTACGCGACCCAGAGCGGCACCAGCATGTCGGCGCCGCACGCCGCCGGGCTGACGGCGCTTCTTTTCTCGGCGTCGCCGGGCCTTGCGGGCGACGTCGATTCGGTCGAGACGATCCTGGAGCAGACGGCCATTCCGATTCCGACCGTGGAAACGTGCGGCGGGGTAGCCGCGGGCGCCGTCCCGAACAACACCTCGGGCTGGGGCCGGATCGACGCGGCCGCCGCCCTCGACGCCGCACGGTGCCCTCCGCCCACTCCCGTGCCCGACGCGCCCGTCTCGGCGCCGCCGGCAACCGGCGGCCTCGCCGCGAGCGTCACGGCGCTTCCCGCGCATGCCTACGCGTGGACGCTTTCCGGCGGAACCATCACGGCCGGGCAGGGAACGAGCCAGGTCACGTTCACCTCGGGCGCGCCGGGAGCGACGATGCAGCTTTCGGTGACCGACACGATCGCGGGCTGCGCCTCGCCGGCCGGCGAGGCGGCCATCCAGGTGGACTTTCTCGACGTTCCGCCGTCGCACCCGTTTCACGGCGCCGTCGTCCGAATCGCCCGCGACGGAATCTCGAAAGGGTGCGGCGGCGGCAACTATTGCCCCTCGGACGCCATCACGCGGGCCCAGATGGCGGTCTTCCTGCTGCGGGCGATTCACGGCGGCTCGTACAAGCCGCCCGCGGCCACGGGAGCCGTGTTCGGCGACGTTCCGGCCTCCGCCTTCGCGGCGGCCTGGATCGAGGAGCTCGCCGCCGAGGGCATCACCTCCGGATGCGGCGGCGGCAACTACTGCCCGGACGCGCCCGTGACCCGCGCCGGCATGGCGGTCTTCCTGCTGCGCGGCGTGCACGGAGCGGCCTACAAGCCGCCGGCCCAGAGCGGCGGCGTCTTCGGGGACGTTCCGCTCGGAGCCTTCCTCGGCGACTGGATCGAGGAGCTCTCGGCCGAGGGGATCACGAGCGGCTGCGGGGGCGGCAACTACTGCCCCGGCAACGCCGTGACCCGCGGCGAAATGGCCGCATTTCTGAATCGCGCCCTCACCCTGCCCTGATCCCCGTCCGGGAGGAGCGATAATCGGGGCAATCCGGTGCGACAGGCCATGCGATCGCCCCGATCGGCCGCCCTCTTCCTCGCCCTGGCGGCGCTTGCCCGCCCGGCGCGCGCCTCCGTGATCCACGTGGATGCCGCGGCGCCCGGCCCGGTCCACGATGGATCGAGCTGGTCGGCGGCCTACACGGATCTTCAGGCGGCGCTCGCCGCCGCCGTCGCGCCCGACGAGATCTGGGTCGCCGCCGGCACGTACAAGCCGGGAGTCCTCCGCACCGACGGCTTCGCCTTGAAGAACGGCGTCGCCGTCTACGGCGGCTTTGCCGGGACCGAGACGCTCCGATCCCAGCGCGACCCGGCCGCGCACCCGACGATCCTCTCGGGCGACATCGGGACGGCCAACGTGGCGACGGACAACAGCTTCCACGTCGTGACCTCGGATGCGAGCGTGGCCTCTTCGGCCGTGCTCGACGGGTTCACGATCACCGCCGGGCGGGCGGACGGCGCGGCTCCCGACAACAAAGGTGCCGGGATCTACGTCGTCAACGGAAGCCCGACCCTTTCCGGGCTGACCATCACGGGCAACTTCGCCGGCGACCGCGGCGGCGGGATGCGCGTCGATGCGGGCAGCCCCACGCTCTCCGCGTGCACCGTCCAGGGAAACTCCGCGGGCGCGACCAACGGAGGCGGCCTCTCCGCCGGCGTGGTCGGGACGCTGAAGGTCGATCGCTGCGTCTTCCGGTCGAACACCGTGACCGGAAACTCGACCAGCGGCGGCGCCATCCACACGAGCAACAACACGATCGTCACCGACTCGCTCATCGTCCAGAACTCGCCCAACGGCGTCGTGTTCGCGCAGCAGGGAAACAAGCTCGTCAACTGCACCATCGCCGGCAACTCCGGCTACGGCGTCACGTTCATCGACGTCAACAACACGGTCGCGAACTCGATCCTCCGGGGAGACGCGCTCGGAGAGGTCAACCCGTTCTTCAACGACGCCGCGTTCAGCTATACGGACATCGCGGGAGGCCACGCGGGCTCGGGCAACATCGACGCCGACCCTCTCTTCGCGAGCCCGGCCGGCGGCGACTACCGCCTGGGGCCGGGCTCGCCGGCCGTGGACGCCGGGAGCAACGCCGCGGCGGCCGGCCTCACGGAAGACCTCTCGGGACTTCCCCGTTTCTTCGACGACCCCGCCGTCGCCGACACGGGAACGGGGACGGCTCCTCTCGTGGACATGGGCGCGCACGAGCGGGTGCCGCTCACCGTCTCCAACCCTGCGGGCCAGTCCGTCTGCGCGCCGGCGCCGGCCACGCTCTCGGTCACCGCCTCCGGTCATGCTCCGCTGTCCTTCCGATGGCGCAAGGGAGGCTCGAATCTGTCCGACGGCGGCGCGGTCTCCGGCTCCGGCACCGACACCCTTTCGATCGATCCGACCTCGGTCGGCGACTCGGGAACCTACGACGTCGTCGTCACGGACGGCTTCGGGCAGAGGAAGACCTCCGCGGCGGCCGCCGTGACCGTCAATCCGGTTCCCGGCGCCCCGGCCATCACGGCTCCCAAGTCGGTCATCGTCGGGGCGAGCGGCGTGTCCGCGAGCGCGCCCGCGCACGCCGGCTCCACCTACGCCTGGTCCCTGACCGGAGGCGCCATCACCTCCGGCCAGGGATCGAGCCAGATCGCGTTCTCTGCCGCCCCGCCCGGAACGACGATGACCCTCTCGGTCGTCGAGACCGGCGCCGGCGGCTGCGCTTCCCCGCAGAGCGCGGTCAAGGTCCAGGTGGACTTCGCCGACGTCCCCCCTTCCTACCTCTTCCACGACGCCGTCGTCTCGGTGGCGCGAAACGGCATCACGACCGGATGCGGCGGCGGCAACTACTGCCCGGCCGATCCCGTCACGCGGGACGCCATGGCGGTCTTCATCCTGCGGGGCGAGCACGGCGGCTCCTACGTTCCACCCGACGCCACCGGAGCCGTCTTCTCGGACGTGACGGCCGGCACGTTTCTCGCCAAATGGATGGAGCAGTTCGGAACGGAAGGCATCTCGACCGGATGCGGCGCCGGGACGCCGCCCCCCTACTGCCCGACGGCCGCGGTGACGCGGGACGGGATGGCCGTGTTCCTTCTTCGCGGCAAGCACGGCTCCGCCTTCTCGCCGCCTGCGGCGACCGGCGCGGTGTTCTGCGACGTGACGGTCTCGACGTTTCTCGCGAAGTGGATGGAGGAGTTGAAGGCCGAGACGATCACGTCCGGCTGCGGCGCGGGGGCCTGCGGGAAGCCGAACTATTGCCCCGCCAACACGGTCACGCGGGGCGAGATGGCGGCCTTCATCAAGAAGACCTTCGGCCTGCCGTAGCCGCGGCCCTTCGGGCCTTCCGTCACGGCGGCCAGGCCAGGCCGAGCGCGACCGCCAGGAACTTGGCCATCTCGCCGCGCGTGACGGCCTGGCTCGGGCAGAAGTTGCCTCCTCCGCAGCCGCTGGTGATGCCGGCCGCCGCGAGCGCTTCGATGGCCCGGAAGTAGATGTAGTTGGTCGGGACGTCGCCAAACGTCGCCGTCGCCGGCGCGGGGCTCACCTGGAGCTGGTAGTAGATCGAAACGCCCGTGAAGGAGCTGTCGAGAAAGCCGCCCTTCGTCTGGACCTCGACGTAGAGGTCCCTGGTGTTGTTGTTGACCGTGTAGTTCTGGGGCGCGAGATCCTGGTAGACGGCGGTGCACACGGACTGCGTGACGGATTGGAGAAATGCGAGCTGCGTGCAGCTGAAGGGATCGTCGTGATCACAGCTCCGAAGCCAGGCCCACACGTCCCCGCCGACGACGTTGTCGCAGTAGTCGAGGTAGATGTACTCGAGAAGCGCGCCGGACGGAACATGCGCCGCAGCGTGAAAGTAGCCGTTCGGCGAGGTCGAGTACAAGGCCGTTCCGTTGTAGGCGTAGGCCGTGCCGGAATTCGACGGCATGAAGTCCGCGGATCCGATCCGGTTGACCGACCAGTTGGTTCCGTAGGCTCGGGGATCGCGCGGCCGCGGCGCGCCGGGTTTCGCGGCCTCCTGCGCGGCGACGGACAGCGTCAGAGAAACTCCGAGAATCGCCGCGGCCAGCGCGGCGCGCACCAGGGTCATCGTCGTCCTCCTGTCGATTTCGTCGACGATGGTACTCCCGCTGGCTCGAGGGGCCGCCGCGCCGGGACGATCGGCAGCTCGAAATGGAGAGTCGAAGCGAGAGTTCGGAGCCCGAAGGTCGGAGGTCACGGCGCGAGGCACGGGATCATCCGCGTCGTTCCGTAGCCCAGACCGCTTAAGTCGAACCGCCCCAGAGGCCTGCAGGTCTGCGCCGCTCGGAGCAGGGTCGGCGGCCTGCGCACCACCAGCGTGCCATTGTCGTGAGATGCTCTGAGGATAGGATGGGACCTGGAGGTGATGCCCCGAACCCGATGGCACACACACATCAGAAAGGAAAGCGCCCGTTCCTGATGGAGTGCGCTCACTGCGAGAAGAGCCTCCTGGTGCGGGGCTACGACCTGGAGGACGCGGCGACGCGCGTTCTCGTCCACGGCTGGCGCGCCTTCGCGGACAACGTCCTGCACTGCGCCCGCTGCGATGGCCGCGAACGCCAGCAGGTCTGCGAGCACTGGACCCCGCAGCGTAAGCCCCGTCTACGCCGGTCCGAAGCGTAAGCGGCGGCCGGTTAGACACGCGGGAAGCCTGTCCGGACAGGCGATCTCGGCGGGACGTCGGAATCTGCCCGCGCGCATCGAGGCCTCGGGGGCGTGGACCGCCGTTTCGGGCCCGATTCGCGACCTCCCCCGATTCGCTTGCCGACCTCCACTACGGCGCCGCGGAGCCGGTAGCGGCTGACCGGTTCGCCTCCAGGAGCTTGGCCAGGATCTCGTCGTAGTACGGCTTTTCGCGAAGACCGGCATACTTTCCCGGGAAAAGGGCGACGGTGAGGTCCGCGCTCTGGTTGCCGGCATCGAAGTTGTTCAGAACCACGGCCAGCCGCTGATCGTTTGGAAGCCGGATGTTGTCGATCATCGGGAAATCGAAGTAGCCGACCCAGAACTCCGCGGAGATCGTTTCCTGCGCCTGCCGCCCGCCGCGAACCGTGACGCGCAGCTGGAGCTGCGAATTCCCCGGATCGGCGCCCAGGACTTCCACCCGGAAGTTGCGGAGGACACCGTTCAGGACGAGATCCTTCGCGACGAAGGGCGTCTCCGTCTCCCCCTGCGACCCGAGGAAGGAAAGGGTCTTCAGGTCGGCCGTGGCGTCGAACGCGGCTCCGCCTTCCAGGATCACGAGCATCTGCTTCTTGATCACCTCTTCGGCGACCCGATTCAAGCGGGCCAGATACTCGCCTCGCCGTGGGCTCTCGGCGGCCTGTCTCGCGATGTGGAGGAAAAGAGGCTTCAGGTTCAAGGACTCGTTGAAGTTGTAGACCAGAAGCTCCAGGTTCAGGACCTTCTGCTCGAGGGTCGTCGGGCCCGTGCCAAAGAAGGAGTTGATGATCGAGGTGAACATGTCCTTGCGCAGCGCGCTCTCCGATTCCTCGCGCCTGCTGATCAGCTCGGAGTAGAGCCGAGCGTTCGTCTCGCTCGTCTGCATCCGCTCCCGCAGCGCCGCCTCCCTCGCCTCGCGCTGGCGCAGGAAGCTCGAGGTCCAGAATCCGAGAATGGCGACCGCGATCGCCGTCAGCAGGCCGCCGACCGGCTTCAGAATGATGTCGGCCTTGTCCCAGGCGTCGCGCGAGGGACGCGGGGCCGCCGATTCCGACATCACTTTCTCCCGAGGGAAAACTTACCCGCCTTCTCGCTCACGACCAGATCATAGCGGCCCGGCTTTTCGTAGACCGTGACCTTGATCGAGGGCTTCGACCCCTTGTAGTCGATCGAGAGCCGGCAGTCCCCGGTCGCCGCGATCTTCAGGCTGTAGGAGCCGTACGAATCCGTCTCGGCCGAGGCGCTCGCGCCGCCGCAGTCGAGCCTGAGCGAGACCCCCCTGGGAAGGGGCTTGCCGTTCTCGCTCACCGTGCCGTGGATCTCCGCCGCCGGCGCGGCCGAGGCCAGGGCCAGCGCGCAGAGACCGCCGAGAATCGCCTTTCTCATCTTCCACCTCCGCCCACGCGCTAACGAGCCGGCGCCTCTCGAGGATTCCCGGCAGAGCGGTCTGGCCGAGGTGCCGAGTCGGGACGCCGCGGGTGAAGGCCGCAGTCTATCCGCTGCGCAGGACGAGGCTCGGATTGACGCGCAACGCCCGCCGGGCCGGGATCCAGCAGGCGAGCAAACCCGCCAGCAGAAGCAGAAGCGCCGCGCCGGCGTAGGTCGCCGGGTCCAACGGGCTCAACTCGAAGAGCAGGCTCGCCATCCGCCGCGTCAGGATGGCCGCTCCCACGAGCCCCGCCGCGAGCCCGACGCCGGTCAGCGCCAGCCCGTGCCCGAAAACGAGCCGCATCAGATCCCCTTTCGATGCGCCGAGCGCGAGGCGAATCCCGATCTCGCGCGCCCGCCGGCCCACGTCGTAGGAAATGACGCCGTAGATCCCGATCACGGCCAGAAACAGGGCGAGCGCCCCGAACAGCCCGAGCAGCGAGGTGCGCAACCGCGGCAGCGCGACCGAGTCGTAGACGACCTGCGTCATCGGCGCGATATCCGCCAGGGGCAGCGACGGGTCGAGCGCCCGGACCTCCTCGCGAAGGGCTGAGGCGATCGGCCCCGGCTCGCCCCGCGTGCGGATGGCGATGTAGGCCGCCCACCACGGCTCCTGCTCGAACGGGACGTACATCTCGGGCTTCGAGGGTGCGGCGAGGCCGTCTCGCCGGACGTCGGCCACGATGCCGACGATCTCCCGGGCGACCGGGGAGGAAAAGCCGAAGACGAGCCTCTTGCCGAGCGGCTCCTCTCCCGGGAAATACCGTCTCGCGAACGCCGACGAGATCAGGCAGACCCGGGGCGAGTCGGCCGTGTCGCCCGGCGTGAACAGGCGACCCCGCTGCAGGGGAACCCCAAGGACTCGAAAGTAGTCCGCCGTCAGGGCAGTGTAATTGGCCGACAGGTCGTTTCCGGCCTTCCGGGGGGACCTGCCCTCGATCGTGAAGCCGAAGTTCAGGCCTCCTCCCTGAAGCGGCAAGGGAAGGACGGCCGTGACGCCTTCGACGCCCGGCTTCGCCTTGAGACGCTCGACGAGGCGGCCGTAGAACGCGATCCACTGCTCCGGCTTCGAATATTGCGCGCGCGGAAGGGATATGCCGGAGGTCAAGACACGCAACGGGTCGAATCCGAGCGGCACTTCCTCGAGGCGCAGAAGGCTCCGCCCGAGCAGGCCGGCGCCGATCAGCAGCACGAAGGACAACGCGGTCTCGCCCACGACGAGGAGACCGCGCAGCCGTTTGCTCGCGCCGCTCTCGCCCGAGCCAGGCGAGCCCTCCTTGAGCGTGTCCGACAGGCTCGCGCCGGAGGCGTGGAGCGCGGGGGCGAGGCCGAAGACGATCGCGGCCAGAATCGAGGCGCCGAGCGCGAAGAGCAGGACCGGGGCGTCCAGGCGAATCTCGCTCGCCCGGGGAAGGTCGGCCGGGAGCCACGCCCGCAGCGCGCGAAGGCTGGCGAGCGCGAGACCGGCCCCGATTGCCCCCCCCGTCACCCCGAGCACCAGGGATTCCGTCAGGAACTGCCTCGCGAGACGGCTTCGGCCGGCGCCGAGCGCCGTGCGGATCGCCACTTCCTGCGAGCGCGCGCTCGCGCGGACGAGCAGGAGGTTTGCGACGTTGGCGCAGGCGATGAAGAAGACGAGGCCGACCGCCGCGAAGAGGACGAGCAGCCCCGTTCGCACGCCGCCCACGAGGCTCTCGGCGAGCGGCACCAGCCGCACGCCCCATCCTTCGTTCTCCCCGGGGTACTCGCGGTCGAGGGCGCTCTGGATCGCCGCGAGCTCCGCCTCGGCCTGACCGATCGAGACGCCCTTTTTCAGGCGGGCGACCGCGCGGAGGTAGTGCCCCGCGCGGCGCTGGCGCAGATCGCCGAACACGGGATCGTGCGAGAGCGGCAGCCACAGCTCCGCCGGCGGATTCTCGGGCGGAGTCTTGAAGGAAGCGGAGACGACGCCGACGACCGTGCAGGGGAGGTCGTCCAGGGTGATGGACTTGCCGATGATCGACGGATCGCCGCCGTACCGCGAGCGCCACAGCCGCTCGCCGAGGACGGCCACGGACGGAGCGCCGGGGGCGTCGTCTGATTCCGTCAGGCCCCGGCCGAGAAGCGGCCGCACCCGCAGCATGCGGAAAAGGTTCGAGGTCACCGTGCCGGCGGCGACGAGGGCCGGATCGCCCTGGCCCGTCAGCGTGTAGTCGTGCATCCGGATCGCGGCCAGATCCTCGAAGGATCGGGCGCGCCTCGCCCAGTCCGCGTAGTTGGGATAGGAGACCCCGTTCTGGTCGATTCCCTGGCTCGGAAGCGTCTGGAAGACGGCCACGAGGCGCTCGGGCTCGGGAAAGGACAGCGGCCGGAAGAGAATCGCGTTGACGACGCTGAAGATGGCCGTGTTGGCACCGACGCCGAGCGCGATCGTGACGAGGGCCACGGCGGTGAACCCGGGGCTCCGCCGGAGAGCGCGCGCCCCGTAACGCAGATCCGAGACGAAGTCCGTCATCCCATCCCCTCCGCCTTATGCGCTGCTCTGACGAAGGCTACGCAGCGACGGCCCGCAGGTTTCGCCGCTCGTTCATTCTTCATCCGTGCCGGTTGGCCCGCGGGACGCCGCCTGCCCTGCTCCTCAGCTTGACGATCTCCTCGTCCGTGACGTCGTGCCAGCTCCGGTAGGCCTCGGCCACCGCGAATCGCGGTCCGGCGCGAAGGTTGGCGCAGTAGACGGTCTCCGCCCGTTGTCCGACGCGCCGGACCGAGTCGAGATGTCCCGTCGGGACGCCGACGGCGATCGCTCCGGCGCCGGCCTTCTCGAGCGCCTCGATCGCGACGAGCATCGTGAAGCCGGTCGCGAGGCCGTCGTCCACGAGAATCGCCCGGCGGCCGGAGAGATCCGGTGCGGGCTCGCCGCCCCGAAGGAGCGCGACTCGCCGCGCCACCTTCCGGGAAGCCGCCTCGATGCCGGCGCGCCGCTCCTCGGGCCCGATGCCGAGCTCCATCGCGAGCGGCTCGTTGATCCGCAACGTGCCGTCCCATGCCGCGGCCCCGTATCCCACCTCCATGTTCCAGGACGGCGTGATCTTGCTGACGACGGCGACGTCGAGCGGCAGCGCGAGCCGCGTCGCGATCTCGGAGGCGACCGGATAGCCGCCCGCCGGAATCGCCAGGACGACGGCATCGCTGCCCCGGAACCCCTCGAGCAGTCCCGCCAGGACCTCGCCCGCGTGCGCGCGATCGCGGAAAACGCCGACCCGGTCGCGAAGCTCGGGACAATCGACGAGCCTCACCGGGGCTGCCTTCCTCGAGGCCCTTTCGCCGGCACGGCGAGCCTTCCCGCGGCCCACGCCGCCGATGGTACGCTCCGCCTCAACATCGCGCCGCAGTCCTGAGGCCCCGGGGAGTCCCGAGGCCGTCGCGGGGCATTCGAAGGGAGACGACGATGGCGACTTCCTCCATCCTGAGGCTGGCGCTTCTCGCTGGCGCGTTCGCGGCGATCGCGACCTCTCTGCGGGGCGACTCTCCCGCCGAAGCCGAGAAGATCGTCGCCCGGCTCGACACCGAGTATCAGGCGGCCGTCAAGGCCAACGACGCGGCGGCGATGGACCGCATCCTGGCCGACGACTTCGTTCTGGCCACGGGCCGGGGCCAGACGTTCAACAAGGCGGACCTCCTCAAAGAGGCGCGCGACAAGACCACCGTCTACGAGCATCAGGAAGACATCCACCAGACCGTGCGCGTGTGGGGCGACACGGCCGTCGTCACGGCGCTCCTCTGGATCAAGGGCACGAGAGACGGCAAACCCATCGAGCGCAAGCTCTGGTTCAGCGACACCTACGTGCGCACGGCGAAAGGCTGGCGGTACGTCTTCGGGCAGGCCTCTCTGCCGTTGCCGGCCGAGCCCTGAGGCGATCCGGCGCTGCGCAGCGTTGATCGCGCTCTCCGCTACCCGGCATCTTCCACGGCGAGCGTCGCGGTCGGCTTCCGGGAGGGCGTGGTCGTGATCAGGACCACGCTCGCCAGGACACAGAGCGTCCCCAGAATCGCCCGCTGGCCGAGCGCCTCGCCGCCGAGAAAATAGCCGAGCAGAACGGCCACGACGGGGTTCACGTACGCATAGGTTCCGACCTTCGTGGGCGATTCGTGATGAATCAGCCAGACGTAGGCCGTGAACGCGACGATGGACCCGGCGACGATCAGATAGAGGAGCGAGAGCCACGCGCCGCGGGAGACGGTCCCGGGGTGAAAGTCCCGGAACTCCCCGAGCGCGGCCGCCGTCACGGCCAGCAAGACTCCTCCCGCCAGCATCTGCGCCCCCGAGCTCATGACCTTGGATTCGGGCAGCGGCAGCTTGCGCGCGAGCGCCGACGCGACCGACCAGCTCATCGCCGCGATGAGGAGCGCCACGGCTCCGCTCCGGTCGATGGGAGCACCGCCGAGGTTCGAGGAGTTGCTCGTCAGCACCGCCACTCCCCCGATCCCAACGAGAAGCGCCAGGGCCAGGCGAAGGGTGAGACGCTGCGTGCGCAGGAGAGTGATCTCCGAAAGGGCCATGAAAGCCGGGATGGTGGCCACCATGACCGCGGCAATCCCCGAAGGCACGCGCTGCTCGGCCCAGAACAAGAGCCCGTAGTCGATCACGAAGATCAGCACCGCGAGAACCAGGATGGACGCCCACTGGCGCGCGCTCGGCGAGCGCTCGCCCCGCGCCGTCATCCAGCCGTAGAGAACGAGCCCCGCCACCAGGAACCGCATCGCCGCGAGAAGGAAGGGAGGAACCTCCCGGACGCCGACGCGAATCGCGAGAAACGTCGATCCCCAGACGAGGTAGATGATCGCGAAGGCCAGCAGCACCTTCCACGCCGGCCGATGCGTCCTGGCGCCCACAACGCTTCCTGCCGGCGGCACTCTACCAGCCGGGATCTCGATGCCTGTCAGCCCGCGTCGTTTGCGAGCGCGTCGGAACTACGAGGTCAACGTTTAGTCTGGAGCAGCCTCTCCAGAGGGGCCGCCCGTCCGAGTTGACCTGGATCGCGGCCCCACATCCACGATCGCCAGTTTGGCGGGGCCGACGGGACTCGAACCCGCGACCTCCGGCGTGACAGGCCGGCGTTCTAACCAACTGAACTACGACCCCGCGGTCGGACGGCGCATCATATGGGAACGTGGCGCCGGAGTCGAGAGCTTCGCGTTCCTCGCGGGAGAAAGGCTCACGCCTTGATCATCACGAGCAGCATCTTGAAGCGCGTGATGGCCTTCACCGCGTGAGGTCGGCCGGCAGGGAGTTTCAGAAGCTGCCCGGCGCCGAGACGGTGGAGGGTGCCGGCGATCGAGATGTCGGCCTCGCCGTCGAGGCCGAGGACCAGGGCGTCGAAGGGCGCCGTGTGCTCGCTCAAGCCCTCGTCCGCGTCGAAGGCAAAGGCCGTCACCGTGCCGGCTGGCTTTCGCACGAGCGTGCGGCTGACGACGGCGCCGGACTGGTATTCGATCAGGAAGGAGGCGGACGCCACGCCTTCGAAACCTGCGGCGTCTCTTTCATCCTGAGCCATGGCATCCACGATACGCCACGCGCGCCGAGCGCTCCAACACGCGCATCTTCACGGCACCGCCAGGCGGCCGCCGGTCAGAACGTGAACCGCTTCTCGAAGTCGAAGGGAAACCCGGGTCGGGTCCACTCGCCGCGCTCGCGGTCGAGCTCGTAGCCCCTGGCGAAGCGCCCCGCGGCAATCGCTGCGACGGCCTCGGCCAGGCGGTCCACCTCCTCCGCGGTGTTGTAGATCCCGAAGCTCGCGCGCACGGCTCCGGGCACGTGCGATCGATCCCGGGCCAGGATCTCCCGCTCGAGCTTCGCGGCGTCCTCGGCTCCGACATGGAGGATCTCCTTCACGTACGGGTGAGCGCAGAAACAGCCGCTGCGCGTGCCGATCGCCCACTCGTAGGACAGGATCGCGGCGACGAGGGCATGAGAGAGGCCGCGGACGTTGAAGGGAATGACGCCCAGGCGCCCTCGGGAGCGGCCGGGGTCGGCGTCCCCGTAGAGGGCCACGCCGGGGATCGCGGAGAGCCGCTCGAGCGCGCGGGCCGTCAGCTCCGCCTCGTGCCGCTCGATCGCGTCCCATCCGACCGACTCGAGCACGCCGATGGCGCGGCCGAGGGCGACCACACCGACGATGTTCGGCGTGCCCGCCTCCTCGCGGTCCGGCAGGTCCGTCCAGTAGGCGTTCTCCAGGGTGACGATGTCGACGGTTCCGCCTCCGACCAGGTCCGGATCGCCCTGCTCGAAGTCGCGGCGCGGGCCGACGAGCACGCCGACCCCGAAGGGCGCGTACATCTTGTGAGCCGAGAAGGCGAGGAAGTCGAGGTGATCGGCGGCCGAGGAAGGCCGCATGTCGATCGGCCTGTGGGCCGCGAGCTGCGCCGCGTCCACGAAGATCCGGGCGCCGGCGGCGTGGGCGAGGCGGGCGAAGTCGTGCACCGGGTTGACGTAGCCGGTGACGTTCGAGGCGCCCGAGATCGCCAGGAGCCGGACTCGTCCGTGGTTCTCCACGAACGCGCGCTCGAGCGCCGCGGCGTCGACCCGGCCCTCCGGGGTCAAGCCGACGTGGACGACGCGCGCGACCCTGCGCCAGGGGAGCTCGTTCGAATGGTGCTCCATCACGGTCGTGACGACGACGTCGTCCGGCCCGAACGCGAGCCTCCGGGCCAGGTGGTTGATCGACTCCGTCGTGTTCTTCGTGAAGAGGACGACGTCTTCCCTCGGATCCGCGCCGACGAAGCGGGCCACGCGGTCGCGCGCCTCCTCGAAGACCCGGGAGGAGAGGAGCGACTTGTAGCCCGTCCCCCGATGGACATTGGCGTACCAGCGCAGGAACTCCTCGACCGCCGACAATACGGGCCGGAGCGCAGGCGTGCTCGCGGCGTTGTCGAAGTTGACGTAGGGCCGCAGGCCGCCTTCCAGGACGGGCACCCGCTCGTCCACGCCGATGACCTCGCGGCGCAGGGCGAGGAGCGGAGACTCGAGGCCGCGTCGGTCGATGACGCCGGAGATCGAACGGTCCGCCGGATCCGCTGGCATGGACCTACTCTGCGCTGCGCGGCCCGCGGCGGCCTGATGAGATCGCATCAGTGGAGATCCGCCCGATCGAGCCCCGGCCGCGACGGCGCAGACCGCCGATCGATCCTAGCTGCCGGCGGGCTTGGGCGGCGGCGACATCTGCATCGGACGACTGGACGGCGGAACGACTCCGCAAAGGCGGAGATACTCGACCATCTGTCCGTAGTGGTTGCTCATGTGCGTCAACGCCAGGACGACGAGCGACATCCTCGTGACCTTCTGCCCGCGGAATTCTACGGTCTCGAGAGCATTTTCCGAGGTCAACCCGCGCACCGCCGCGTGACTGAACGCAAAGGAGTCCTTGAGGAACTTGAGGATCTCGGCTCGGGGTTTCATCGCGGGAGGGCCGTTGGGCGCATTCAGGCCTGCCGGCTCGGGACGGCCGGTCAACGGAGCCCAGATCGCGAAGTTGTCCGCGGCGACGTGCTTGACCTGCATCGCGAAGGTGCGAACGCCCTTGAGCTCGGTGCCCGGCAGGTTCAGGCTCTCCGGGCTGTAGTCGAACCTGCCCTCGGGCATGGCTTCCGCGGTCGGCACGAACTGTTGTTCCTGGCTCGTGATCTCGGCGTCGATCGCGCGGGCCAATGCGGAGGCCGGCGTCGCGGGATTGCTCAGCGCCGGCAAGCCCGCCGCCATGCTGAGACCCGCCGCGGCGAAGAGGCTCCTGACGAGCTTCATTTCTCGCTTCCTCGCTGCAGGAAGCCTACAACGGCCTGACAGGCCGCGACGGAGAGTCGTCGATAAGTCACCAACGGGGGGGCCCAATACACCGCGGTCTGGTGCCGGCAATGCTGCGAATGGCCGGATCGGCGGAATCGTGGTGGGAGGTGAGGGGATCGAACCCCCGACCGCCTGCGTGTAAAGCAGGCGCTCTACCGCTGAGCTAACCTCCCGGAGAAGCTGTCAGCTCTCCGCTTTCGGCCGTCAGCCAGAAGGCGAGATTCCGTTTGGCTGACCGCTGATCGCTGACCGCTGATCGCTTCCTTCAAACCTTCACCCGCTTGATGTCCTTCAGGTCGGCCAGCGGCATGGGCCGAGCGAGCAGGAAGCCCTGCCCGTAGGGGACGCCGAGAGACTGGAGCACGCGAAGCTCCTCGCGGGTCTCGATGCCTTCCGCGATGACGCGGGTGCGCATCTTTCGCGCGAAGGAGAGCAGGGCCTCGAGCAGGTCCTGCTTGGTGCGGCGCCGGTCGATGCCGCGCACGAACACGTTGTCGAACTTCAGGTAGTCGGGCTCGATCTCGGCGAGCGAGGACAGGCTGCTGTAGCCGGTGCCAACGTCGTCGACCGCGATGCGGAAGTTCTGGGAGCGGAACTTGGAGAGCACTTCCCGGAAGAGGCTCTCGTAGATCGCGTAGGTCCGCTCGGTGATCTCGAGCACGATCCGCTCGGGCGCAAGGCCGAAGGAGCCGACCTGCTCGAGGAAGAGGGGCCCGAGGAACTCCGGGTCGGAGGCCGCCGCCGGCGAGAGGTTCATGAAGATCTGCCGCTCGCCGTTGGTGCCGGCCACCGCCTCGAGGGAGCGCTGGCGGCAGACGCGCTCGAGCGGGACCAGCAGCTCGGTGCGCTCGGCGAGCGAGAAGAGCGTCTCGCCCGACTCGAATTCGCTGCCCCGCGGGCCGCGGGAGAGCGCCTCCATCCCGATCATCTCCCCGGTCGCCAGATCGAAGACCGGCTGGAACACGGGATGGATCTCGCGGCGCTGGATCGCGTCCTGGAGAAGCTCCCCTCCCCGGATCTCGGCGCGCACCGTCTTGCGCGTGACCTGGTCGCGCGCCTCCTGGATCCCCCGGTAGATGAGCCGCTCGGCGCGGTACTTCGGATCGAGCGTGATCCGCCCGGCGCCGACGAAGGAGCGGAAGCGGCCCGAGAGATCCGCCCGCTCGGCGAGGTAGCCGCGGATCAGCTGGTCGAGCTCGGCCGCCTTCTGCTCGAGCGCTCCCGAGTCGTTCAAGAAGGGCTCGTCGGGGCTCACGATCAGGATGACCTCGTCGGAGCGCACGTAGGGCAGGCAGAGAGTTCCACCGGGCACGATGCCGTCGGCCTGAAAGGCCTTGAGCCGGCGGACGAAGTCGAGCAGCAGGTCGTCGTACGCCTCCCAGCCCCAGACCTGCTCGACCTTCCCTTCGGACCCCGGCCGGAAGATCAGGACGGCGAGCGACCCGTGCTGCTGGATCTGCTTGCCGAGCTCGTCGGTCAAGGTCGCAATCGTGGGGAGACCCGTGTCCCGGTCGTACAGCCGGGTCCGCTCTTTGAGCCACTTGCCCCGAAGGGCGACGAACTCGCTCTCGCGACCTTTGTTCATGGACCTTCGCTCATCGACCGGCGAGCCCCCTCAGGATAGCACCCTGGAGGAGCGTTGGGCGCCCGCCCGGAGGTCCGCGATCGCCTCCTCCGTGCCGAGGATGATGAGCACGTCCCCCCGGGCGAAGCGGTCCTCGAGCCCCGGCACGAACCGCCGCTGGGTCCCGTCCCGCGTGAGCCTCTTGACGGCCAGCACCGAGACTCCATAGCGGCTGCGCAGCCCCGCTTCCGCCATGGTGCGGCCCTCGAGCCCCTCCGGCAGGTCGACCTCGGCCAGGCGGTACTTCTCCGGCAGCTCGAAGTAGCCGAACTCGCCGTCCGCCTCTGCCTCGCGGAAGGTGCGCACCCGCGCGAGCAGGCGGTTGCGCTGCAACACCTCCCGGTCGAAAGCGCCGAGCAGGTCCCGGCGCGTGACGATCCCGAGAAATCGCCGGTCCTCGGCGGATTCGACCACCGGAAGCTGCCCGAGGTCGCGGAACCACAGCTTCTCGTTGACGCTCGTGAGCGGCTCCGACGGCGTGACGAAGGGGATTTCCGTCACCAGGTCGCCGGCGATGATGATGTCGGTGAGCGTCGGGTCGGCGAAGCGGCTCTTCACGTCGTGCAGGTCGATGACGCCGAGCAGCCTCCCCTGCTCGTCGCCGATGTAGAGGTAGAGGCTGCGCGTCTCCATGAAGGTGCGCACGACCTCCGAGAGCGGCATCGTCCGCGGCACCAGCTTGACGTCGGCGCGCATGATGTCCGAGACCTTCAGGGCGGACATCGCCGTCGCTTCGGGCGTCTTCTCCCAGACGATCCCCGCGGAGCGGAGACCCTCGATGTAGATCGACTCCTCCTCGAACACGCGCGCCGACAGAACGGCCAGCACGGAGACCACCATCATCGGGAGCAGCACCTGCGTGTTCTGGGTCAGCTCGAAGATCATGATGAGCGCGAGCAGCGGGGCTCGCGTCGTGGCCGCGAGCAGCCCTCCCATTCCGAGAAGCGCATAGCCTCCGACCGGCGCCTCCAGGTGCGGAAAGACGACCTGGAAGATCCGCGCCACCGCGCCGCCGACCGTCGCGCCGATCATCAGGGACGGCGTGAAGAATCCGCCGACGCCTCCCGAGCCGATGGTCGAGGAAGTCGAAGCGATCTTGCCGAGAAAGAGCAGGATCAGGAACGGCAGCGTGGGGTTGCCCCGCAGGATGCGGTTGGTCGCCTCGAAGCCGTTGCCCCATACCTCGGGAAGAAAGATGCCGATCGCCCCGACGCATGCGCCGCCGAGCGCCATCGAGAGCGGCGGCCGGAGCTTCGTCGCCGCGAAGAGCTTCTTTCCGGCCCGGAGGCTCCGCACGAAGAGCGCCGAGGCGGGGCCGGCGAGCAGGCCGATCACCGCGAAGGGAAGGAACTCCAGAATGGATTCGAGACGGAAAGCGGCCACGTGATAGACGGGCTCGTCCCCGAGGAAGAATCGCACGACGAGGGTCGAGGTCACGGCCGAGACGACCGTGGGGCCGAAGAGCGCCATCGAGAAACTGCCGACGACGACCTCCAGGACGAAGAGCGTCGCCGCGATCGGCGTGTTGTACGCCCCGGCGACGCCAGCCGCCATGCCGCACGCGGTCAGGACGCGGACGCGCTCCGGCGAGACGTGCAGCCGCCGGGAGACCGCGGAGGCGAGCGCCGCCCCGAGCTGGATGATCGGCCCCTCGCGGCCCTCCGAGCCGCCAGTCGAGATGACCGCCAGCGAGGAAGCCGCGCGCCCCAGCGACTGCCGAAGACGCACGCGGCTGCGGCCGAGGGTGACGACCTCGATCATCTGGGAGATTCCGTGGGCTCCCTTCTCGGTGTAGAAGCGCGCGACGACCAAGCCGCCGACCAGCCCTCCCAGGGCGGGGATGAAGATCCGTAGCGCCACGGGGAGAGACTCTCCGCCGGAGACGATGTCCCGCGCGTCGACGAGCAGCTCCGTCAGGCGCTCGGTCAGGGTGCGGAAGACGATCGCCCCGAGGCCGCCCAGGATCCCCGCCACGACGGAAAGCAGCAGGTACTGGGTGTTGGGGTCGCGCCAGAGGAATTGTCCGAACCGGGCAGGACCGAAGCGGGAGGGCCGGGTGGCGGCCGCGCCCTCGGTGTCGCTCATTCCTCCCCGCCGCCGCGGCCCGATTCGTCCACGTCCTCCTCCCCGCCGTACAGGAAGTTATGCGCGCAGGCGCGGCTGCAGAAGGTATTGCCCCCCATTCGGGTCGAGCAGCCGTTGCACACCGACTTGCGGCAGAACCGGCACCGGGGGAGCGTGTATCCCAGGTCCTTTGCGCAGACGGAGCAGCGGTCTCCGAGGCCCGGCACGAAGGCCAGTATAAGGCTCTATAATCCGCCCTCCGCATCGGCGGTGTAGCTCAGTTGGTCAGAGCAAGCGGCTCATATCCGCTGTGTCCGGGGTTCAAATCCCTGCACCGCCACCAGC
>JBLMXY010000043.1:0-29000 GCA_050257975.1 Acidobacteriota bacterium
CGCGCAGTTGCCGCAGGGAGTGGAGATGGTGATGCCGGGGGACAACGTGAACCTGGAGGTCAACCTGATCACGCCCATCGCGATGGAGAAGGGACTGCGCTTTGCCATCCGCGAAGGCGGACGCACGGTGGGCGCGGGAACCATCACGGAGATCTTGGAATAGGGCCGGTGACCGGTGCCCGGGGTCCGGTGCCCGGAACGGAGCCTGAAACCGGCCAAGGAACAGGCGAGCGCAAAGGAACATGAAAAACGACAAGATCCGCATCCGGTTGAAGGCCTTCGATTACCGGATCCTCGACCAATCGGCGACCGAGATCGTGGACACCGCGCGGCGAACCGGGGCGAAGATCGCCGGCCCGATTCCGCTGCCGACCGCGATCGCGCGCTACACGGTGAACCGCTCGCCGCACATCGACAAGAAGTCGCGCGAGCAGTTCGAGATGCGGACGCACAAGCGGCTGCTCGACATCCTGGAGCCGACCTCGCAGACGGTGGACGCGCTCATGAAACTGGAGCTGCCGGTCGGCGTGGACGTCGAGATCAAGGCGTTCGGGAAGTAGGGTCGAAAGATGGCCGTGCATGGAATTCTCGGCAGAAAGGTGGGGATGACCCAGCTCTTCGGCGACGACGGGGCGGTCGTGCCCGTGACCGTCGTCCAGGCAGGGCCCTGCCTCGTCGTGCAGAAGAAGACGTCCGACCGGGACGGCTATGACGCCGTGCAGATCGGCCTGGTCGAGTCGCGTCCCGACCGGCGGGCCAACCGGGCTGCCAAGGGCCGGTTCGACAAGGCCGGTGTCGCGCCCATGCGGCTGCTCGCGGAGGTGCGTCTGGACGAGGGCGACGACCTGAAGCCGGGGGACAAGGTCCTCTGCGACGCCTTCAAGGCGGAAGACCACGTGGACGTCGTGGGCGTGTCGAAGGGCAAGGGCTTCGCCGGCGTCGTCCGCCGCAATCACTTCCGCGGCGGCGCCGCGACCCACGGCTCGATGTTCCACCGTGCTCCCGGCTCGATCGGGCCCTCGGCGTTTCCCTCCCGCGTGTTCCCGGGCACCCGCTCCTCGGGCCGCCTGGGAGGGCGCCGGGCGACCTCGAAGAACCTGATCGTGGTGCGGGTGGACGCGGAGAAGAACCTCCTCTACATCAAGGGCGCGGTCCCGGGCGCGCGCAACGCGGTCGTCAAGATCGTCCGCTCGAGCTTCGCAAAGTAGGGCATGACGATGGCAAGAGTCGAAGTCTGGAACTGGAAGCGGGAGCGAGTGGGCGAGGTCGATCTGCCCGCCGAGGTCTTCGAGTATCCGTACCGGCGGCACCTCGTCTGGGAGGTCGTGAAGGCCTATCTCGCCGGGATGCGCCGCGGCACCCACAAGACCAAGGTTCGCTCCGAAGTGTCGGGGTCGGGCAAGAAGCCGTTCAAGCAGAAGGGCACCGGCCGGGCCCGGCAGGGGGGCGGAAGGCCGCCGATCCACCGGCATGGCGGGACCGCCCACGGTCCGGTGCCGCGCTCGTACGCGCAGGGCGTCTCGGTCGGCGCGAAGAAGAACGCCTTGAAGGCGGCCCTCTCGCAGCGCGTTCGGGAGCAGCGGCTGCTGGTGCTCGAGGGCCTGGACCTCCAGACCCACCGGACCCGCGACCTCAAGGCCGCGGTGGGCCAGCTCGGCATCGAGGGCAAGGCGCTCTTCGTCGATTCGCGCGAGAACGAGAACTTCGCGCGCGCGTCGCGAAACGTCCGGGACTGGAAGCTCGTGGACTCGCTCGCCGTGAACGCCTACGACGTTCTCAATCACGGCACCGTCGTTCTGTCGAAGCCGGCTCTGTCGCGAGTCGTCGAGACGCTGGGAGGCTGACCGTGGAACCGCAACAGCTGATCCGGCGGCCTCTGATCACCGAGAAGGCGACGCGCCTGAAGGAGGCGTCCGGCACGATCTGCTTCGAAGTGGCGCCGTCGGCCAACAAGATCGAGATCGCGCGCGCCGTCCAGAAGCTCTTCGGCGTCAAGGTCGCGGAAGTGCGCGTGGCAAACCGGGAAGGGAAATTCAAGCGGATGGGCCGGTTCGTGGGACGCCGGCGGGCCTGGAAGAAGGCCTACGTGCGTCTGGCCCCGGGAGAGAAGCCCATCGAGTTCTTCGAGGGCGTGTAAGGACGCAAAGATGCCGGTCAAGAAGTTCAAGCCCACATCGGCCGGGCGGCGTTTTCAGACGACGCTCGATTTCCAGGAGCTGTCGGCCCGGCGACCCGAGAAGAGCCTCACGGTCGGCCTGAGGGCGACCGGCGGGCGCAACAACCAGGGGCGCACCACCTCCCGCTTCATGGGCGGCGGCCACAAGAGGCTCTACCGGATGATCGACTTCCGGCGCGACAAGATGGGAGTCCCGGCCCGGGTCGCCTCGATCGAGTACGATCCGAATCGGACCGCCCGAATCGCTCTCCTGCACTACGCCGACGGCGAGAAGCGCTACATCCTGGCGCCCAACGGCTTGACCGTAGGCGCTCAGGTGCTCTCCGGCCCCGCGGCCGACATCCTGCCGGGCAACGCGCTGCCCTTGAGGGGCATCCCGCTCGGCACGACGATCCACAACCTGGAGTTGAAGCGCGGCCGGGGCGGCCAGCTCGTCCGGTCGGCCGGCGCCGCGGCGCAGCTGATGGCCAAGGAGGGCGAGTACGCGCAGGTGAGGCTGCCTTCCGGCGAGGTGCGTCAGGTCCACATCGAGTGCTACGCCACGATCGGCCAGGTCGGAAACCTCGAGCACGAGAACGTCTCGATCGGCAAGGCCGGGCGCAACCGCTGGATGGGATGGCGGTCCCATAACCGCGGGGTCTCGATGAACCCCGTCGATCATCCGATGGGCGGCGGCGAAGGGAAGACCTCCGGCGGGCGTCATCCGACGTCGCCGTGGGGATGGAAGACGAAGGGTCTCAAGACCCGCAGCAACAAGCGCACCGACGGCTTCATCGTCCGCCGGCGCCGCTCCAAGGCGTGAGGAACTGCCACCATGGCGCGTTCGATCAAGAAGGGAGCGTTCGTGGACGACCACCTGGCGAAAAAGGTGGCGTCCCTGAACG
Source organism: Acidobacteriota bacterium (assembly GCA_050257975.1). Taxonomy (GTDB): domain Bacteria; phylum Acidobacteriota; class Thermoanaerobaculia; order UBA5066; family Gp7-AA6; genus DATBFU01. Next base: position 3,061 of record JBLMXY010000043.1, read on the forward strand.
AGTCTCGCGAGAAGAAAGTCATCAAGACCTGGTCCCGCCGCTCGACGATCGTGCCGGACATGGTCGGCCACACGATCGCCGTCCACAACGGGCGAAAGTTCATCCCCGTCTACGTGGCCGAGAACATGGTCGGGCACAAGCTGGGCGAGTTCGCGCCGACCCGCATCTTCAAGGGCCACGGCGGCAAGAAGGCCGCGGAGGCGGGCGCGGCGGTCGCGCCGGCTGCGGGCGGCCGCGCTCCCGGCGCGCCGGGCGCGGCTCCGCCGGCCCCGGCTCCGGCCGCGCCGCCGGCGAAGGGTTGACGCGATGAAAGCGACCGCGAGGCTGCGCTACATGAAGGGCTCGGCGCAGAAGGTGCGCCTGGTCGCCGACCTCGTGCGCGGCAAGAAGGTCAACGACGCCGTCGCGATCCTCCAGAACGCGCGGAAGGTCGCGGCCCGGGACCTGCTGAAGACGCTGAAGTCGGCCGTGGCCAACGCCGAGCAGAAGCAGGCCCACCTGGACGTGGACGAGCTCGTGATCCGCAAGATCACGGTGGACAAGGGGCCCCAGGAGAAGAGGGTGCGGCCGGCGCCGATGGGGCGAGCGTACCGCGTGCTGCACCGCAAGAGCCACGTGACGATCGAAGTCTCGGACGAGGTTTGAAAATGGGACAGAAAGTTCATCCTTACAGTTTCCGGCTCGGCTTCAATCGCACCTGGCATTCGCGCTGGTTCGCCACGAAGGACTACGCGAACCTGCTGCAGGACGACCTGAAGCTCCGAAAGGAGCTCAAGGCGCGGCTGTCCCACGCCGGCGTGTCCGAGATCGACATCGAGCGATTCGCCAATCGCTTGAAGGTCAACATCCAGACCTCGCGTCCGGGGATCATCATCGGAAAGCGGGGCGCCGAGGTGGACAAGCTTCGCGACGAGCTGCAGAAGCGGACCAAGTCGGAGGTCCACATCAACATCATCGAGATCCAGCGTCCCGAGACGGACGCCCAGCTGGTGGCCGAGTCGATCGCGTTGCAGCTCGAGCGGCGCGTCGCGTTCCGCCGCGCGATGAAGAAGGGGATCGAGTCCGCCCTGCGCTTCGGCGCCCAGGGCGTCAAGATCCGCTGCGCGGGCCGGTTGAACGGCGCCGAGATCGCGCGCGCCGAGTGGTACCAGGAGGGCCGCCTCCCGCTCCACACGCTCAAGGCGGACATCGACTACGGATTTGCCGAGTCGAACACCACCTACGGCAAGATCGGCGTGAAGACGTGGATCTATCGGGGAGAGCAGCACAAGGCGAAGAACCGGAGGAAGACCGCTTAGGAAAGTTGTCAGGGATCAGTTGTCAGTCGTCAGTTCTCGGACAGGCGACTGAACTGTGAACTGAGAACTGTGAACTGAGAACTACTCACCATGATGATGCCCTCGAAGGTCAAGTACCGCAAACAGCAGCGGGGAAGGATGAAGGGAAAGGCCTACCGCGGCTCGACCCTCGCCTTCGGCGACGTGGGCCTCCAGATCCTGGAGCCCGGCTGGATCACGGCGCGCCAGATCGAGGCGGCCCGGATCGCGATGACGCGCGCGGCCAAGCGCGGCGGCAAGATCTGGGTTCGCATCTTTCCCGACAAGCCGTACACGAAGAAGCCCGCCGAGACGCGCATGGGCAAGGGAAAGGGGGCGCCGGAGGGCTGGGTCGCGGTGGTCCACCCGGGGCGCATCCTCTACGAGATGGAGGGCGTGGACCTTCCGACCGCAACGGAAGCCCTCGGACTCGCGGCCGACAAGATCGGGTTGAGGACGAGGCTCGTGACCCGCGACTCGGAGATGGAGATCCGATGAAGAAGAAGGAGCGCGAGGCTTTGGCCAACCAGGACGCGGCCGATCTGCTCGCCAAGGAGAAGCAGCTGAAGGAGGCCGCCTGGAAGCTGCGGCTGCAGAAGGCGACCGGGCAGCTGGAGGATCCGAGCCGGCTGCGAACGATGCGCCGAGACATCGCGCGCGTCAAGACGTTCGAGCGCGCGCTCGAACTGGCGGAGAAGAAGTGATGGACCCGAAACCGACGACGCCGCGCCCCCGCGCCACCAAGGTGGGCCGGGTCGTTTCCGACAAGATGACCAAGACGATCGTCGTCGAAGTGGAGCGGCGCGTCCAGGAGGCGCGCTACCAGCGCACGATCCGCCGAACCAGCCGCTTCCTCGCGCACGACGAGCAGGGCGCGGCCCGCGTCGGCGACCGGGTGCGCATCGAGGAGACCCGGCCCCTGTCCAGGTCGAAGCGCTGGCGGCTGCGCGAAGTGCTCGCGAAGGCGGAGGCCTAGGCCATGATCCAGATGGGGACGATCCTCGAGGTCGCCGACAACTCGGGCGCGCGGCGGATCGCCTGCATCCGCATGCGCGGCGGATCGGCGGGGCGGTATGCGGGGCTGGGAGACGTCATCACCGCCTCCGTCAAGGAGGCGGCGCCGGACTCGCCGTTCGTCGAAAAGCACGGCAAGCGCGTCGTCCGGGCCGTGATCGTCCGCACGCGCCGGAACCACCGCCGGCGGGACGGCTCCTACATTCGCTTCGACGACAACGCCGCGGTCCTGATCTCCAACGAGGGCGAGCCGGTGGGCACGCGCGTGTTCGGGCCGGTGGCGCGGGAGCTGCGCGAAAAGAAGTTCATGAAGATCATTTCGCTCGCGCCGGAAGTGCTGTGATGAAGAAGCCGCGCCTGAAGAAGAACGACCTGGTCATGGTCATCGCGGGGAAGGACCGCGGGCGCCAGGGCAAGATCCTGCGCGTGCTGCCCTCCGAGGCGCGCGTGATCGTCGAGCGCGTGAACCTGATCAAGCGCCACACGCGCCCCAACCCTGCGAAGAACATCGCGGGAGGCATCTCCGAGAAGGAGGCGCCGATCGCGATTTCCAACGTCATGCTGGTCGACCCGGACCGCAACGTGCCGACGCGCATCGGGCGGCGCCGCGACGCGGAAGGGAATCCCGAGCGCTTCGCGAAGAAGAGCGGGGCGGCGCTCGCATGAACCGACAACTGACCACTGAGAACTGAGAACTGTAATGCCATCGAGACTGAAGGAACGCTACGTCAAGGAGGTCGCCCCGGCCTTGAAGAAGGAGCTCGGCGTCGGCAACGCCATGGCCGTGCCGCGGCTGGACAAGATCGTGCTGAACATGGGCCTCGGCGAGGCGGTCGGGAACCCCAAGATCCTGGAGGGGGCCGTCGACGAGCTGTCCGCCATCGCGGGGCAGCGCGCCGTCGTGACGAAGGCGAAGAAGGCGATCGCGACGTACAAGCTGCGTGCCGGGATGCCGATCGGGGCCCGCGTGACGCTGCGGGGCGAGCGGATGTACGAGTTCCTGGACCGCCTGATCAACATCGCGCTTCCGCGGGTCCGGGACTTCCGGGGAGTGTCGACGAAGGCCTTCGACGGGCGGGGAAACTACACCCTCGGGATCCGGGACCACTTCATCTTTCCGGAAATCGACTATTCGAAGACCGACAAGTCCAAGGGTTTGAACGTCACGATCGTGACCACGGCCGGGCGGGACGACCGGGCGCGCGCTCTGCTGCGCGAGCTCGGCATGCCGTTCGGCAAGTAGGGGAAATCGACAATGGCAACCAGAGCGATGCGCATCAAGGCGGCGAGGAAGCCGAAGTTCATGACGCGGACCGTGCGCCGCTGCCGCGTGTGCGGCCGGCCGCGCAGCGTCCTGCGCAAGTTCGGCCTCTGCCGCATTTGCTTTCGCCAGAACGCGTCGGCGGGCTACATCCCCGGCGTGCTGAAGGCTTCCTGGTAGGGCGACCATGAACATCAACGACCCCATCACCGACCTGTTGAACCGGCTGCGCAACGCGATGCGCGCCGGCCACGACCGCGTGGACCTGCCCGCCTCGCGGCTCAAGGAAGACCTGCTCAAGGTCATGGCGGAGGAGGGCTACATCGCCTCGTACCGGCGCGTCGAGGAGAAGGGCCGCCCGGTGCTCCGCGTGGGCCTGAAATACGACGCCGACGGCGAGCCGGTCGTGGGAGGGCTCGAGCGGGTTTCGCGCCCCGGCCGGCGCGTGTACGCGGCCGCCAAGCAGATTCCGGAGGTGCTCGGAGGGCTCGGCATCTCCATCGTTTCGACGTCCAGGGGGATCCGGACCGGCCGCCAGGCGCGGGAAGAGCGGCTGGGCGGCGAGATCCTCTGCAACATCTGGTAGGAGCCGCCGTGTCACGCATTGGAAGAATGCCGATCGCGATCCCGAAGGGAGTCGAAGTGCGCGCCGACGGGGACTTCGTGCGCGTGAAGGGCCCCAAGGGGGACCTCGCCAGCCGCATTCCGGCGGGACTGACTGTGGCCGTCGAGAGCGGCGAGGTGCGGATCGCCCGGTCGAGCGACGAGCCGCGGCAGCGCGCCTCGCATGGTCTTCTGCGAAGCTTGGTGGCCAACTCGGTCGCCGGCGTGACGAAGGGGTTCTCCAAGGACCTCGAGATCGTCGGCGTGGGCTACAAGGCGGAAGTCAAGGGCAAGACGGTCGTCTTCTCGCTCGGCTACTCTCATCCGATCGAGTTCCCGATCCCGGAGGGCATCTCGGTCGCGCTCGACGCCAAGGCGGGCAAGCTCACCATCTCCGGCGCGGACCGCCAGCGGGTCGGCCAGACGGCCGCCGAGATCCGGAAGCTTCGGATCCCCGATCCCTACAAGGCGAAGGGCATCAAGTACGCGAACGAAGTGATCCGCCGCAAGGTCGGCAAGGCGGGCGGGAAGTAGGCCATGAAATCGGAAGCGAAGTCGCAGGCGCGGCGCCGGGTCCGGGTCCGGATCCGCAGCAAGGTCAGGGGCTCGAAGGAGCGGCCGAGGCTCGCCGTCTTCAAGAGCGGCCGGCACATCTACGCGCAGGTCATCGACGACTCCGCGGGCGCGACGCTGGCGCACGCCTCGTCGCTCGACCCGGGAATGCGGGCGGAGGCGAAGGCCGGCGCCAACGTCGCCGGGGCGCGGCGCGTAGGCAAGCTCCTGGCCGAGCGCGCGAAGCAGAAGGGCGTCGCCCGGGTCGTCTTCGACCGGGGCGGCTACATCTATCACGGCAAGGTGAAGGCGCTGGCGGACGCCGCCCGCGAGGGCGGCCTGGAGTTCTAACGATGAGGACATCTCGATGAGCAGCAGCCGCGGCGGGGGTTCCCGGGCGCCCCGAGAGCGGGAGAAGGAGCGCGACGCTCAGGGCCGGGAGCTGATCGACCGGGTCGTGCACATCAACCGCGTGACCAAGGTCGTCAAGGGCGGCAAGAACTTCTCGTTCTCGGCCCTCGTGGTCGTGGGCGACGGGCAGGGACGCGTCGGCTACGGCTCGGGCAAGGCGAAGGAAGTTCCCATGGCCATCAAGAAGGGCATCGAGATGGCCAAGAAGAACATGCGCCCGATCTCGCTGAAGGGAACGACGATTCCGCACGCCGTCATCGGGCGCTACGGGGCGGGCCGCGTGCTGCTCAAGCCGGCCGCGGCCGGAACCGGGGTCATCGCGGGCGGACCGGTCCGGGCCGTGCTCGAGTCGGTCGGCATCGCGGACATCCTGACGAAGTCGCTGCGAACCACCAACCCGCACAACGTCATCAAGGCCACCTTCGACGGCTTGCGGCAGTTGAAGAACGAGGACGAGATCCGCCGCCGGCGCGGCGTCAACGTGCCCCAGACGGAGGCCGGATCTTGATCGACGCCGAAAAGGAGCTCGCGAAGATCGCCGCCGAGGCCGGCCAGGCGCCGGCCAGGAAGGCGGAAAGGCCCGCGCGGCCGGCCGGGACGCTCACGGTGCGCCTGGTGCGCAGCGGCATCTGCTCGCCGAAGGATCAGAAGGCGACGCTGAAGGGGCTCGGGCTGACGCGGCTCGGCCAGCGGGTCGTGCGGCCCGATGCGCCGGCGATCCGGGGAATGGTCCACAAGGTGCGTCACCTCGTGGAAGTCGAGATCGAAAAGAAGAGTTAGACGATGGTCGAGAAGAAGAAGACGACGACCCGCAAGGCCACGGCCGGCAAGAAGGCCGCGCCCGCGACCAGGGGCAAGGCGCCCGCCCGGGCCGCGAAGGCGGCCGCGCCCAAGAAGCGCGCTGCCAGGGCCGAGGCTCCCGCCCCTCCCGCGGAGCCGCGAAAGGCCGCTGCGGCGGCGCCGGAGCGGCCCGTCCTGCCGCCCGCCGCCGGGATCCACGGGCTCGCGCCTTCGCCGGGCGCCACCCACTACCGCAAGCGCGTGGGACGCGGTCCCGGCTCCGGGCACGGCAAGACGGCGGGCCGCGGATACAAGGGGCAGAAGTCCCGGACCGGCTATCGGCACCTGCGCGGCTTCGAGGGGGGCCAGATGCCCCTGCATCGCCGCGTTCCCAAGCGAGGCTTCACCAACATCTTCCGCGTCGAGTACGACGTTGTGAATCTGTCGCAGCTCGACCGGTTCGAGGCGGGCCAGGCGATCACGCCCGAGACGCTCGCGGCCGCGCGGCTGTCGCGGCGCAACCGCCCGGTCAAGATCCTGGGCGACGGGCAGGTCGGAAAGGCGTTGACCGTCTCCGCGCACAAGTTCTCGGCGGGGGCCCAGGCCAAGATCGAAGCGGCCGGCGGCCGCTGCGAGGTGATTCCGCGTTGAACGCGCTCGCGAGCTTCTTCAACATCTTCAGCATCCCCGATCTGCGCAAGCGGATCATCTTCACGTTCCTTCTGCTTGCGGTGTACCGGCTCGGGGCGCACATCCCGACTCCCGGCATCGATCCCGCGGCGCTGCGCGCGTTCTTCCAGGGAACGGCCGGGGGCGCGCTCGGGTTCCTCGACATCTTCTCGGGCGGGGCGCTTCGCCGGTTGTCGGTGTTCGCGCTCGGGATCATGCCTTACATCTCCGCCTCGATCATCCTGCAGCTGCTGACGGTCGTCTGGCCCTACCTCGAGAAGCTGTCCAAGGAAGGAGAGATGGGGCGCAAGAAGATCACGCAGTACACGCGCTATGGCACCGTGCTGCTGTCGGTCATCCAGGCCACGGGAATCGCCTTCTGGCTGGAGAAGCAGAGCCCCAACGGCGTGCAACTGGTTCCACACCCGGGCTGGGGCTTTCGGGTCCTGACGGTCCTGACCCTCACGACGGGCACGATCTTCATCATGTGGGTGGGCGAGCAGATCACCGAGCGCGGCATCGGCAACGGCATCTCGCTGATCATCTTCGCGGGCATCGTCGTGCGGATGCCGTCGGCGATCTTCGGGCTGTTCGACCAGCTGCGCACCGGAAACATGAAGATCCTGACGCTGCTCGGCATCCTGGTGTTCATGGTGGTGATCATCGCGGTCATCGTCTTCGTCGAGCGGGCGCAGCGGCGAATCCCGGTGCAGTACGCCAAACGGGTCGTGGGCCGGCGCGTCTATGGCGGGCAGAACACCTACCTGCCGCTGCGGATCAACACCGGCGGAGTCATCCCGATCATCTTCGCGATCTCCATCATCCAGCTGCCGGCCTACGTGGCCCAGCTCTCGGGCGCCGACTGGATGAAGAAGGTCGCGACCTCGCTCGGCCAGGGGCAGCCCCTGTACGTCGTGCTCTATGGCTTCGGGATCCTGTTCTTCTGCTACTTCTACACCTCGATCATCTTCAACCCGACCGACACGGCCGACAACATGCGCAAGTACGGCGGTTTCATCCCGGGAATCCGCCCCGGCCGGAAGACCGCCGACTACATCGACACGGTGCTGTCCCGCCTGACGATCATCGGAGCGATCTATCTGACTCTGGTCGCCCTGCTTCCCGACTTCCTGGCGAGCGGCTTCAAGGTGCAGTCGATCCCCTGGATCGGCCCGGGGCTCGACGCGGTGCTGCCCCAGTTCTTCACCCAGGGCCTGAACGTGCCCTTCTACTTCGGCGGCACCTCGCTCCTGATCGTCGTGGGCGTCGCCATGGACACCGTCCAGCAGGTCGAGTCGAAGCTGGTCGAGCATCACTACACCGGATTCCTGAAGAAGAGCCGGATCCGGGGGCGGCGCAGCTGATGCGGATCCTGCTGTTGGGCGCTCCGGGCTGCGGCAAGGGGACGCAGGCGAAGCTGCTGGCCGAGAGGCTGTCGATTCCGGCCATCTCGACGGGAGACATGCTGCGGGAAGCCGTGCGCGCCGGGACACCCCTCGGCCGTCAGGTCCAGGCCGTGATGGAGCGGGGCGACCTGGTGTCCGACGAGACGATGATCGAGCTGATCCGGGAGCGGCTGGCGCGGCCGGACGCCCGCACGGGCTTCATCCTGGACGGGTTCCCCCGCACCGTCGCGCAGGCCGTGGCCCTGGAGCGGCTGATCGGCGGAAATGAAGGCCGCGCCTTCGCGGTTATCAGTCTTTCCGTGCCAGAGGCGGTCCTGGTCGAGCGCCTTCGGGGCCGTTCCGGCGTGGAGAGCCGGGCCGACGACAGGCCGGAGGCGGTGCACGAGCGGCTGCGCGTCTACGCGGAGAAGACCGAGCCTCTGGTGCGATTCTTCCGGGAGCGCGGCGTGCTCGGCGAAGTCGATGGCGTCGGAGAGGTCTCCGAGATCGCGGGGCGGATCGACCAGGCGCTCCAGGAGCTGCAGTCGCGGGGGGCGGCGTGATTACGGTGCGGGGATCGGACGAGCTGCGCAAGCTCGAGGAGGCGTCGCGGGTGGTCCTGGAGACCCTGGAGGTCCTGGAGCGCGCCGTCGAGCCCGGGATCACGACGGTCGAGCTCGACCGGCTCGCGGAGGAGGAAATCCGGCGCCGCGGCGCCAGGCCGGCGTTTCTGGGATACCGGGGGTACCCGAAGACCCTTTGCACCTCGATCAACGACGAGGTCGTCCACGGGATCCCCGGCAAGCGGGTGCTGAAGGAAGGAGACATCCTGGGGATCGACTGCGGAGCGATCGTGGAGGGCTACTACGGGGACGCGGCGAGGACGGTCGCGGTCGGGCGGATCGACGCGGAGCGCGCGAATCTGCTGCGCGTCACGCGGGAGGCGCTGGAGGCGGGGATCGCCGCGGCCCGGCCGGGCGGCCGCGTTTCGGACATCGGCGCCGCCGTCGAGGCGGTCGCGATCCTCCACGGCTATGGCGTCGTCCGGGACTTCGTGGGCCACGGCGTCGGGACGGCGCTCCACGAGGAGCCCCAGATCCCGAATTACGGGCCGCCCGGGCGGGGCGCCGCGCTCAAGGCGGGCATGGTGATCGCGATCGAGCCGATGTTCAACCTGGGAAGGGCGGAAGTGACGGTCGACAAGGACGGCTGGACCGTCCGGACGCGCGACGGCAGCGCCTCGGCGCACTTCGAGTACACGGTGGCGCTCGCGGCGGACGGGGCCGTGGTCCTGGGGACGGGCAACGTCGGGGCCGCGACGGCGGCGCCCGAGGGGCCGGAGGCCGGGGCGATCGCCTCGGGAGCGGCGCGGTGAGCAAGGAAGAGGCGATCGAAGTCATGGCCACGGTCGTGGAGCCTCTGCCCAACGCGATGTTCAAGGTGGAGCTCGAGAACAAGCACCAGGTGCTGGCGCACATCTCGGGGAAGATGCGGAAGAATTTCATTCGGATCCTTCCGGGGGACAAGGTTCTCGTGGAGCTTTCGCCGTACGATCTGACGAGGGGCAGGATCATTTACAGGTACAAGTGAGGAGGAGTGATCGGTCGTCAGTCGTCAGTTGTCGGTTCAAACCGAGCCGTGAGCTGAGAGCTGACTGTGAACTGAAAACTCGGAACTGAGAACTGCCATGAAAGTCCGGGCGTCGGTCAAGAAAATCTGCGCGAAGTGCAAGATCGTCCACCGCAAAGGGGTCGTGCGGGTGATCTGCGTGATCCCGAAGCACAAGCAGAGGCAAGGGTAGTCATCCGTGGTCCGTTGCCGGTTGTCCGGTCCGGAACTGAGAACTGAAGACTGAGAACTGAGAACTCGAGGAACTTCAAATGGCGCGAATCGCTGGCGTGGATCTGCCGTTGAACAAGAGGGTCGAGATCGGCCTGACCTACATCTACGGGGTCGGGCGGCCGAAGGCGAATTTCATCCTCGAGAAGGCCGACGTGCGGCCTGACACCCGCGTCAAAGACCTCTCCGAGGAGGAGGTCGTGCGGATTCGGAAGGTGATCACCGAGGACGTGAAGGTCGAGGGCGACCTCCGCAAGGACACCTCCATGGACATCAAGCGGCTGATGGACATCGGCTGCTACCGGGGGCTGCGTCACCGGCGCAATCTGCCGGTGCGCGGGCAGCGCACGCACACCAACGCGCGCACGCGCAAGGGCCCCCGCAAGCAGACGATCGCAGGCAAGAAGAAGGCGACGAAGAAGTGAGGAAGTCGTCAGTCGTCAGTTCTCGGTTCCGGAACTGACAACTGACAACTGAGAACTGAAAACTCTGGATTCGAGGATACACATGGCTGAAGCCACGACAGCGACCGCGACTCCGGAAAAACCCGCAAAGCCGGCGAAGGGCAAGCGGGTCCGGGCCGCGAAGAAGGAAAAGAAGAACGTCCCGCACGCCATCGCGACGGTGCAGGCGTCGTTCAACAACACGATCATCGCGATCGCGGACCAGGAAGGCGGCGTGCTGGCCTGGTCCTCGGCCGGGCGGATCGGCTTCAAGGGCTCCCGCAAGGGCACGCCCTTTGCCGCACAACTGGCCGCCGCCAACTGCGCCGAGCAGGCCAAGGAGCACGGCGTGCGCTCGCTCGACGTGCGGGTGACGGGGCCGGGCGCGGGCCGCGAGTCCGCCATCCGGGCGCTGCAGGCCAACGGCCTCGACATCAAGTCGATCAAGGACACGACGCCGATTCCGCACAACGGATGTCGGCCGAGGAAGAGGAGAAGGGTGTAGTTGTCAGTTGTCAGTCATCAGTCGTCAGTTTCGGAAAGAACTGAAAACTGAAAACCGAAAACTGAAGACTCGTCTGTAAACCGGCTCACGGTTCCTGGCCGGGAGGAAAGACGCAAAAAGACGAAGGAGCCGCGGAGGGTTTCCATTTGGCTCGTCATACCGAGGCCGTTTGCCGGCTCTGCCGGCGCGAAGGGATGAAGCTTTTCCTGAAGGGGGACCGCTGCTTCAAGGACAAGTGCGCCATCGAGCGGCGCAACTACCCGCCGGGCCAGCACGGCCGGCGGCGGAGCAAGCTTCTGGGCTACGGCATCCAGCTGCGCGAGAAACAGAAGGTCAAGCGAATCTACGGCCTTCTCGAGAGCCAGTTCCGGCTGACGTTCCAGAACGCCGAGAGGCGCAAGGGCATCACGGGCGCCAACCTGCTCGAGAACCTGGAGCGGCGCCTGGACAACGTCGTCTATTCGCTGGGCTTCGCCGCGTCGCGGGCCCAGGCCCGCCAGCTCGTGCGGCACGGGCACGTCACGGTCAACGGCCGCAAGGTCACGATCCCGTCCTACGGCGTCGCCAGGGGACAGGTGGTCGCCATCAAGGAGAAGAGCCGCGCCAACGAGCAGATCAAGGCCTCGGTCGAGACGGCCCGGGCGCGCGGCGTGCCCGCCTGGCTCGACCTGTCGCCGGAGACGTTCTCCGGAACCGTGGTCGAGCTGCCCAAGCGCGAAGACATCAAGCTGCCCATCCAGGAGCAGCTGATCGTCGAGCTCTATTCGAAGTAATCCGACAACGGAGGGAGAGTTCATGACGCTCTGGAAAGGATTTCAGAAGCCGAAGCGCCTCGAGGTCGAGACCGAGACGCTGTCGAACACTTACGGGAAGTTCTACGCGCAGCCCTTCGAGCGGGGCTTCGGCACGACGATCGGCAACGCGCTGCGGCGGGTCCTGCTCTCCTCGATCGAGGGAGCGGCCATCACGGCCGTCAAGATCGAGGGGGTTCTGCACGAGTTCTCGTCACTGCCGGGGGTCGTGGAGGACGTGACGGACATCATCCTCAACCTCAAGCAGATCCCGATCAAGATGCACACCATGGATGAGAAGGTCTTGACGCTCGACGTGGAGCGGAAGGGAAAGATCACCGCCGCCGACCTGCAGGGAGACTCGACCATCGAGATCCTGGATGCCGGGGCTCCGATCGCGACCCTGTCGGAGAACGGGAAGCTGCAGATGGAGCTCCGGGTTTCGATGGGCCGCGGATACGTCTCGGCGGACAAGAACTTCGACGAGGACATGGGCATCGGCTACATCCCGATCGATTCGGTTCACTCGCCCGTGCGCCGGGTCAACTACCACGTCGAGGCCGCCCGCATCGGGCAGGCGACCGACTACGACCGCCTGGTGCTGGAGGTCTGGACCAACGGCACCGTCACGCCGGCCGACGCCGTCGGCCTGGCGGCGACCCTGCTGCGGGACCACCTGACGATCTTCGTCAACGCCGAGCACGAGACCGCTCTCGAGGGCGCGGGGGAGGGGGATCTGCCGGAGAATCTGGCCGAGTACTTGAATCGCTCGGTCGACGAGCTCGAGCTCTCGGTGCGCAGCGCCAACTGTTTGAAGAACGCCGGAATCCGGACGATCCGGGACCTGGTCCAGAAGACCGAACGCGACATGCTCGAAACCAAGAACTTCGGCCGCAAGTCCTTGAACGAGATCCGGGACATTCTCCGGCCGATGGGCCTGTCCTTGGGCATGGAACTCGAGCCCGCCGAAACGAAGAGCGAGTAATCGGCCATGATGCACAACCGGGCCGGGCGAAAGCTCCGGCGAACGACGTCTCACCGACTGGCGATGTTCTCAAACCAGCTCCAGTCGCTGATGACGCATGAGCGAATCGAGACGACGCTGACCAAGGCGAAGGAGCTCCGCCCCCTGGCCGAGCGCCTCATCACGATCGGGAAGAACGACGTCGTGGCGGCGCGGCGCAAGGTCGCCCGCTGGATCCCGGACCGCACGACGGTCAAGAAAGTCTTCGAGAGCCTTGCTCCGCGCTTCGTGGACCGGCCGGGTGGCTACACCCGAATCCTGCGCTTGGGGTCCAGGCAGGGAGACGGCGCCGAAGCGGCGATCCTCGAGTTCGTCGACTTCAAGTTCGAGGCGAAGGAGAAGGCGCCCCGCAAGGAGTCGCTTGCGGACCGGGCGCGCCGGGCGGCCGGCGGACGGGTCGAGACCGTCCGCAAGGAGAAGCCCGAGGAGGCGGAGGGCGCGGCGCCGGCCGAGGCCGCGAAGCCGCCGAAGAAAGCCCGGCCCGCGCGGCCCGCGAAAAGCGCGCGGGCAGCCGCCAAGGCTGCGCCCAAGAAGGGACCGAGCCGCACCGGACACACCAAGCGGGGAGAGTGAGGGAAGCGGGTCGTCGAGGGGGCGACCCCGGCTTTCGCCGGGGGGCGCTCCTCTGGGGCGCCTTCCTCCTCGCCCTGACCTCCTGGCCCTCGCCGCCGTCCGTTCCCGTCCTGTCGGGAATCCCGTCCTTCGACAAGATCGTCCACGGCCTCTTGTACGGCGTCGAGGGGTTCCTGCTCCTGCGGGCGATCCGCTGGCCGGGTCGGCCGGGCTTCACGCTGCTCCGGGCTCTGGCCGTGACGGGCGCGCTCGCCGTTTTCGGGACGGCCGACGAGACGCATCAGGCGTTCATTCCGGGCCGTTCGATGGAGGGCCTGGACGCCGCGATGGACACCGCGGGAGCCGCGCTGGGGACGCTCGCGGCGGCGCGGGTCGCGGGAAGGAGAAGGGATCGGCGGGCCTGAGCCACGCGCCCTCTCCCCGCGGGGGAAGGGGGTTCTCGCGGCGGCGCGGCTTCGCTGCGCCGTGGCCTATTTCTTGAAGAAACCGCCGCCGGCGGCGGCCTTGCCGCCCTCCGCCATCATGACGCGCTGGTTGAGCTCGCGGATGCGCTCGTTCAATTGCGCGATCTTCTGCTGGAAGTCCCGCGTCGACCGCTCGTTTTCGGCCTTCAGACGCCCGACCTCTTCCTCGAGCTCGGCGATCGACTGGTCGCGCACCTGTGTCAGGCGCCGCTGCTCGCGCAGCTCGTTGGTGTAGCGCGCGATCTCTTCTTCCTTCTCCCCGATCCGCAGCTTCCATTTTTCTTCCTGCTCCTCGTAGAGCCGCTTGACGTCCATCAGCTGCGTGATGGCGGAGAAGTCGTTGTCCGAAGCCATGAGACCACCTCGCTGTTCCTCCTCGATCTGCGGGAAGAGCTTCCGCAGCTTCAAGGAGAGGTCTTCCGGGTCCGTGGACAGCTGCATCGCGCGCTCGTAGGTGATCCGCCCGTTGACGAGCAGCGCGATGAGCGATTGGTTCATCGTCTGCATCCGGTAGTAGCCGACGGAGGTCTCGATCTCGTCGAGGATCTCCTTGGTCTCGCCCCGCTCGATGTGCTTGGCGATCTTGGGCGAGTTGATCATGATCTCGCAGACGGGGGTCAGCCCCGAGCCGTCCGATTTCTCGATCAGCCGCATCGAAACGATCGCGCGCAGCACGAGGGCCAGCTGCGACCGCAGCTGTTGCTGCTGTCCCGAGGGGCAGGAGTCGATGACGCGGTCGATCGACTGGCCGGCGCTGTTGGTGTGCAGCGTCGAGAAGACGAGGTGGCCCGTCTCCGCGGCCGTGATGACCGTCTGAATGGTCTGCCAGTCGCGCATCTCGCCGACCATCACCACGTCGGGGTCCTGCCGGAACATGTTCTTCAGGGCCTCGGGAAATCCCGGCGTGTCGGTTGCGACTTCGCGCTGGGAGACGGCGGCCTTCCCGTCGGCGAACAGGTACTCGATCGGATCCTCGATCGTGACGATGTGGACCGGCCGCTTCTCGATGATCGAGCGCATGATGGCGGCAAGCGTCGTGGACTTGCCCGAGCCGGTGGGACCGGTGATCAGGACCAGGCCGGCCGGGATGTGGACGAACGTCTCGATGACCTCGGGCAGCCCGAGCTCGGCGATTTCCGGGATCTTGAACGGGATCCGGCGAAAAACCGCGGCCATGGAGCCCCGCTGGATGAAGACGTTGGCGCGGAAGCGCGCCACACCGGTCACCCCGTAGCCGATGTCCACGGACTGGTTGTTCTCGAGCTTCTCCCGCTGTGCCGGGGAGAGGATCCCGACCAGCATCTCTTCGAGGTCTTTGGGCTGCAGCGCCTCGGTGTTGATCGGGATGAGCTTCCCCTTGACCCTCAGAAGCGGGGGGCGCATCGGCTTCAAGTGGAGGTCCGAAGCCTCCTTCTTGGCCATGAATTTGAGCAGCTCGGCGAGGGTCAAACTGGCGCGAATTATAACCTGTTCGGCGGGTTGGGAGTTGCGGCGAAAATTCGAAGGCGACTAACGTGTTGACGGCTCCAACCTTAGGACTTGCGGCGCCATGGCCTTATCTTCTTCGGGCCCTGGAGGCTCCAGGCGCCCGGCTTCGAAGCCAGGCGCGCGCCTGCGTCCTTGTCCGGATCGCTCCGCGGAGCAATTCGATTCGGACGTCGCGGAGAAGCCGTCCGACTGCTGGCCCCGGGGTCTCGCCGAGCCAGCGGATGACGTCGGCGCCGCTGACGCCCGGGCCGCGGCGGCGAGCCAACCACAGGCGCCTGGCGCGGCGGACGAGCGGCCGGCGCCCGGGATAGGCCGCCTCCGTCAGCGTCAGGGCATCGGGCGCCAGGCTCGCCGCGTCGTAGAGCCAGGCCCAGCGCCGCTGCTCGGTAGAGGCCAGCGGAAGCGCCGCGGCGAGCTCGAGCAGCCTCGCCACCACCCCCGCCTCGGCACGGCCGTGCCGGAGCCGGCGCAGCCATTTCGACGCCTCGGCCGGCGAGAGTCCGAGCCCGGCGGCGATCGCAGCCAGGCGCACCAGCCGGCGGCGGCCATTCGGGAGAGTCGCCGTCTGCCTCCGCTCGAGGCGCGCGAGATTCAGGCAGGCGGCGTCCCAGCGGGCCGCCGCCGCCGGAAGGCCCAGGGCCGGGGAGAGGAGGCCCGCGCTTCGGGCCCACCGGAAGGGGGTCGCGACCCGGTCCGCCTCGAGCATCTTCGAGAGCTCCGCTTGAATCCGCTCGGCGGCAACGGTCTCGAGTCGCGGCGCGATGGCGAGGCAGGCCTTGCGCGTGGCCTCGTCGGGAACCAGGCGGTGCGTGGCGTAGAGGCGCGCGGCGCGAAAGGCGCGAAGCGGGTCCTCGGCCAGATTCGACTCCCTCACCAGGCGAAGCCGGCGCCCGGCGATGTCCGCGGCGCCGCCGAAGGGATCGATCCAGGCTCCGGTCTCCAGATCGATCGCGATGGCGTTGGCGGTGAAATCGCGGCGCGCCAGGTCCTGCTCGACGGCCGAACCCTCGAGCTCGGCCAGATCGATCGGCATCCGCCCCGCGACCCGATAGACGCGGGGGCGGCTTTCGGAGATGAGAACGGCCCTGCCGAACCCTTGCTCCTCGAGCGCCCGGGCGAGACCCTCCGCGTCCCGAGAGACCGCGAAGTCCGCGTCGAGCCCCGGCCGGCCGAGCAAGCGGTCGCGGGGCGCTCCGCCCACGAGCCATGCGCGAATGCCGCGCTCGCGGGCCAGCCGGGCGATCGCGGCGATCGGGCGGCGCCGGCGCAGCGAGGCTCCGATGACCGTTTTCTTTCGGCGAAACGCCGGGGTCAGCGTGTCAATGTTCGGAATCCTCCCCAAAAGTCTTTACAATCATTCGAATGCCTGGCGACCGAAAAACCGTCACCGAGGAGGTCGTGCGCAAGGTCGCGGAGCTTTCCCGCCTGCGCCTCCCGGACGGCGAGCTGTCCCTGTGGGCCGACCAGCTGGGCCGCATTGTCTCCTACATCGACCAGATCGCGCAGATCCCCGAGACCGCCTCCGCCCGGCCGGCGCACTCTGCGCCAACGCCCGTCCGGGCCGACGAGGCGCGGCCCGGCGGCGGCGACGAGGCGCTCGAGCGCAATGCGGCCCGGCGGTTCGAGGGGTTCGGCGTCGTTCCCCGCGTCGTCGGGAGCGGCGAATGACCGGTCCCCTGCGGTCGATCGCGGAGGAAGTCTCCTCGCGCAAGCGGTCCGCGCGGGACGTCGCCCGGGAGGCTCTCGAGGGGATCGAGCGGCTCGATCCCGTCCTCGGATCGTTCCTGGAAGTATCCCGCGAAGAAGCTCTGCGGGAGGCGGACCGCGTCGACCAGAGGGTCTCCTCCGGAGAGAAGCTCGCGCTCGCGGGAGTGCCGATCGCGGTCAAGGACAACCTGTGGGTCGATGGCCGCCGGGTCACCTGCGCCTCGCGGATCCTCGAGGGATTTCGCCCGCCGGGCGACGCGACGGCGGTGGCGCGGCTGCGCCGGGCCGGCGCCGTTTTCGTCGGAAAGACGAACCTGGACGAGTTCGCCATGGGGTCCTCGACGGAGAACAGTTCCTATCGGGTCACCCGCAATCCCTGGGACCTCGAGCGCATCCCGGGCGGCTCCTCGGGCGGCAGTGCCGCCGCGGTGGCGGCGAGGCTGGTTCCGGGCGCGCTCGGCTCGGACACCGGCGGCTCGATTCGTCAGCCGGGCGCCTGCTGCGGGGTCGTCGGGTTCAAGCCGAGCTACGGCCGCGTGTCGCGCTACGGGCTCGTCGCCTTCGGGTCCTCGCTCGACCAGGTCGGGCCGTTGACCCGCGACGTGTCCGACGCCGCCCGGCTCTACGGCGTCATGGCCGGCGCCGATCCGCGCGATTCGACCGCCGCCGAAGAGCCGGTCGGAGATCCCGAGGGCGCGCTCGAGGGCGGCATCGGGGGATGGCGGATCGGCTTCCTCGAGGAGGGGCAGGCGGAGGGGCTCGACCCGCGAGTCGCGGAGAACCTGGAGGCCTGTCGCCAGGCATTCGAGCGGGCGGGCGCGCGCGTCACGACGGTTTCGGTTCCCCGGGCGACCGCCGCCATCGCGATCTACTACGTGCTCGCCAGCGCCGAGGCTTCCTCGAACCTGGCGCGGTACGACGGCGTCCGCTACGGCCCTCGCCGTTCGGAGACGAGCCTCGCCTCCCTCTACGTCGAGACCCGGACGCAGGGCTTCGGCCCCGAGGTCAAGCGGCGGATTCTGCTGGGCAACTTCGCGCTCTCCTCGGGCTATTACGAGGCCTACTACGGCCGGGCGCAGCGCGCGCGCTCTCTGCTCATCCAGGACTTCGACCGGGCTTTCGAGGAGGCGGACCTGATCGTTTGCCCCTCGATTCCCTCGCCCGCCTTCCGGCTGGGAGAGAAGGTGGACGACCCTCTCCAGATGTATCTGTCGGACATTTTCACGGTGCCCGCGTCTCTGGCGGGGCTGCCGGCGATCTCGTTGCCTTCCGGGCTCTCCCCGGAGGGGCTGCCGCTGGGCCTCCAGATCATGGCCCCGCGCTACCAGGAGGAGCGGCTCTTCGCCGGCGCCCGCGCCTTCGAGAGGGAGATCGGCTTTCCCGATGAAATGCCCCGCGGCATCCGGTCCCTGTAGGCGAGCATGCCTCTGACCGGGAGGTGGCGGCGCGCGGCCTCGCCGGAGGCGCTGCCGGCTCGGCCGCGCCGGCGCGCCCGGATCGCCCTGTCGGTCGCCGCCTTCCTGCTGCCTTCCTTCGCGGGCCTCGCGGCGGAAAAGGTCGTCGTCGTCTCCCCCGAGATTCGCGCGTCGATCGAAGACGGCGACGAAATCTTCCTCGCGGCGCGTCCGCTGCCCAACGAGGGCGTCGACGCCTTCGTCAGGCGCCTGACCGACGACCCGGGAGCCCGCAAGGAGATCCTGGGAGGCGACGGCCGGCAGCGGCTCTTGCGGCGCGACGTCCACTTCAAGGTGCCGTATGCCCGGCTTTCCGCCCCCTACCGGAAGATCGCGATCGAGGCGCTCTTCCCGGCAGACGGCGCGGACGCGGCGGGCTGGACGCACCGGATTACCGCGCCGACCGGCCAGCCCGAGAGCCTGTGGCGGATCGCGGAATGGTTCACGGGAGACGGCCGCCGCTACCGGGAGATCCGGGAGGCGGGCGGCATCGCCTCGCTCGAGACCGAGAAGGGCCAGGCGGTGAGAATTCCCTCCGAGCTGCTCCTGCCGGTGTTCCGGAGCGAAGCGGCGGCCTCGACGCCGCCGGAGGCGCCTCTCGAGTTCGGGTCGGACGAGAAGGGACGCTACGCGATCTACCGGCTGCGGCGAGGGGAAGCGCTCTATTCGGCCGTCGTCGCGCGCTTTACCGGCCGCGTCCACGCCGAGGACGTCAACGAAAAGGCGGCGGAGATCGCCGCGCGCAATGCGATTGCCGACGTGCGCTCGATCCCGGTCGGCTACGGGGTGAAGATCCCCGTCGAGGACCTGGCACCGGAGTTCCGCCCGCCCGACGATCCGCAGCGCATCGAGGAGGAAACCGCGCGCCTGGAGACGGCCCAGTTCGTCAACCGGGTCCGGGCGGCGGACCTGTCCGGCGTCACGTTCGTGCTCGACGCGGGACACGGCGGCCGCGACACGGGAGCGATCGTCGGCGGCGTCGAGGAGGCCCGCGAGGTCTACGAGCTCGCCTGCCGGGTCGAGACGCTGCTCGAGCGGCATACCCGGGCCAGGGTGGTTCGCACCGTCCGGGGTGCGAAGGCCTGCTCCTCCCGGCGCGCCGGCGCGGCCGACTGGCGAAGCGCCCGCGTGATGACGACGCCGCCGTACGAGCTGGAAGACGCGGTGGCGGGGGTGAACTTCCGCTGGTACCTGGCCAACGCGGTCTTGCGCCGCGCGGAGAAAGACGGCGGATCGGAGGAAAGAACGGTGTTTCTCTCGCTCCACGCGGATTCGCTGCATCCGGCCGTGCGAGGCCTGATGGTCTACATCCCGGGCGAGAAGTACCTGGAGGGCAGCTACGGCAAGACGGGCGAGCCCTATTCCTCTCGGCGGGAAGTTCGGGAGGCGCCCCGGGTCTCCTTCTCCCGCAGGGAACGGATGCAGGCCGAGGGGATGTCGCGGGACTTTGCCCAGAAGATCGTGGCGGCGTTCCGGGAGGCGGGGCTGCCCCTGCACGACTTCCAGCCCGTGCGCCGCAACGTGATCCGCGGAGGGCGCGAGTGGGTTCCGGCGATCCTGCGCTACAACCGGATCCCGACACGGGTTCTCGTCGAGGTCTGCAACCTGAACAACCCGGAGGATCGGAAACTGCTCGTAACGTCGTCCTACCGCGACCGGGTCGCCCGGGCCCTGGTCTCGGCGCTGGTCGACTTCTACGGAGGCAAGGGGCGCGACGTGATCACGGCGGCTGCGGAGCGGGCGCCCCGGGCCGGAGAGAAGGAGCGCCGGGCGGCGCGCGGATCGAGCCGGTAGGGGGCCCTCAGGGATCCTCTCGCCGTCTTGGCGTCGGCGAAGGCGGGGCGGGGGCCTCGTTCAGGAAGGCGACCCAGGCGGGGTCATTGGCGATCGGCAGGTAGGCGGGATCCGCGCGCAGCGCGTCGCGGTCCAGCCGGCCCTCGGGCTCGAGCTCCTTGAGCGCGGCGACGGCGCCCGCGGCATCGGCCGCCCGGGCGCGGATGCGCGCCTCGAGCTCCGCGGCGCGCGCCCCCCCGCCCACCAGCTCCCGGGCCTTCCGGATCGCCTCGAGCCCCTTCTGCGGGGCACCCAGGTTGGCGTCGACCACCGCCTCGATCGCGAGGGCGTCGGGATCGGGCCCGGTCGCTCCCGCGTAGCGGTCGAGAAGGAGTCTCGCCTCGCCGTTCTTGCCTTCCGACAGCGCCAGAAGCGCGAGCTCTCGAAGAGCGCCGGGAGCGGGAGCCGGGGGCTCGAGCGCGGCGGTGAAGTGCGCCCGCGCCGCTTCCGGGTCTCCCCGCTCGCGCGCCGCGAGACCCCGCTCGTACGCGATCGGTTGGCGAGCCGCCCCGGCTGCGATGGCGCGCTTCCAGAGGGGTTCCGCCTGCGCGATCCGCCCCTCCCGCTCCGCCTCGCGGGCCAGACGCAGCCAGCGTTCCCATGGAGCGGCGGGAAGGCCCTCGGAGACGACGTAGGGCTCGGCCAGCGCCCGGCGGACCGCCAGAACGCCGTCGGCCAGAAAGAGGAGGGCGGGCGCCGATGCCGTCAGCAGCAGCAGAACGCGCTTGCCGGGCTTCAGCCGCCGGTAGGCGAGGAGAACGACGACGGCAATCAACCCGAGGCCGGCCAGCCGCGGGTAGGCCTCCTGACGCGCCTGCTGGCGCCGGTCCCGGGGGCGAACGGGGTTCGGGCCCAGGGAGCGCAGCGACTCGGCCGCGAGCGACACGCCGGGATCGGAAAGCGTGACGTCCTCGATGCGCCAGCCACCGGAGACCCGCCGCAGCGACCAGCGGCTCTTCAGCCACCGCTGGCCGAAGCGGACTCCGAGCGAGACGGACGCCTCTCCGTCGCTTTCCCGGGCGGACGACCAGGCGATCTCGCCGGGCCCCGAGCGGCCGGAGGAGAGCGCGGTCGCGAAGGTTTGCCGCACCACGGCTCGCAGCGGCTCGCGCTGGCGCTCCGTCAGGCGCGCCCAGACGCCGGCGCCGATGCGCCGCTCGAGGATGCCGTCGATGTCGAGGGCCTCGAAGAGGATGCGGGGCTGTCCGCGCAGCGCGGCTCCCGCGGCGCGCCGGGCGACCTCGGCCGCTTCCTCGAGCTCGGGAGGCGAGACCTGGGCCCCGAGAGGCAGGATGGTCAGCAGAGCCAGCGCGACGGCGGGCGCGAGTCGGGTCATCGGATGGTCAGGACATCGCGGGTTCGGAGCTCTCGAACCGAAGGCGGGCCGATGCTTCCCTACGCCGCGATGGGCTCCAGGCGGGACACGCGCGGCGACAGCGACTCCGCTCCCTCCTGCGTCACCAGGACGTCGTCCTCGATCCGGACGCCGAAGCGCCCGGGCAGGTAGATCCCGGGCTCGGAGGTGAACGTCATGCCGGGCTCGAGGACGGTCCGGTCGTGGCCCACCATGTAAGGCGGCTCGTGAACGTCGATCCCGAGGCCGTGTCCCAGCCGGTGCGTGAAGAACTCGCCGTATCCCGCCCTCTCGATCACGCGCCGCGCCGCCGCGTCCACCTCGAAGCAGGGGACGCCCGGAGCGGCCTTCTCGATCGCGGCCGTTTGCGCTTCGAGAACGATCGACCAGACCTTGCGGTACTCGTCGGTCGGCCTGCCGAAAAAGGTCGACCGCGTGATGTCGTAGTAGTAGCCCTCGGGCCGGTCCCAGGCGTCGATCAGGACCGCCTCGTCGCGCTGGAGCGCGCGGGAGCTCGACGCGCCGTGCGGAAGAGCGGAGGAGGAGCCGAACTGGACCACGTTGTCTCCGCCGAAGAGCGCCGAGATCTCGGCCTCGACGGCTCCCGGGGCGAGCGCCCCGAACGCCTTCCGGAAGCGCCCGAGGGCGACCCGAATGGCCCGCCGCATGGCCTCGATCTCCTCCGGGGTCTTGACCATGCGCATGGCGGCAAAGAGGGCGGCGGCGGAAAGGGGCTTCCATCCCGGCTTGCGGAGCAGGACCCGCTCGACATCGTCGTAGGCCGTCGAGGGCTCGACCGCGAGTGCGCCCGCGGAGGCGGGCAGGAGCCCGGCCGCCTTCTCGAAGGCGTCCTCGGTCTCGGCCCACGTGACCACACGCGAGACCGCGGACATTCCCCGCAGCCGCGCCTCCTCGAAGGCGGGACAGATCACGACCGCTTCGCCCTCTCTGGGCAGCAGCAGCGCCGTCAGCCGTTCGCTGCGGTGGAAGTCGATCCCGGTCAGGTAAAAGAGGTTCGACGAGGGGGTCGCGTAGAGGGCGTCGGCGGGAAGGGAGGCCAGCCGCGAGCGCATCGTCTCGAGGCGGCGCTCGTAGATCTCTCGGGCGAGTTTCATGGCGCGGATACTAGCATTCCGGGTCCGCCGGAGAGGCTAGCGGCT
This sequence comes from Acidobacteriota bacterium, assembly GCA_050257975.1. Taxonomy (GTDB): domain Bacteria; phylum Acidobacteriota; class Thermoanaerobaculia; order UBA5066; family Gp7-AA6; genus DATBFU01. Next base: position 25,687 of record JBLMXY010000043.1, read on the forward strand.
GCGGCCGCCGTCCTCGCGCAGATCACGCCCCGTCATTTCGGGCGGGACCGCAAGCCCCTGCAGCCCGAGGATCGTCGGCGCGACGTCGGCGAGGGATCCCGGCGAAAAGGCCGGGCGCTCGGACCCGCTGATGAGAACGAACGGGACCGGGTTGGTCGTATGAGCGGTGTGGGGCTGGCCCGTGTCCGGGTCGATCATCTTCTCGGCGTTGCCGTGGTCGGCGGTCATCAGGAGGGTGGCTCCCGCCTCCCGCGCCGCCCGCTCGATCCGCCCGAAGCAGCGGTCGAGCGTTTCGATGGCCGCGATCGTCTCCGGCAGCTTCCCGGTATGGCCGACCATGTCCGCGTTGGCGAAGTTGACGACGAAGACCTGGAGGTCCGGGCGCTTCAGGGCCGCGACGAGCTCGTCGGTGATCTTCCCGGCGCTCATCTCCGGATGCAGGTCGTAGGTCGCTCCCTTCCAGGACGGCACCAGGATCCGCTCTTCCCCCGGGTAGGCGCGCTCGACGCCTCCGTTGAAGAAGTAGGTGACGTGCGCGTACTTCTCGGTCTCGGCCAGACGCAGGTTGGTCGTGCCGTGCCCGGCCCAGACTTCCGCGAGGATGCGTTCGAGCCGCAGGGGAGGGAAGGCGACCGGCAGCGCAAACTCCTTCTTGTATTCCGTGAAGCAGACGAGGAAGAGGCGGGGAGCCACGGTCCGCGGGAACTCGGCGAAGGACGGCTCGGTCAGGGCGCGCGTCAGCTGCCGCGCGCGGTCGGCCCGAAAGTTGAAGAAGATCGCCGCGTCGCCGTCGCGCAGGGCGCGGGGCCCGGAGGGGTCTGCGACGACGGTGGGCTGGATGAACTCGTCGCCTTCGTCGCGGCCGTAGGCCGCCGCGATCGCCTCGCGCGCGGTCGCGGCCGCAAGTCCTTTGCCGCAGACCACGGCCTCGTAGGCCCGGGCCACGCGGTCCCATCGGCCGTCGCGGTCCATCGCGTAGTAGCGGCCGCAGACGGTCGCGATCCGGCCTCCCGTCCTGGCGAGCACCTCTTCCAGGCGGGCGACGTAGGTCATGGCCGAGCGGGGCGGCGTGTCGCGCCCGTCGGTGAAGACGTGCACGGCCACCCGCGGCACGCCGCGGCGGCGCGCAAGCTCGAGCAGGGCCTCCAGATGCCGCTCGTGCGAATGAACGCCGCCGTCCGAGACGAGGCCCAGAAGATGCAGCGTCGCGCCCGGCCGCTTCGCCTTCTCGGCCGCCTCGACGAGAGCGGGGTTCTCGAAAAAAGAGCCGTCGCGAATCGCGAGGTCGATGCGCAGCAGATCCTGCGGGACCATCCTCCCGGCGCCCAGATTCAGATGGCCGACCTCGGAGTTGCCCATCAACCCCGCCGGAAGGCCCACCGCCTCTCCCGAGGCTTCGAGCAGCGTCCAGGGCTCCTCGGCGATCCAGCGGTCGAAGACGGGCTTGCGCGCGCGGGTGATGGCGTTGCCCTCCGAGGCGGGGGCCCAGCCCCAGCCATCGGCGATGAGCAGGAGAATCGGCCGGCGCGTCAAGCGGGGGCGGGCCCCGACGCATGCGTCGTTTCGCGGCGGGGGAGGGCAAGCCGCCGCTCGAGGTCCGCGACGGCGTGCCGGAAGGCGATGTAAGCCTCGTAAGGCGAATCGGCCTCGTTCTCCACGGGCGCGACGCCTCCTCCCGCCGAAAGGGTCATCCGGTCGAAGTGATCCGATCCGGTCAGCCGCCGGAAGTCTTCGACGGCGGAAGCCGTCCCGGCGCTCCGGACCCGGCTCTCGAGTCCGGCGAGGCTCGCCCGTGCGTCCTGCTGGAGCTCGTTGGCTGTCCGCGCCGGCGGCGCCTCGCGCGGGAGACTCTCGCCGGCGCCGATCCAGGCGAAGGCCTCCGATGGCGTCAGGAATCGGGAGAGCTGGCGCGAGACCGTCCGCCCGATCCACGCCTCGAAAAGAGCCACGATACCGGTCTCCCGCGGATACCGCAGACCGAACGTCTCGAGATCCATCGAGAAGAAGAGAATGTCACCGGAGGCGGCGGAAATCCAGCGGTCGAGCGCTTCGGCGGTCGGCGGGCCGTGGGGAGAGCGGCGGTTCGAGAAGCGGCGAGACGCTTCTTCGAAGGGGCTTTCGTCGCGAACCATCGCCGGGAGGCCGGCGGATCCCCCCACGCGATAGACGCGGCGGCGCTCCACCTGCGAGGCGAGCGGGCCTCCGGCGAGAAGCAAGCCCGAGAAGCGCGGCGGTGCGACGAGCGCGGCGAGCCCCGTCGCGTCCCATGGCTCCTCGCCGCCGAAGACCTTCGGCTCGCGTCCAAGCTCCCGGTGGACGCGCCTGCGGTGCAGGCCAATCTGCGCATGGAGGTCGGCCGGCGAGACGGCCCAGGCGAGACAGTGATGGGACGTCGCGGAAAGCGGTTCGACCCGCCCGCTTCCGACCAGACGGCGAAAGGCGAGTAGCCGCTGCGCCGAGTGCGTCGCGAGCTGATCCATCAGCGGCCCCGAGAGCGCCAGGGAGAACGAGAAGCCTGGATGGCCGTCGAGCAGCCTCGCGAGCATGTCGGCCGCCGGGCCGTAGCAGAGCGCGTCGGCGCGCGCGAGGCGGCGGGCCATCGCCCCGGCGTCGAAATAGTCGTGACGCCGGCCGACGTCGAAATGGTCGTACGTCCGGAGCCTGTAGGGCAGGTGGGCGGTGAAGGCGAGACAGATGGGGATCACGGGTCCCCGCGGATCTTGAGCTTTCGGGACGCGTGGCCGCTTGCGACCCGTATCCCCTTCGCCGCCGCTGGCGCCGCGGGCAACAGCTCCGCGTAAACCGCGAGCACGCGCTGCGCCGCCTCGCGCCACGACAGGTGCGAAACCTCGCGCCGGCCGCGGGCGGAGAGCGCGCGGCGCAGGGGCGAAAAGAGAAGGACCGAGAGGATCTTGCTCGCCAGCTCCCGGACGTCTCCGAAATCGACGCGCAGGACGTTGCGGACGACCTCGGACACGCCGGCTTCGCGCGAGAGGATGACGGGAGTCCCGTGCTGCAGCGCCTCGAGGGCGGCGAGGCCGAACGGCTCGGAGGCCGAGGGCATGACGTAGACGTCGGCGCGAGCGTACAGCCGGTCGAGCTCGGCGGCGGGCAAGAAGCCCGTAAACGCGACCTTGCGTCCGAGCCCCAGAGCGCGGGCGCTCTCTCGCAGCGCGGCGAGGCGGTCGCCAGCTCCCGCGACCGCGAAGCGCGCGCCGGGAATCTCCCGGGCGACGAGCGCCGCCGCCTCGAGGAAGTAGTCGGGCCCCTTCTGCCGCGTCAGACGGCCCGCGAAGAGCACCAGCGGCTCGTCG